>JBEKEP010000263.1:0-4148 GCA_050013775.1 Occallatibacter sp. | reverse complement strand
TGTCGAAGGAGTTGCTGGAGCATCAGATTGACTTTGATTACTTCGATGAGCAATCGCTCAGCTCGGTAGCGACACTGGAGAAGGATGGCTTCAGGAACTTGAGCGGCCAGCTTTATCGCGCCGTGATCGTTCCTTCTTCGGTCGTCATCGCGCGAGCTTCTCTGGACCGTTTGCGCACATTCGCAAGCACTGGCGGAAAGGTGATCTTCGTTGGCAACACGCCATCCATGATTGTTGATCGCTCCTTCCTTCACCCGGAACCTGCTCCCGATCTGAGTTTCGCGGTGCACGAGACAGCCGACGATCTGACACCCGCAGTAATAGCGGATTTGCCCAAGCCGGATTTTCACCTCGACCAGCCGTGTCCGCCGATCAAATACACGCATCGGGCATGGGCCGATGCTGATCTTTACTTCATTTTCAATGAAAGCAACGTGGAGCAAACGCGGACCGCGACGGTCACCGGTCATGGCCGTGCACAGGTCTGGGATTTGGCGACAGGACAGATTCATCCCATGCTCGATGCCACGGCACAGGGAGATAGGGTGCAACTGCCTCTTGTGCTGGAGCCCTATGAAGCAAGAGTCATTGTGATTGGTCCTCTTCCTCCCGGCGTCTCCGCCCCAGAGCCTGTTCTCGTGTCGCGAAAAGTGGTTCAGGAACTCGACGGCGACTGGTCATTGAGCATCAATGGCCAAAGCTTCACTGGTCCGCTGAAGTCATGGCAGGATCTGGGAGTCAAGGACGTATCCGGCGCAGGAATGTACACCAGGGAATTTGTTTTGAGCTCAAAGCCGACCGGCAAGCTTCGCTTCTGGCTCGAATGCGCGGACGTCCGAGACTACGCGGATGTGCGCCTGAATGGTGTCGATCTTCAGGCGCGCGGCTGGCAGCCGTACCGCTGGGACCTGACGCACGCACTGAAGCGTGGACAGAATGTGATCGAGATCGAAGTCAGAGCCGCACCGGCCGGCAGAGGCCCGGCGCCAGCGCCGCCGAGTCCCGGTTCAGCCACGCGTCCTCAGACGGCAGTGAATGGCGCGGGGCGACCAACACCACCAGCGCCACCGGCCGGCCTGCTCGGTCCCGTCAGAATCGTGTCATCGGAGTAGGGCCTGCGCATCAAGCTTCGTGCGCCCCGCGCCCAGCAATTCAAGTCTAATGAGCCAATTCGCGCGGCACGGGGCAAGACGGGGGCAAGGGGCCGGCCTCGGTCCCGTCTCAAGGGATATTTCTTGTATCGACCCACCAGTCCGCGTCTTTGCAAAGTGCGCAGTCCGGGCCGGCAAACATCCCTACCGTGTGCGCGTCGCCCTTCGATAGGCGCCGGTGTGGCCAACCGTATTGAGGCTGGCTTTGAGCACGGGCAATGTTGAGCTGAACGTCTTATAGCACTGCTCTGCGCCGCTAAATCCCGAGTCCGCCGGGCCGCCCGTAAACAATGCCGCGGGAATGGCCAGCTTCTCCGCGGTCCAGCCGTCGTCGGCGCCGCCCACCATTCCGGGCGCGGCCTGTGTGGGAAAGCTGCTGTTGAGCGCGATCACGGTGGTAATGCGCGGATCTTTGGCTGCGCGAAATGCTTGCGGGCCACCGCATGACTGCCCGATGGTTGCGACTTTCGATGTGTCCACTCTGCCGTACAGCACGCTGTCTTTGCGGCTGTTTTCAGAAATAGCCCATTCCAGACCTTTGATCAGCACTGCGGGATCGCTGACGATGAGTCGATTCCCATTGGCGTCTTTCTCATTGGCCACTGCGGCGATGCTGCCGCGAATGACAAGAAAAGGAATGTCGCTTCGGCCGATGGCGATGACAAGGTACCCATGCGATGCCAGTTCGCCGAGGAATCGCGTGAACTCAACCGATGTGTTCCTGCATCCGCCATTGGCCCATAGCAAGACCGGAAGCTTGGGGATTTTCGAAAGATCCGCCGGCATATACACGGTGTGTGTTGGCAGCGAAGCCGGCTCTTCACGAACAGCGGGATATGGGCCTGAGCCAACGTAAGGATGGAGAACCCAGTCGGCAAAACGCAGAGCCTGTTCTCTTGAGCCGTCGGTCGGCTGCACAGGAAGGGTGATGCTGATTCGGCCGGAGCGGCGATCGACAGTGATTTGCGAGCCCGGCGGAGCCGTCCAAGTGTTGCTTCGATCCGGGACAAAGCCAACGGGCTGAGATGCCGGTGAGTTGGCGGAGGACGTCGTCGCCGCCTGCTGGGCGCATGCTGCAGCGGACGCCATCAGCAGTGCTCCAGCAATCAGAGAGCGAAGTGCTGGGAAGAGCGCTTGAAAACGAGGTTTCGCCGAAGAACAATCGAACATGCAAGTCTCTCCTTTATCGGAGCGATATCACGTGATCCTACTGAATCGAGGAATTCGCGTAGCGCCGAATGAATCAAGTCAGACTGGGTTGATCGTCCGCGCGTTTCATCCACTTATACACGCGCGCCGAATTCTTCCAGAAATATTTCTCTGCCACTTCTCTCCGCTTGGTAGAGAAGAAGCGCTTCACGAGCTCAACCTCCTCCGGGATGGTGGCGACACCGTAGCTGTTCGGATAATCGGTTCCGAAGATCACACGATCGTCGCCGAAGGCATCAAAGAGATACTCGAGCCTAGCGCGCAGAGGCTCATAGTCCTTCACGATGACGCCGTCAGTCAAGCGTGGGTGATACACCTCCGTGAGTTTGACGAAGATGTTGGGTCGCACCACCATCTCTTTCACCACACCCTCATAGGCTTGCTGATCGTCAGGCGTCGCATCGAAGGAGGGCAGGTGGTCCATGATGATGCGAAGGTCGGGGA
This sequence comes from Occallatibacter sp., assembly GCA_050013775.1. Classification (GTDB taxonomy): domain Bacteria; phylum Acidobacteriota; class Terriglobia; order Terriglobales; family Acidobacteriaceae; genus Telmatobacter. The sequence continues at coordinate 1,344 of JBEKEP010000263.1, read as the reverse complement.
TGGCATCGGCCAAGAGTACGTTGGCCTGCATAAGATTCATGCTCGGATTGGCGGTGTCCAGCGCTAAGTCCGCCTGAGCCAGCAGCTTTAAATTGGCCACCTCGTCGGGTTTCAGAGCGACCTTTCCATTGTCAGCGCCGTAGAAACGGCTGGATCGGATCGCCCGATAGAGCGGGTCCTTGTGAAAATGCGCCACGTATTGGCCGAAGTCCGGCCGCCCCGGATCCAGATTTCCCGAGACGCCGACCATGATCGGGTTGTCCCGACACTGTTCGAGGTACCAGAGGTTGTCGTCGATCAATGGGCTCGATTCGACCACAATAGCGCCCACGATCCCAGCCGGTCTTGCCAAAGGGCTATACATCGACGGGAGCGATGTCTTGGAGATCGCGCGATATGCCGGCGAGCCCATGTATCCCGCACCCAGCGAGCGAGTGCCGTCAAACAAGTGAATGTGCGCATCAATGATTGGAATGTTGTCGATGCCCGCCGATTGAGCATGCGCGCCGTCCCATGACGCGACAGCGGCTGCCGCCGTGGCGCCCGCCAGAAATATCCGGCGGCTAAAGCTCCCGCGTATGTTATTAGGTTTCTCGATTGCTGACATAACAGTCCTCCAAGCGCACCGAGCAATCATAAGGCACATGGCCGGCGCGCACTTCAACCATGCTGCCGCGTGGATCTCGTTGAAGAGAATCCTGACTTCTCTCCGGAATTCTCCCGGGTCGTCGTTTTCCTATTTGCATGCCGGTTACAAATCGGTACATGGAAACTATCATGCGAGGTCATGTTTACCCGCGCAGGTTCAATGGGCATGAAATGCAATCGATTCCGCATCGGTAACTCGGATGCGTACTTCTCTTCCTTCCGATCCAGTGGACGGAGGAAGTTATTTGTTTGCGGCACACGATCTTTTCGAGCCGGTGTCTGATTCGAACCAGGCTTTGAGCGGGTTGATGACCAGCCATGCCGCGCCGCCGAGCACCGCGACGGAAGCTGCGGTGACGAAAGACATCTCCCACCCCAAATGAGCCGCAATCAGCGGAGTGAGCGAAGCCGTGCAGGCCCCACCCGCCTGCCCGCCCATATTCATGATGGCGGAAACCACGCCGACGTTTTCTCCTGCGATATCGGCCGTGACCGCCCAGAAGGCGCTCTGCGAGATATACAGGACACCCGCGCCACAGGCAAGAATCAGGCCGGCTGCAGTCGCGCCGTGAATTCGCGACCCGACCACCAGAAGAACCGCCGTTACTGCAAAGGAGAATGCGGGCAACAGACAGCGCCCCGTGCGCAGGCCGAAGCGAACCGCGATCCAATCGCCCACAACGCCTCCGCCGAGGC
>JBEKEP010000262.1:0-2872 GCA_050013775.1 Occallatibacter sp. | reverse complement strand
CCACTTCCGCACGGAGGTGGAGACCTTACCCCTTCAAGTCTAGTGGGAAATCGATGCGCGTTGCAATGCGGGAGCAGCGCGGCGTGGCCTTTGTGCCAACGGCAGGAAAACTGAGCCGCTCGCCGTGCGAAGATGAAGGTGAAAGCTGAGAGCTAACGGCTGAGGGCTGTTTTTTATGAAGCGCGTCCTTCTCTCCTGGAGCAGCGGTAAAGACAGCGCGTGGACCCTCCACACCCTGCGCCGCGATCCCGCCATCGAGATCTGCGGCCTGCTGACTACGCTCAACTCGGAGTTTGATCGCGTGGCCATGCACGGCGTGCGCCGCACGGTTCTCGAAGCGCAGGCCGCCGCGGCCGGGCTTCCGCTCTGGCTCGTCCCGCTACCATGGCCTTGCTCCAATGAGATTTATGAGCAGCGCATGGCGGAGACGTGTCAACGCGCCGTAAGCGAGGGCATCGACGCGGTCGCCTTCGGTGATCTCTTTCTTGAAGACGTGCGCGCCTATCGCGTACGGAATCTTGCGCCCACCGGCCTGGAGCCACTGTTTCCGCTTTGGAAGATACCGACCGACACTCTGGCGCGCGAGATGATTGCCGGCGGCCTGCGTGCGCGCATCTCCTGCGTCGATACCGAAAAGTTGCCGGCGAGTTTTGCCGGCCGCGAATTCAACGACGAATTGTTGCGCGATTTTCCGCCGGACATCGATCCCTGCGCCGAGCGCGGCGAGTTTCACACCTGCGTCTACGCCGGCCCTATGTTTGCGGCACCGCTCCCGCTTGAAACCGGAGAGATCGTCACCCGCGAGCGCTTTGTCTTCGCGGACTTGCTGATTCCCGCTCCGGAAGTTGCGCGTAGCTGACGTCTTCAGGCATCAAGGTCTGCGCCCTAATAGTCGACGCCCTTGATGTACTCGCTCTCGGGAACCTCTTCAAAGAGATACGAATTGTGTCGCGTGAGCCAATCGGCACGCTGATTGGATACGGTAAAGTGTTCGCCGGTCTGCGTGTTGCGGATGACCGTTTGATCGAGAAGGATGTTCGAAAAGCCCGCCGTCGATCTTTCGGACTGATCCGACTGCCGCCTCGCGGAGTCGAGGAACTGTTCCGTTTGCATCTGGCTCTGCTCAATCTGGGCGTTCACCGCCGCCAGCACGACCTGCGTGTTGCGGTTGTAATTGGTATAGATCGCGGTAATCGTGGCGGCGTCGTTCGCCATCACCTGCGGCGGCGCCGTGATCTCAAAGACCGTCACCTGGTAAGCGCCGAGCGTCTGCGGCGGCGTCACGATCATTTGCGTCACCATGGCTTGCGCGCCGCGGCCGTCGTGCGCATCCACCTGGCCGTAGACCGCGACGTTCTTGCCGCCGAAGTTGGCCGGCAAGTTCCGCGTGCTCTGGATGGTGATGGTGGGAGACCGCAGACCAAACTTCTGCGCGATTTGTTCGCTGCCCTGGACGAATAACGTCGCGGCATCCGCGCTATAGGGAACGGCAATAAAGTTTCCCGGTGCGGCGCCGCCCGCCATCAACACCCCGGCTTGCGGGCTGGTGGGATCGACCACCGGAACCACGAGACCGAAGCGCAGCTTCTCGCCATTGGGGCCCTAGGCGATCACGTCGCCGAGCTGCGCACTGATCACCGTCCATCCTGGCGGCAGGCCCATGGAGCCTGAGCCATCGGGAAAGATATACCGCGTGAGGTTTTGTGCCGGTTTGGCAGCAGCCGGAGGGCCGCTTGCCCACGTCGTCGTTGTGCCGAGAAACAGTGTTGCTACAAGGGGAAGAGTGAGCCTGCTGGGGAAGCGCATGAGCGGCCTCCGTGCGTTGGGAAAGTTCGCCACGCACTGCTGAATAGACCCCAAGAGGAGGCAATAAGTTTCGCACGGAGAGTCGGGCGCCCAACGGCTTCGTCTCCGCGGGCCCTCCAGTCTCTTAGTCCTTAAGTCTTTAGTTTCTTATCCCCCGCAGCGCCGGATACAACTTTCTCCAGCGCGCGTAGCCAGCCTTGTACGCCGTCACGTCGGCTGGGTCCGGCTCGATCGTTTGCGCCACCTTGATAGCCTGCCCGCAGGCCTCGTCGAGATTCTTCCAGTGGCCCGCGCCCACGCCGGCCATCAACGCGCAACCGAACGCGCCGCCTTCCTCGGCCACCAGAACTTCCACTGCTTTGCCGTAGATGCCGGCCTGAATCTTGCGCCACAACGCGCCGCGCGCTCCACCACCACCCAGGCGAATGGCGGTCACGGGAATGCCCAGCTCGTGGAAGAGGGTAAACGAGTCCTGCAGCGAATAGGCCACACCCTCCAGCACAGCGCGCACAAAGTGCGCCGCCGTATGCTGCACGCCGATGCCCGCAAAGGCCGCGCGCACTTCGGGATCGAGATGCGGCGTGCGCTCGCCCAGCAGATACGGCGCCCACTCCAAGCCCTCGCTGCCTGCGGGAATTTTTTCGGCGCCGTCGCTCAGCGCGTCGTAGCTCTGCCCGGCAAAAAACGTGCCGCGCAACCAGTTCAAGCTCAGCCCCGCGCTCTGCGTCACGCCCATCACGTGCCACAGGCCCGGCACGGCGTGGCAAAACGTGTGCAGACGGCCCTTGGGATCTTTCGTAGGCTCGGCCGTGGCAGCAAACACCACGCCAGAGGTGCCGATGGTCGCCGAAACGCTGCCCGGCTGCAGAATTCCCATGCCCACGGCGCCCGCGCCCTGATCGCCCGCGCCCGCTGCCACCGGCGTGCCCGCCTTCAATCCCGTCAGCCCCGCCGCCGTCTCGCTGATGCGCGCGCAAATCTCCGGCGACTCGTAGACCTTGGGCAACCAGCTCATCTCGATCCCTGCCGCCTCTGCCACTTCGCGCGACCACCGTCGGTGCGTCAC
>JBEKEP010000261.1:0-3064 GCA_050013775.1 Occallatibacter sp. | reverse complement strand
TTGTGACCGGGCAGATCCTGGTGGTGGACGGCGGATTCCTGGCCAGCGGGGTAAACCAGTAAAGCAGAGACCAAGGAAACGAGGGGCCAAGAAGACGAGGGCTGCTCCCGGGGGAGCAGCCCTTTCTATTGGATCGCGAGTTTACTGCAGCGTGACGTTGGCGCCGGCCATCTTGAGGATGGCGTCGCCCTGCGCGGCTGTGACCTTCACATTCTGGCCAATGACGTTGGCGTAGCCGATGGAAAGGCCGGTCTTGCCGCTGAGAGTGACATTTTGCAGCACGATATCGGTGACCGGCGCTTCCGGCAGGCCGACGATGGCTCCGGCCATTTCGCCACCCGTAGCGGTGACATTCCTGAACACGATGTTGTGGAAGTGGGGCGTAAGACGCGTGACGGGCTGCGGCGCGACGTCTCCAGCAGGAGGCAGAATGCGCGGGTAGTACTCGCTGACGACGATCGGGTTCTTGACGTCTTTCATGTCGATGTCGCTGAAGTCCAGATCGCTGACGTCGTTGCCGCGGTCGCGGTTGGCCTTGACGCGGATGCCGTTGTCCGTGCCTTCAAAATGGATGCGCCTGGCGACGATGTTGTGCGCGCCGCCGGCGACCTCGCTCCCGATGGAGAGGCCGTGGCCATGCAGGAAGGTGCAGTCGGTGATGGTGATGTCGCGGGCCGGGTCATCGCCGCCCGAGGAGTCGATGGCGCCGGACTTGATGGCGATATTATCGTCGCCGGTATCGGCATAGAGATGATCGATGCGCACGTTGGACGAAGAGAAAGGATCGACGGCATCGGTGTTCGGCGATGGATACGGCGCCAGAATGCGGACGTGGCTGATGAGCACGTCGTCCGAGTAGTAGGGAACGAGTTGCCAGAAGGGTGAGTTCTGAATGGTGACGCCCTCGACGCGCACATGCTTGCAGTGATCGAAGACGATGAGCCGCGGACGGGGATGATTGCCCATGACGCCAGCGTCACGCACACCCCGCGTCATCTTCCACCAGCTTTCGCCCTGGCCGTCGATGGTGCCCTCGCCGGTGATGGCCACGTTCTCGGCATTTGTGGCGCTGACCAGAGATTGCACCGCGGGCAGGCGGAATTCAACCTTATCGGGATAGTCGGCGTGATCGGGCGAGCCCAGCAGAGTGGCGCCTTTGTCGAGCTGGAGTGTGATGTTGCTCTTGAGCACGATGGGCGCGCTCAGATAGGTGCCTGCGGTGAGGCGAACGGTGCCGCCGCCCTTGGCAGCACAGGCGTCGATAGCGCCCTGAATCGCCGTGGTGTCCTTGGTGGTGCCGTCGCCCTTGGCGCCGAAGTCGCGAGGATTGCAGGTTTTGGCCGCATGCAGTGCGCCGCAGGATAGGAAAGCAAAAGCCAACGCGCACATAATCGCCGCTTGGTTGCGGGAGATCTTGAGTCGAATCACGGAACTGCCTCTTGAGGAATTGATTTGCTTGCGGAAATCATCATACGCTGCCGGAGGCCGAGTGGTCCTACCACGGTGAGGCCGGGAGCAACGGGGCGAGGGAACGAGAAATCAGGGAGCAAGGAAGCGAGCCGCCGCGGCGACATGCGCGGATGGTAGAATTCCGCTGGGTTGACCTTCCGAATCGAGAACATCGTGAAAAAAATCTTTCCTGCAATTTCTTCTCTGAGAATTCCTCTCCATTTTTCGATCAGCATTACAGTTGCGGCGCTCATCGCGGCCGGGTTTTTTGCGGCAGCTCCGGCACAACCTGCGCATGTGCCCCATGCGCAGGCCGTGGCGCGGGCGCGGCAGATCGTGGCCAGGATGACACTGGACGAAAAGATCAGCGAACTGCACGGCGTTCACGACGCCACTCGGTACAGGATGGTGCCCGGCCTGTCGCGACTGGGCATTCCCGATTTCTGGATGACGAATGGACCGGCCGGCGTGGGACCGGGTGGCGCAAGCCCGCAGCCACCGGCGACCGCGATGCCCGCGCCTATTGCCCTGGCCGCAACATGGGATCCGGAGCTGGCGCACACCTACGGCAAGCTGGAGGCTGAGGAGACGCGCTCGCTGGGCAGCCTGCTCTTTGAATCGCCCGACATCAATATCGCGCGCGTGCCGCAGGGCGGACGCGTGTTTGAGAGCTTCGGCGAAGATCCTTTTCTCACCGGGCGCATTACCGTGGCCACGATCGAGGGTATCCAAAGCACTGGGATCATGGCGAATGTGAAGCACTACCTGGCCAACAACCAGGAGACGGACCGGCATAGCGTCGACGAGGTGATTGGCGAGCGGACGTTGCGCGAGATTTACATGCCGGCCTTCGAGGCATCGATCAAGGAGGCGCATTCGGCCTCGCTGATGTGCGCGTACCCAAAGGTGAATGGTGCATTCAATTGCGAGAACGCGCCGCAGTTGCAGGGAGTTTTGGAAAAGGATTGGGGATTCGACGGATTTGTGCTCTCCGACTGGGGTGCGACGCACTCGACCGTGCCCAGCGCGCTGAACGGGCTGGATCTGGAGATGCCGACGGGAGTTTATTTCGATAAAGAATTGCGCAAGGCGGTGGATGCGGGACAAGTTCCGGTTTCAGTGCTCGATGAAAAGCTGGTGCGGCGGTTCGCGAAGATGATTGAGTATGGCGACTTTGGGCCGCAGCCGAAGGCAGTGCCGATTCCGGTGCTGGCACACGGCGCTGTCGCGCGCCAAATTGCAGCGCAGGGCATGGTGTTGCTGAAGAACGACGGCACTCTGTTGCCGCTCGATGCCCAATCGTTGCGCACGGTCTTGGTGGTGGGTCCGTACGCGGTGCGGCCGAACACCGGCGGCGGGGGCAGCTCGCACGTGATCCCGCTCTACACCATTACTCCCTATGACGGGTTAAGCGCGGAGCTGGGATTGCAGATCCACGTGACCGTCATGGACGGCAGCGACATCAACGCTGCCGCCGAGGCGGCCAAGCATTCGCAAGTCGTGATTGTGATGGTGGGCGACCAGGACAGCGAAGGGCGCGATCAGAGCCTGGAGCTTCCGGCAGCGCAGACCGAGCTGATCAAAGCCATTGCGAAGGCGAATGCGAAGACCGTCG
>JBEKEP010000260.1:0-3112 GCA_050013775.1 Occallatibacter sp. | reverse complement strand
CACAATCTGGTTGCGTTCAAGCGCACTGCCGAGATCGTCCGCGACTACGTCAAGAAGGGTTCAAAGCTGTACATCGAAGGCAAAATCCAGACCCGCAGTTGGGACGACAAGGAAACCGGCGCAAAGAAATACCGCACCGAGATTATCGTCAACGATCTGTCGCTGCTTTCGGGCCGTGATGATGGCGGCGGCTACAGTCGCCCATCGAATGCATCGTCCAACATGGACCAGCGGCAACCCGCGGGTATCGATGACGTCGCCCAGTCAGCCGAAATCTCCGACGACGATATTCCGTTCTAAAGGCAGGGGCCAAGGAACCAAGGAATCAGTCGGCTTCTCGCTTCTTCGACCCAGCACGAAAAGGGGTGCCCCACATCCCGACTTTGGGATGTGGGATCGCACGAACCCAACCGGGATTCCCGTCCACGCATTACGGAGAACACCCATGAAGAAACTCTTCGTTGTCGCTCTTCTCGCCTCGTGCGTTGCCCTGCCCGCGCAGGAGACGCGCCACGAGGTCACCCACGCCACGGGAAATCCCGCGGTCGATTCCAAACCCAACAGCCCCGACGTGCCCGATGTCTTCGCCATAAGCGGCCATCTCCAGCGCATCGTCGTGCTGCGCTTCAAGTTCGGCACCGACTTGCTCGCCGGCCTGCAGAAGATGATCGATCAGGAAAAGATTAAGAACGCCGTCATTCTTTCTGGATTCGGCTCCGTGCGCGGCTACCAGATTCACCAGGTCTCGAACCGCGACATGCCCTCGAAGAACATGTTTATCAAGAATCCCACCGCGCCCGCCGACATCATCGGCATGAGTGGCATGGTCATGAACGGCCGCGTGCATCCGCACATCGTGCTCGCCAATGCCGACAAGGCCTTCGGCGGCCACCTCGAGCCGGACACGACGGTCTTCACTTTCGCCGTAATCACCCTGGGCGTCCTCGACGACTCCATCGACATGAGCCGCTTCGACGACTCGAGCTACCGCTGAAACATGAAATAGGAAGCAGGCAGCGGCTCATCTACCTATTGGCTACTGGCTATTGGCGACTGGCTGCTTCTTTGTCCAGCGGATCGTTGTCCCGATCCGTCACTTCCGCCAGTGCCGCCAGCCGTCCCGCCAACTCTTCCGCCCAGCAGCCCTCCGGCGCGCGCCAGCTCCAGTTGCCCTGCGCGATCGCCGGCGTGTTCATGCGCGCCTCCGAGCCCAGTTCCAGCAGGTCCTGCACCGGCGCAATCGCGACGCCGGCCACGCTACCCTGCGCCGCGCGGATCAACGGCCACACAGGCCGGCCGTTTACCGGCCCCACCAGCGCCTCCACGGCCGTATGTTCCTTTTTATTTGCCGTATTCCACCAGCCTTGTGTCGTGTCGTTGTCGTGCGTGCCCGTGTACGCCACGGTCGCAGGCACAAAGTGCTGCGGCAGGTGCGTGTGCGCGCCCTTGTCGCTAAAGCCGAATTGCAGCACCTTCATGCCGGGCATGCCCAGCTCCAGGCGCAGCGCATCCACTTCCGGTGTAATGACGCCCAGGTCTTCGGCAACTAGCGGCAGCGGTCCGAGCGCCGCTTCCAGCGCGCGAAAAAGCTCCAGCCCCGGCGCCTTGATCCACGCGCCCTTGACTGCGGTCTCTTCCTCGGCAGGAATCGCCCAATACGCCTCGAATCCGCGGAAATGATCGAGGCGCACGATGTCGTAAATCTCCACGGCGCGCCGGATGCGCTGGATCCACCAGTCGAAACCGCTCGCGGAGAGCACGTCCCAGCGATAGAGCGGATTGCCCCATCGCTGGCCCGTTGCCGAAAAGTAATCGGGCGGCACGCCGGCAATGCTGATCGGCTTGAGGTCTTTGTCGAGCTCGAAAATCTCGGGATGCACCCAAACGTCGGCCGAGTCCATATTGACGAAGATTGCCACGTCGCCCAGGATCCGGATTCCACTGCGTACCGCGGCCTCTTTGAGCAGATTCCACTGCCGCGCAAACGCAAACTGCAGCACCTTTTCGACCACGCGTTCGCGCCCGTGTTCGGCGGCAGCCGCGGCCAGCGCCTGTGCATCGCGACGTCGCAGCGACTCGGGCCACTCCGTCCACGCGCCGGTACTGAATGTGCGGCGCAAGACCGCGTACAGCGCGTAGTCGTCGAGCCACGCAGCCTGGTTGCGGGAGAACGCCTCGAATTCCTCCCATTGCTCGGCCAGCGCGGGTTCGTCCAGAGCGCGATCGAGAAAACTTCCCGCGGCCTCGTAAAGCAATGGAAACTTCCGCGCTTCCACCTCCTCAAAATCAACCGGCCCTGGGCCGTTGGGAAGTCCGGCAATGCGATCCGCGCCGATCCAACCCCAATCGCGAAGAAACTCCAGGCTGATTAACGCGGGATTGCCCGCGAATGCCGAAGATCCCGCGTAAGGCGAGTTGCCATATCCCGTGGGACAAAGCGGCAGAACCTGCCAGATATGCTGCTTGGCGCGGGCCAAAAACGCCACAAACTCGTGCGCGGCCGGACCCAGATCGCCGATCCCTCCTTGCGAAGGCAGCGAACTGATGTGCAGCAGTGCTCCAGAGGAACGTTGGAATTGCATGTTGCCATTATTACGGATCGAAGAGGGTTCTGTTGCAAATCGACGGCGGCCCTGCAGAATGCAGGCTCATCTGAGACACTGGAATGCGCGTCCCCACGCAGCTTGTTGATCGACTTCCGAACCGAGGGAGTTTTCCGTTGAATATTCGCAATCATTTCTTTTGTCTTTCCCTCTTTGCTTCGATTTCCACTCTGTTGGTCCCCTCTACCTCGTTCGCCGCAGCCGCTTCCGCTCCGCAACCTGTGACGCTCGCCGCCGGCTGGATGCTGCAGGATGTCGCCAAAGTCCCGCAAGCGGGTGCGGAAGTTGCAAGCGCGAGCTTCGATGCGCGCGGTTGGTACGCGGCCACGGTTCCCGGCACGGTGCTCACCTCTCTCGTCAACGACCACGTCTATCCCGAGCCGTTGTATGGCGAGAATGAACGCCCTGAAATCATTCCAGAAAGCCTGTGCCACACCTCGTATTGGTACCGGACCGTGATCCGCGTGCCGCGCGCCTACCGCAGCCATCGCATCTGGCTCAACTTCGAC
>JBEKEP010000259.1:0-5172 GCA_050013775.1 Occallatibacter sp. | reverse complement strand
AGCGCTGGCGCTATCTCATTCTCAGCTTTGTATGCACGCTCATGGTTGCCAACGCGCAATATGGGTGGGCCCTGTTCGTCTTGCCCCTCCATCAGGCGCATAGTTGGGCGATAGCCCAGATTCAGGTGGCCTTCACCATGTTCGTCGCACTCGAGACCTGGGGAACGCCGCTCGGCGGTTGGATCGCAGACAAGCTTGGGCCGGACAGGGGACCGCGCATTACCATTGCCGGTGGCGGCGTGCTGACCGCGCTCGGTTGGATCATTATGGCCTCGGCGAACTCGCTGCTCCTGTTGTACATTGGCGGCGCCGTTACCGGCCTCGGTGCCGGATTTGTCTACACGACAGGCGTCGGAATCGCGGTGAAATGGTTCAAGGACCACCGCGGTCTGGCGGCCGGGTTGGTCGCGGCTGGCTTTGGCGCTGGAGCCGTGCTCACTGTCATTCCCATCCGGATGATGATCACTGCAAGAGGCTACCAGGCGACGCTTTTCTGGTTCGGGCTGATCCAGGGTGGCGCGGTCTTGATCGCGGCGCAATTCATTCGCGGGCCTCGCCCAGGCGAGGTACCGGCGGTGGGGAATGTCAAGGTGGAGCAGTCAAGCTACAGTTACAAGCCGTCCGAGGTGCTGCGCCAGCCGGTGTTCTGGGTTCTCTATCTGCTGGATCTCCTGATGTGTGCCGGGGGCTTGATGGTGACCGCGAATCTCGCGACGATCGCGCAGTCCTTTAAAGTCGCCGATGTGATGTTATGGGGCGTGACAGCGCTGTCGCTGGGATTGATCTTCGCCAACATCATGAACGGCGCCGGCCGACCGTTCTTTGGCTGGCTAGGCGATCGGATCGGAGACATCAAGGGCATGGTGATCGCCTTCACTCTTGGTGCCGCGAGCTATTTCCTTCTGAGCGTCACGGGACAGCATCCATTGGGCTACGTCTTTTTCTCCGGGATGATCTTCTTGTCGTGGGGGAACGTTTACGGCCTGTTCCCGTCGATGTGTACGGATATGTTTGGCTCAAAATACGCGACCGAGAACCTGGCGATCCTCTACACGTCCAAGGGTGCCGCAGGGTTCCTGGTGCCGCTGGGCAGCGTGCTGGTCGCCGCCACCGGCAACTGGGATCTCGTGCTCTACATCGCTACCGGAATCAACGCGGGTGCCATTCTCCTGGCACTGGCGGTGCTGCGACCAGCCGAAAAGCGGCATGAAGCCGATGCCGAACGCCTTGCCGAGTCGACCCTCCAGACGACTGAGTGAACCGAAAGCGCGTGAGCGGAGATACCTTGACGAGGACTGAGGCCCAACCTTTTCATGCGACGAGCGGCGCCGCTGTTATTGAATCTGCGACTCGCATTAAGCATCCAAATCTGATCCTGGCGATCTGCTGCATGAGCGTGCTGATCTTTAGCATGGACGCGACGATTGTCAACGTCGCCCTGCCGGCGATCCAAAAGGACCTGCATGCTCGTGTGGCGGGGCTGCAATGGATTCTCGATGCCTACACGCTCGTCGTGGCGAGCTTTCTGATGCTGTCGGGATCGATGTCGGACCGCTTCGGGCGTCGCAAGGTGTTTCAGATCGGGCTGGCTGTGTTCACGCTCGCATCGCTCCTATGCAGCCAGGCGAGGACGATTGAACAGCTGATTGCACACCGCGCGCTGCAGGGGGTTGGCGCGTCGATGCTGAACCCGGTGGCGCTGTCGATTATCGCGAATGCCTTTCCGGAGCCGAAGGCGCGAGGACGTGCAGTGGGTATCTGGGGCGCGGTGATGGGCGTCTCGCTGGGCATTGGGCCGCTGATGGGTGGGGCGCTGACAGAGACGATGGGATGGCGATCGATCTTCTGGATCAATGTACCCATCGGAATTACGGCGGTGGTGTTGGCAGCGTATTTTGTCCCGGATTCGAAGGCAGAGCGGGCGCGGAGGTTCGATCCGGTGGGACAGACGTTGGTGCTGACCGGGCTGACAACGCTCACGTGGGCTGTCATTCAAGGACCGCATGCGGGATGGAGCTCGGGGTTGATTCTGGGGCTGTTTGTTACTGCAGCCCTGGCGTTATTAGCGTTTGTGTTCTATGAGCCGCGGCGCGAGGATCCGCTGCTGGACCTGAGGTTCTTCGGCAGCGAGCCGTTCTCAAGCGCAATGGTCCTGGCGCTGAGTTCCTTCTCGAGCTTTGGCGGCTTTCTTTTTCTGAACACGCTGTACCTCCAGCACGTGCGCGGATTCTCCGCCTTTCAGACGGGGCTGTTCATGCTGCCACTGGCGGTCGCGATGGTGGTATGTGCGCCATGGTCGGGACGGCTGGTCGGTAGCCACGGCCCGCAGCCTTCGCTGCTGGCTGCCGGGGTGGGATTTCTCATCAGCGCACTGATACTGACCAGAGTGAATCAACAGACATCCGCGGCATGGTTGCTGGCGGCGTACGCTCTGTTCGGTGTGGGGCTCGGCATGGTGAATCCTGCTATCAGTGATAGTGCCGTCGCTGGAATGCCGCTGTCACAGGCGGGCGTCGCAGCAGCGATTGCAACGACCAGTCGGCAGGTGGGTGTGGCTCTGGGAGTGGCCGTGTCCGGGACGGTGGTGGCAGCGAGCCATGCGCACGGATCGGATTTCACCCGAGCGACGCACGCAGTCTGGTGGGTGATGGCGGCGTGCGGCGCCGCGGTGCTGGCGCTGGGCTTTGCAGGGAACACGGACTGGGCACGAGCCAGCGCGGACCGGGTGGCATATTTGCTCGAAGAGCGGCGCTGATCGGCCCGGTGAACCGGCTGATGCGGCAGAAGTCGTGAAGCGAGCCTCGGCGAATTGAGCGTGCTGCGCTGATGCGTCAAAGTGAAATTCCAATGTGCTGCGCGGACGATGCTCGTGTTCAAAGATGCTGGAGGGCAAATCAACGTGAGGATGTGCGTTTTCGGAGCTGGCGCGATTGGTGGTTATCTCGCGGTCGAATTATCGCTGGCGGGACATGACGTTTGTGCCATCGCCCGCGGCGCACATCTTAAGGCGATCCAGCAGCACGGTCTGAAACTGCTGACCGAAGGCCAATCGAAGATCGCCAGAATTGCGGCGAGCGATGACCCAAGAGCATTTGGCCCGCAGGACATCGTGATCAGTGCGCTGAAGGCACATCAGGCCTATGCGAGCGCTGCGGAATTTCTCCCGTTATTGCGAGACGATACCCCGATTTACTTTTACAAAAGTAGTGGTTCGTTTGAAGGACATCACCTCGAATCGGTCGATCCAGGTGGACGGCTGTGGGACACTCTCGGCCCCGAACGGGCTATCGGTTGCGTTATCCAGCCGGCCTCCGAAGTTATTGCACCCGGTGTGGTGGAGCACAAGGAATTCAGGCGACTTACATTAGGCGAACCCGATGGGAGTCTGTCTCGCCGCGTGCAGGCTTTCAGCGAGGTTTTGTCCGGTGCAGGCTTCGACCCGGTTGTCCGTGAGGATATCCGCTGGAATGTCTGGCTCCAGCTCTGGGGCAATATTTGCTTTAGTCCGATCAGCGCTCTCACATGTACGACACTCGACCGCATCACAACAGACACCGGCCTGCGCGCACTCTGCAAGGCAATGATGGCGGAGACGCAAGCGGTAAATGAAGCACACGGCATTCACATCCCATCCGAAATGGCCGACCGCCGGTTGGCGGCAGCTGCCGCCACAACTGGCCATAAAATGTCTATGCTCCAGGACCTGGAGCGCGGCCGGTCCATGGAGATAGATCCGATTGTTACGGCCGTGCAAGAACTGGGGCAGCTGGCCGGAGTGAAAACACCGGTAATCGATGTGGTTCTTGCCCTTGTGCAGGAGCGCGCGAGGGTTGCGGGCCTTTATCCGGCGGGCTAGATGCCCACCTGATGAGGCAACTCTTGAAAAAGCATCACCCGGCATATCGAACTTGTGCCGGCGAATCGACCAGTGGTACGGAGGATTGGGCTGGTTGCTAGCACGACTTTTGTGACCCCTTGATCCGTACCATCGCGAAAGGAGCATGATATGAACGGACTGCAAATTGCCTCTTCAATGTGCGCACCACGAACTGTGACCGTGGATGGGGACCAGACGAGATTTCTCCAGAAGATCTCGATCGGTCCGCATCTCCTTCAAGCAGATGAACTGAGCGATGTCGGTGGTAATGACGCGGGCCCCAGCGCATACGAGTTGCTCCTGGCCGCTCTTGGTGCATGTATCGGTACAACTCTCCGTATGTACGCCGATCGAAAACAATGGCCTCTTCAGACAGTGCACGTTGACCTGTCACATCGAAGGATTCCGAGTGAAGAGGGCGAGGAGAGCGGCGCCAAATCCGGCATGGTCGATCGAATCGACGCGAGTCTCTCCGTCACGGGGGACCTAACCGAAGAACAAAGAAACAGGCTCCTGGAAATCGCCGAAAGATGTCCGGTTCATCGAACTCTCGTTTCCGAAGTTCAAATTCAGACGAGATTGACAGATCCCAGTTAATCGCCGGAGTAAATCAGTGATTGTGATCAGAACACTTACCCCGCTGCTGTTAGCTCCCTCTTCTTCTGTATGAACACGCTTCCAGGTCAGGCGCAATCTGAAACAGCCGCCGATTCGAATGGGAGGCATTCAAACCTTGAGAATTCCTGGATTAATCCCCCGGCTTTCGCTTTCGTCTTACTCAGGCTCGTCGTCGAGTGAGCGTCACGCGGCTGCAGTTGCTTTTGCTCCTCAACGGTTGCGAAAAGGCCCCTTTGGGGCTTAGGCTCATTGATCCAAAAGCGGAAACGTGATCGGGATTGCTTTGGTATCTTCCAACTTTTTCGGGAGGCCTCACCCTCAAGATCGCGCCGACTCCAGATGGTTCGAGGAACGCACCTTCAACCGGCCACGTTTGCATTCTGGGGCGTTTATCAGGACCGATGTGGTTCCGTTGAACGGACAGCCTCGAATCCGCGGCGGTTAAAAGGCGCCGACGACCTTGAAGTCGTGGCTGACGAAGATGTGGTGCGGCCAGTTGACACCGATATTGTGAACTTCGTATTCATCGTTACTCAGTTCCACAACACGGTCGACAATGCCCCCCGGGTAGTTATCCAATGCAGCTTCGGTCGCCTTGTTCGCTTCCGTTCCGCTGACGATCTTCCCCGATCCTTGACTGTAATTGGCGGGGATCTGCCCCACCTGCTTTTTTACGG
>JBEKEP010000258.1:0-3273 GCA_050013775.1 Occallatibacter sp. | reverse complement strand
AGAAGCGATGGCACCCGCAGTTGCCCGGCATCGGCGACGACCACCGTGTTCGCGGGCGGCGAAGCGGATTGCATCGGCGGCGCAACGGCTTGCGAGGGCGGGGAAGGGGAGTTGCCGGTCTGCGCGCCGGATTGAGGGCGCGCATTGGAACTGGCAGTCTGGGCAGGCGCCGGCGGTTGTGCGATTGCCAAAGCGGGCGCGCCCCGCAACGGATCGTCACTGGGCAGGTCGTTGGCGGCATCGTAAAGGGCCTGAATATTCTCGCCCTGCGCCGCATCGTCTTCCTTAACAGGAGGTTCTTTCTTGGAGGCGGTGGTCACGGGCCGCAGATCGATGTCGTGCGGCACACCGAGGTATTCAAGAACCTGCTGCGCCACTTCAGCAAAGATCGGGGCGGAGACGTCGGCGCCGTAGTACGCGCCCCTGGGTGAGTCGAGAACCACGGATACGGAGATGACTGGATTGTTGACCGGTGCAAAGCCCGCGAATGAGGCGATGTGCATGGTCTTCGAATAGGTGTGTGTGGCGGGATCGATCTTTTGTGCGGTGCCGGTTTTGCCGCCGGAGGAGTAGCCGTCGAGCTGAGCCTTTTTGCCGGTGCCGAACAGCACCACGCCTTCCATCATTTTGCGCATTTCTGCCGCAGCCATGGTGGAGATGACGCGATGCGCACCGGCTGGGAGCGGGTCGGGAAGATCTTCACCGGGCTTCACGGGGACTGCCACCTGCGCCACTTGCGGTGGGGCAGCCTTTTGGTTGGGAGCCGGGGAGCTCGATTGCTCCGGCATCAGCACGTGCGGGGGCAGATACACCCCGCCGTTGGCGATGGTGGAAACCATGCTGACCAGTTGCAGCGGCGTGACGGCGACCTCCTGGCCAATGGCAACGGATCCAATGGACGATGGCTGCCAACGGCTGACAGGGCGCAGGAGCCCGCGCGTTTCGCCGGGCAGCTCGACGTTAGAACGCAGGCCGAAGCCGAAGTCGTGAATGTATTCGTAGAACTTGTCAGGGCCGATCTTCATCGCGAGCTTGATAGCGGCCACGTCACTAGAAACCTCGAGCGCCTGGTGAACCGGAATCACTCCGTAGTGTTCGCCCTGATTGTCGTGAATGGTGCGGCCAAAGATGGTGATCTTGCCACCCTGGCAATCGATCATGTCGTCCGGCGAGGCCACTTTCTGGTCCAGGGCCGCGGAGTATGTGACTAGCTTGAAGACGGAGCCCGGCTCGTAGACGTCGCTCACCGCGTGGTCACGAAGCAGGTTCGGCGTGGTGTGGCGGAACTCGTTGGGATTGAACGTGGGACGGATGGCAAGTGCAAGAATCTGGCCCGTATGCACATCCTGCACCACCACCGTGCCGCTGATCGCCTGCGTCTTCTCCATGGCGTGGTCGAGAGCACGCTCGGCCATAAATTGGATATTCTCGTCGATGGTGAGCTCAAGGTTGCGGCCGGGTTCCGGCTCGCGCTCGGTGGAACCAAGCACCTTGCGCCGCGCATCCATGGCCGTATACATCAGCCCCGGTTGACCGTGCAGGTCGCCGTTGAATTTTTCTTCAAGACCGCCCAGCCCGTTGTCGTCGACGCCCACGTAGCCCAGCACCTGCGCGGCGATCTGGCTGTCGGGATAAAAGCGCTGGAACTCCTTCTGGAAATAAATGCCCTTCATATTGAGGGCCTTCACCGCGGCCGCAATCTGCGGCGTCACGCGGCGTGCGATCCAGGCAAAATTGTGCCCGGAATTCAGGCGCGCGGCAATTTGGTCGTCCGTGGTCAACGAATCTTCTGAATCGGTGTGCACCAGCGCGGCAAGTGTTCGTGCGGCGGCCGGCTTGTCGGCAATTTCAGAAGGATCGGCGTAGATCGAGTCGGCCAAGACGGTCATGGCCAGCTCCCGCAGGTTGCGGTCGTAGAGAATGCCGCGGCGCGGAGCCACTTCAAAGGTGCGCTGCTGCTGTTTGGCTGCGCGCTCCACGAACTCCTGGTGACGCACGATCTGCAGCCAGAACAAGCGCCCCGCGATGGCGCCGGCCCACAATAAAAAGAAAAGGCAGACGATCCAGAAGCGCGATCGCTTAAGAGGCAAAGCCCTTGTGGTTGGAGCGCGTCCGCGGATGGGTTGAACGGTTGCGGGCATGTTTTCTTCTAGCTCCCGGATCGCCGAGCGTTTGATCTCGCACGATCCTGGGGTGCCCTGGGTCTCGATTTTGAGACCCGGGAAACCGAGATGCCAGAGTAGGAGCTCATGAGGTCAGAGAGCTAGAAGCTGGAAGCCGTCTTCGGCGCTGGAGAAGTGTTTTGCGCCAAAGCAGGAGCACCGGAATCGGGACGAGCGATGGGATACACCACTTGGCCCGGCTGCGGCTCGTCAAGACCTAGCTGGCGCGCCTTCTCGTCGATGCGGCCCGGCTGCGTGAGCTCGGCTTCGCTCAGGTGAAGCTGGCGGTTCTCCTCGCGCAACTGGTCGAGGGTTTGCTTCTCGCTTTCGACACGATAGCTGCTCTCGATAGCGGAGAAGTGCTGCAGGCCGTAAATCATAATGAGGGAGAAGAGCACGGTGACGGCGGCTGAAAACACGCGCATCTCGCGCACCCGCACCGGGTCGCTGGCCTTCACCAGACGCGTGTTGTCAAAGTGCATGGCGAAGTGGAACTCGGGCGTGCGCACGCGGCGGCGGCGCTGTGCCTGCTGCGCCATCAGCTCTGCGTTGCGCTCGGCAATCCGCGTTCCCCAACTGCGGCCCGACTCGAAATAGGTTGTTGCAATTGCCGCCATTTGAGTTCCTCTCCTTGCTTATCTTTTTACTGCCGTTCCGCCGCTCGCATTTTTGCACTGCGCGAACGCGGGTTGCGATCCATTTCTTCTTCGCCGGCAGTCACGGGCTTTCTGGTCAAAATCTCCCAGATTCCCTTCTGCCCGCCTTCCCGGATGCTGTCTTTTGCAATGCGATCTTCAAGAGAATGAAAGCTGATAACGACGAGCCGTGCGGAGGGCTTAAGCAATTTCGGTGCGGCCTCGAACAAAGCCTTGATTTCGTCCAATTCCTGATTAACGAAGATACGCAGCGCCTGAAAAGTTCGCGTTGCCGGGTGGATATGTTTCATTGGCGGGACGGCTGAAGCTACGATACGGGCTAACTGCCCCGTTGTTGTAACCGGCCGCCCCCGCACAATGGCTCTGGCGACTGTCCGCGACCTCCTTTCCTCACCGTATTCGTAAATGAGATTTGCGAGCTCGCGCTCTTCCATCTCATTCACCACTTGTTCGGC
>JBEKEP010000257.1:0-3313 GCA_050013775.1 Occallatibacter sp. | reverse complement strand
CTCAGTCTGCACCATCGGCATCGGGGAAAAGTGGTAGCGACAGTACATCTCCATCGAGATGGGATATTTTCATGGGCTACAGCTATCTGGCGCCCAGAGGGACAGTGTCAACGACCAATCCGGCCAATCAGCCAGTAACGGCCTCGTACGATTCGGTCAATGTAGGCGGATTGGTAAGCGGCGCGTATTACTTCAATAGGTACGCAGGCGTGCAAGTCGAGTTTGGCATTCATCAGTATGGCTCGCAGAGCACCGGCGGCACGAATATGAATGTCGGAACCGATGGCAACGATGATGGATTCACGACGCTCGGTGGCGGCGTGATCTTCCGCTATCCTGCTGAAAACTTCACCGCCTTCGCTCATGGGCTGATCAATGCAGACCGAATCGGCGGACCATATTTTGAGCCCAACAAGTGGGGTCCTGGCCTGACCGTTGGCGGCGGCATGGACTACGATACGCCGTGGTTCAATCATCATCTGGCAATCCGCCTGTTTCAGGCCGATTACGAGTACATGCACGCCGATTGGGGCCTGGTGCCCTACGGCGGCCGCGCCAACATCAACGCGGCGCGACTGAGCGCGGGCATCGTGATTCATGCGGGCTCGATCGCTCCTCCCGCGCCGATTACGCTGTCCTGCTCCGCGACTCCTGAATCGATTTTCCCGGGCGACCCGGTCACACTGGTGGCGTCGGCGGGCGGTCTGGATCCGAAGGACCACGTGACCTACACCTGGACGGGCACGGGAGTGACCGGCAGCGACGCGTCACCCAAGATAGACACCAGCGCTCTTGCGCCGGGCCAGTACACGATCACGGGCACGGTGAAGGAAGGCAAGCCGGGCAAGGAAGGCCTGAAGCCCTGGGAGACGGCGACCTGCACCGCAGGTCTTACCGTGAAGGCATACGAGCCGCCGACCATCAGCTGCTCGGTCAGCCCCAACACGATTGCGCCGGGAGGCACGGCAACGGTGACCTCAGTCGGCGTGAGCCCGCAGAACCTGCCGCTGACCTACAGCTACACGGCCACTGCGGGTACGGTTACGGGAAGCGGAACGACGGCGGAGTACTCGTCCGCGGGCGCAGCAACTGGAGCCGTAGGCATCACCTGCAATGTGTCGGATAACAAGGGCCACTCGGCGAGCTCTTCGACGAGCCTGACCATCGTAGCTCCGATCATTCCGCCTTCGCCGAAGACGCAGGCGCTCTGCACCATCAGCTTCAGCACCGATAAGAAGCGGCCCATGCGCGTCGACAACGAGGCCAAGGCCTGCCTGGATCAAGTGGCTCTGGACCTGAAACAGCAGGCTGACGCCAAGGCGGTTGTAGTTGGCGAGCAGTCTTCGGACGAGGCAGCCATCACGGCCAAGGAACAGAAGAAAGCGCTCAAGAACAAGCACGCCAAGGTGGACTTGTTTGCGGCGCAACGTGCGGTGAACGCCAAGGACTACCTGGTGACGGAGCAGGGCATCGACGCTTCGCGCATCAGCGTGGCCACTGGATCGACCGATGGCCAGACGGAAGAGAACTATCTGGTACCTTCGGGCGCGACCTTCACGAGCGACGTGACGGGAACTACGCCGGTGGACGAGACTGCGGTGAAACCGCAGGAGCGCAAGCCGCTGGCGGAGAAGCACCCGATGAAGAAGAAGGCCGCGCAATAATCGGCGCGCGGGCATAAACCGCTCGATGCTTCTGCGAACTCTTCGGATTTAGCGAAGGGTTCGCGGAACTCGGCGAATCGTATGTCTTCCAGCAGAAATCCGGGGCCGGCCAGCAATCCAAGGCCGGCCTCATCTTTTTAGGCTCGATCGATCACGAGCCTATCCACTCAAGATCAGCGCTGCATGCATCGATGTGCTCACAGATTTTTCGAGAGAAATCAAGTCTCCGCACTCTACCCCATTTCAATTCATAAAATGAATGCCCGGCAGTTTTTCCCGCGGGCAACGTCCAGAAATGACAGAACGAAAGTTGGACTTCGCCAGATCGATTCATAAAACAACTGGAACCCATGTGCAGTATCCTTAATGCAGCCTTGGTTCGTGGCCGCTTGTACTGTGGGATGAATCCCGGAAAGTAGTGAATAAAAGCCTGTTGCAGAGTTGACGATGTCCAACAATGCATATTCTGTTTATGGTCTCCGCGTTCACACGGAGATTGCGTGTCCTGAACTTCCATTCCATCCCCAACCCGATGGAAATCCAGATGTCACGATCCGTTTGCTGCCAACTCTGCCAAGCACATCAGAGTCTGTTGAGAGCGGCTGTTACGAGGTTCGGCCCGGGGTCTTCCGTTTGGTGGTGAAGGGCGTTGGCCGGTATCTGGTGGAGGAAGGGAGCCGTATCTCCATCGAGCCTCTGGCGGGGTCCTCTACGGACGAAGTTCGCCTATTCCTGCTGGGGTCGGTCATCGGCGCGCTTCTCTATCAGCGAGGACTGTTCCCCCTGCATGGAAGCGCGGTCGAGACGCGATGGGGTGCAATGATCTTTGTGGGAGCGCAGGGTATCGGCAAATCCACGCTCGCGGCCCAGTTTTATCGCCGGGGATATCGTCTGCTGTCGGACGATGTTTGCGCCGTCACCACAATCGATGGAAAGCTGCAGGTACTTCCAGCGCTGGCGCATTTCCGGCTTTGTGCCGATGCTTACGAGCGTCTAGCCCCAGCGCAGGATGTGCGCTTCAATGTCGACAAATTCGTGGTTCCGATGAACGAAGGTTACTGTCCTGACCCGGTGCCGCTGAAGGCAATTCACGTCCTTGCCAATCAAGAGGACGGCGATCCGCAATTCGAGGTCATTCGTGGTTTTGACCGTGTGCAACGTCTATTTGAGAATCTGTATCGCCCGCAATTTCTGAAAGGCCAAGAGACGCAAAGCGATCTGATGCGGCTGGCCGGGCAGATTGCACAAAAGACCCCCATGGCCACGGTCTCTCGCAAGCGCGATCCGGAAACGATTGACGGAATGATCGATTTCCTCGAATCATCCTGGGCGGAACATTTCGGTTCAAATTCAAGGGAAGAGAAAAAGTAGATGCGTCGTTTCAATCCCGAAGACAAATTAGTTCGTGCGCATGAGATCCTTTCTACGGAACTCGATCAGGAAACTGTGCTGATGAGCATCGATGCGGGAGCTTATTATGGCATGGGGGATACCGCGCGGAGCATTTGGGAGAAACTGGCAACCCCCATCACGTTTTCAGCTTTGGTGGATGAGTTGGTGCAGGAATACGATGTCCCGCACGAGGCTTGTGCCGCGGATCTGCAGGGATTCCTGGCCGAAATGGAACGCGAAGGTCTCTTGCGTGTGGG
>JBEKEP010000256.1:0-3373 GCA_050013775.1 Occallatibacter sp. | reverse complement strand
TGTCGCCCATGTTCTTTCTCAATTGGAACAACATGGTGAATTACAGCATTGTGGCGCAGACGCCGCAGTACAAGATGGACACGATGCAGGATCTTGAGAACATTCCTATCAACCGCGCAACACCGAGCACGCCGGCGGCAACTGCACCTGCGAATCCGGAAATCCTGGGCGACCTCGCCAGTGTCGAGCGCGGGAATGAGATGCAGGTCGTGAACCACTATAACATCCGCCGCGTGGTGGATGTTTATGCAAACGTGCAGGACCGCGACCTGGGCGCTGTTAGCCGGCAAATCGCAAAGATTCTCGACGGGAACTCGAAGTCGTTGCCGCGCGGCACCTTCGTAACGCTTAAGGGACAGGTGGATACGATGCGCAGTTCGTATGCCGACCTGCTTGGCGGCCTTGTTTTCTCCATCGTGCTGGTCTACCTGCTCATCGTCGTCAACTTCCAAAGCTGGACTGACCCGTTCATCATCATCACTGCGCTGCCCGCGGCGCTGGCGGGCATCGTGTTGTTTCTTTTTCTCACCCGCACCACCCTGAGCGTACCCGCTCTGATGGGCGCCATTATGTGCATGGGCGTTGCGACGGCCAACAGCATCCTTGTGGTTTCGTTTGCCAATATTCGTCTCGATGAGCATGGCGACGCTCTGCGCGCGGCTGTTGAAGCGGGTGCAACGCGCTTCCGCCCCGTCCTCATGACCGCGCTGGCCATGATCATCGGCATGGTCCCCATGGCGCTTGGATTGGGCGATGGAGGCGAACAGAATGCGCCGCTCGGCCGCGCGGTGATCGGCGGACTGCTTTGCGCAACGGTCGCAACATTGCTCTTCGTTCCCTGCGTTTATGCGTTGATTCACGGTTCGGAAAAAAGCGAGCGGGCACGAATGGAGAAGCAGCTTGTGGAGGAACACGCATGAGCAGTAGCAATCGAGCAGTCAACGCTGAAGAGACCGTATCCGCAAAGGGTCAAGCGGCGGCGGCCGATCAGCATGCGGTTGCACCTTCTGAAGGCGGCGAAGCAAAAAACACTGAGACGCCGGTTCCTGCTTCTCGAGGCCGCAAAATTGCGGGCATCCTTGTGGCAGTTGCGCTGATTTCTGCAATCGTCTGGGGACTGCACATGCGCGCAGCGAATGAAGCGTTGGTAGCTCGCGCCACCCAGGCGTCTGCCATTCTCACAGTCAACGTGATGCATCCAGTGGAGGGATCGAAGGCCGACGATCTTGCACTTCCCGGCAACGTGCAGGCATTTACCGATACGCCCATCTACTCGCGCACGAATGGCTATCTGAAGAAGTGGTACTTCGACATCGGCGCGCATGTGCGTAAAGGAGACCTTCTGGCGGAGATCGAAACGCCGGAGATCGACCAGCAACTGGACCAGGCGCGTGCCGAACTGGAGCGCATGCAGGCCAATGCGGACCTGGCCGGTGTGACCAGCAACCGCTGGCAGGCGCTGCTTGCCAAGCATGCCGTCTCGCAGCAGGAGGCCGACCAAACCCGGGCGAATTACATCGCAGCGCAGGCAGCGGTCGACGCAAGCAGGGCCAACGTGCGCCGCCTCGAGCAGTTGCAGAACTACGAGCGCATTGTCGCGCCGTTTGACGGCATCATTACGGCGCGCAATACCGACATCGGAGACCTCATTGATGCCGGTTCTGGCTCCAACAATCCACGCGAGCTGTTCCACATGGACGCGACCGGCGAACTGCGCGTCTATGTCGCGGTGCCCGAAGTGGACGCTGACGCGATCCATGACGGCGACAGTGCGACGCTCACACAAGATTCCGATCCTGAGAAGAGTATTCCCGGCAGGATTGTGCGCAATGCTAGCGCTATCAGCCAGTCCACGCGCACCCTTAACGTCGAGGTTGATATCGACAACTCGAAGGGCGTGTTGCTTCCGGGAGCCTATGTCTTCGTCCATTTCCATCTGCCTCCTATCGGGAACACGGTAACCATTCCTTCCAACGCGCTGCTATTCCGCGAGGAGGGCCTTCGCGTTGGTGTTGTTCGGGGCGACCGGGTCCAGCTTGTGCCGGTCACCATCGGACACGACTTCGGCAATTCTGTCGAGATCATTTCCGGTCTGACAGTCGGCGACGAATTCATCCTCGATCCCTCTGACTCTCTCGCCAGCGGGATGGAGGTGCATCCACGAATCGTGAGCGTGGGAGGCCAACCATGATTGCGGCCTTCATCGGGCGCGCGGCGGTCGCTTCGCTCGCGGCTGTTCTTGGTCTCGCGCTCTCGGGCTGCCTTGTGGGACCTCAATACGTGCGGCCAACGGCTCCACTTGCGCCGGAGTTCAAAGAGCAGTTGCCCGAGAACTTTAAGCCGGAGGATGGGTGGAAGCTCGCGCAACCGAGTGACGCGAAATTGAAGGGCGACTGGTGGACCCTGTTTGGCGACTCACAGCTCAACACACTCGAAGCGCAGATCGATCCGGCCAACCAGACGTTGCAAGAAGCGGAGGCGAATTTTCGCGCTGCGCGCGGGGCCGTCCACTTTAACCGTGCATCTGAGGCGCCAACGATTGGAGCTGCGCCCAGCGTCGGCGCCGTCCGCGACTCCAATAATCAGCCGTACCTGAACATCTCAGGGACCAACACCGGCGAAGGCGACCTCACACTTCCGTTCGACCTCGACTATGAGATTGATCTCTGGGGACGTGTTCGCCGCACGGTCGCGCAGGCGCGCGAGGAGGCACAGGCCTCTGCTGCGGATCTCGAGACGTCACGGCTCTCATTGCATGCCGAGCTTGCGGTCGACTACTTCGATCTGCGTTCGGCCGATGCCCAGCGCAAGCTTCTCGACGACACGGTAGTGGCGTTCCAAAGCGCACTACAGCTTACAGAGGACCGATACAACGGCGGTGCATCCCCACTTTCTGACGTGACCCAGGCGCGCACGCAGCTCCAGGCCGCCCAGGTGCAGGCCACCGACGTCGACATTCAGCGCGCCGCCTACGAACATGCAATCGCCGTCCTCATCGGCAAGCCGCCCGCAACCTTCACTCTGTCGCGCGACCCAATCACCGTCGCCGCGCCTGTGATTCCTTCAATCCCCGGAATGCTTCCGTCGCAGTTGCTGGAGCGCCGCCCCGACATCGCCTCAGCGGAGCGCAGCATGGCGGCGGCGAACGAACAGATCGGTATTGCTCAAGCGGCCTATTATCCAACGCTATCGCTCTCGTCAGTCTCAGGCTTCGCGGGTACATCCGCGATCAACTGGTTTTCCTGGCCGAGCCTTTTCTTTGCCGTAGGCCCCACTCTATCCGAAACCCTTTTCGATCACGGCCGTCGGCGCGCTACTTCCGACATCGCCCTCGCGCAGTACGATGGCGCCGTCGCCGCCTATCGCCAGACCA
>JBEKEP010000255.1:0-3525 GCA_050013775.1 Occallatibacter sp. | reverse complement strand
GCGCTGATCGGGCGCATCCTGGGACCGGTCATCAAGCCGATGGCTCTTCGCGATGCAGAACCAATGCGCCGCAACTCCCCCACATCGAAAGAGCTCGTCATCAAAGACGTCAGGGATTTCGAAACCGAACGCAAGCGCCTGAGCACGCTAATCAGCCGCTTTGCCGCCGTGGGCCCGGCCGGCTGCACGGCGCATCCGCATGCGTTCTTTGGTTCACTTACTCCAGACGAATGGGCGGTCCTGATGTACAAGCATCTTGACCATCATCTGCGGCAGTTCGGCGCGTAACGATGTGCTAGTTTCCCGAAGCTACCCCGGCATGGTCCAATGGCTGGGTCACGGGAGACCGCACCATGAGCAGCCGTCGCGAATTCGTTAAAGGATCGGCATTGGCCGCCACCGCATGTCTGTTGCCTGTGAGTGCAGGCAGCAACGCCAACGCGTACGCAGCGAGCGAAACTATTGCAACACCCAATTCAAGCCAGGCAAGGAGCTGGTACGACCGCCCCATGCGCTGGGCGCAGCTCGCGTTTGTTGAAGACGACCCCGGCAACTATGATCCGCAATTCTGGATCGATTATTTCCGAGACACTCATTCCGACGCGGCTTGTCTGAGTGCGGGCGGGGTGGTCGCGTTTTATCCCACGGAGCTCCCGCTCCAGCAGCGCAGCGCATGGCTGGGCGATCGCGATGCCTTTGGCGACTTGCTGGCCGCATGCCGCAAGATGGGCATGAACGTCATCGCCCGCACCGACGCGCACGCGTGCTGGCAGAAGGTCTACGACGCGCATTCTGACTGGATCCGCGTGGACGCCATTGGCAAACCGGTGCGTCATCCATCCGATCCCCGCTATTGGGAAACCTGTGCCCTCGGCCCTTACAACTTCGACTTCATGACCTCGGTGCACGAAGAGATCATGCGCCTCTATAAGCCGGACGGCATCTTCACCAACCGCTGGGCGGGCAGCGGCATGTGCTACTGCGAGCACTGCCGGCAGAACTTCCGCGAGGCCACGGGACTTGACCTGCCGCGCACGTTGAACCCTCAAATTCCAGCGCGCAAGCAATACATCCTCTGGCGGCAACAGCGTCTCTTCGATCTTTGGCGTTTGTGGAACGAGAAAATCCGCGCCATCAATCCCGACGCGAGCTACATTGCCAACGCCGGCGGCGGTGCGTTGAGCGATCTTGATATGAAAACCATCGCCGAACTTTCGCCGACCATGGTCGCCGATCGCCAGAGCCGCCGCGGCATCATGGCTCCGTGGGCCAACGGCAAGAATGGCAAAGAGTACCGCGCCACCATGGGCAGCAAAGCCATCGCTGGCATGTTCAACGTCGGCATCGACGACGAGCATCGCTGGAAAGATTCCGTGCAGAACGGCGACGAGATTCGCCTTTGGGTTGCCGACGGCGTCGCCCAGGGGCTGCGCCCGTGGTTCATCAAATTCAACGCCAAGCCCGAAGATCGCCGCTGGCTGCCGGTCGTCAAAGAAATGTTTGCCTGGCACTATGCCAACGAGAAATACCTCCGGAACCTTCGCCCGCTGGCGCAAGTGGGACTGGTCTACTCGCAGCAAAGCGCGTTGTTCTACGGCGGAGAGCAGGCCCGCGAAAAAATCGAGGAGCCTGGACTAGGTTTCTATCAAGCGCTGGTTGAGGCGCGCATTCCCTTTGAAATGGTGCACGACCGTTGCCTCGATGATGAGCATTTAGCGCCCTTCCGCACGCTGATCCTGCCCAATATTGCTGCGTTGTCTGATGCGCAATGTGCGAGCCTGCGCGCCTTCGTGGAGCGCGGTGGCGGGCTGGTAGCTACCTACCAGACTTCGCTCTTCGATGAATGGGGCGTTCAGCGCAACGATTTCGCTCTGGCCTCGCTCTTCGGCACCTCGTACTCAGGCAAGGTCCAGGAAAACATGCTCAATTCGTACCTGAACCTGGAAAAAGATTCCGCAGCTGGCGCCTGGCATCCGTTGCTGCGCGGCTTTGAAGACGCCGGGCGCATCATCAACGCCGTGAACCAGGTGGAAGTGACCCCCGCCGATGCCAATCAATTCACGCCGCTGCGCATCGTGCCTTCCTACCCCGACCTGCCCATGGAGTCGGTCTTTACTCGCCCCGGCGGCACGCATCCCCCCGGTGTCTACATGCGAAGCGTCGGCAAAGGCCGCGCCGTTTACTTTCCGGGCGACCTGGACCGCACATTCTGGCAGGTGCTCGCCGTGGATCATGGAATGCTTTTGCGCAATGGAGTGGAGTGGGCGACCAACCAGGCTCCGTCCATCAAAGTCGAAGGCCCGGGAATTCTGGATGTCGCCGTGTGGGAGCAGAAAGCTTCCATGACGCTGCATCTCGTCAATCTCACCAATCCAATGATGTGGAAGGGCCCAGTACGCGCGATCGTTCCCATTCCTGGACAGAAAATTGCGTTGCGCATTCCATCCGATCGCCGTGTCCGCCGAGTTCATCTTCTCGTCGCCTCGCGCGACGTTCCTTATCGCACGGACGGCGACACCATTCACCTCGAAACCCCATCGATCGGCCTGCATGAAGTAGTCGCTGTAGATTTTTCAACCTAGCCTGCGATTCCAGCCGGTTTTTGAAGCGCGAATCTGTTGAGAGACACATCCAGCCGGGCGGCCTGCGCGCCGGATTCTCCTCTGCTATTCTTAATGGTTTACCTGTGCAGGAACCGGGCTACAAAGGACCGGCCTTTCCGGACGGGGTGGAGGAAGTCATGCCGGAGCATCGAGCGCGAAAGCATCATCAGGACCGTGTGGCAGAAACGTTGCGCGAGGAAATTGGCGTCTTAATCGAGGGCGAGCTCTCCGATCCTCGTATCGATTTCTGCTACGTCAGTGAGGTCGCACTCAATCCCGGTGGAAAGTCGGCGCGCGTGTATGTGGCCATTGACAGCGCCGTGAAGGACATTGCCAAGGCCGAGGCCGACACGGTCGCTGGACTCGAAGCCGCCAAAGGTTACATTCGCCATGAACTTAAGGAGCGCATGGGCAAGCGCCACGTGCCCGAATTGATCTTTCTCGCCGACCGCTCGGGCCGCTTCCAGGCTCGCATTGACGAGCTCATGAGCCGGTCGCGCAAAACAAAACCGGCCCGCGAGGCTGCCGCAGCCGCGTCCGCGGCATCTCAACAAGGCGATACTCGACCCAGCCCCGCGGACGGGAAATCATCGCCGGAGCAGAAGGCATTATTGCATTAGCACCATGAGTGCTCTTCGGCAAAAATCCGGATTCCATGCGCCGATCGATGCGCCTCCGGAAGGCTCTGCACCAGTCCCCAGCGTTCCCACTCCCCTCGCCGCGATCCTCGATGTATTGCATCGCGGCCGGCGTTTCCTGGTCTGTTCGCATGAGCGTCCAGATGGCGATGCCGTGGGCTCCATGCTGGCGTTGGGTATGGTGATCCGGCAGATGGGCAAATCCGCCGATCTGGTTTCGGCGGATCGGGTTCCACCCCAATACCGGCAATTGCCGGGCGTCGACGCCATCCGCACCATGCGTC
>JBEKEP010000254.1:0-3606 GCA_050013775.1 Occallatibacter sp. | reverse complement strand
ATTACATGGAGCTGCACTTCGCGTGTAACCACGGATTACGACACGCTGAAGGCCATGCGCGAGGCCGGCTGCCGTCTGCTGATCGTCGGCTTCGAGTCGGGCGATCCGCAGATTCTCAAAAACGTCAAGAAGGGCGCGACGGTGGAGCGGGCGAGGGACTTCGCACGCGACTGCCATGCTCTCGGCCTCACCATCCACGCCGATTTCATTCTCGGCCTGCCTGGCGAAACCAAGCAGTCCATCCGAAACACCATCAACTTTGCCAAGACGCTGGACTGCGAGACCATCCAGGTGTCGGTCGCGCATGCGTATCCCGGCACCGAGTTCTACGAGTACGCCGCGAAGAACGGCTTCATCACCAATGAGAAGATGCAGGACGGCGGCGGCCACCAGATGGCGCATATCGAGTATCCCGGCCTGCCCACCGACTACGTGATGGAGATGGTGCACCGCTTCTACGACGAGTACTACTTCCGTCCCAAGGCGGCGTTCCGCGTGGTGTGGAAGGCGATCGTCAATCGCGACGTGCCCCGTCTCTACGTTGAGGCCAAGTCGTTCCTGAAACTGCGCGCGCAACGCAACCGGCAGGTAAAGGAATCGCGCAAGCAGCAGGCGCAACCTCCCGCAGCAGCCGGCGCCGGCGCGTGAACTAGCGCAGCCATCCACTGACGGCCGCGCTAGTCTCTGACCGCGCGAATTCGGGCTTCTTCATCCCGGTGCCCCAGGTCTCAGAACTGAGACTTGGGGCATCTCAGCACAATGCACAATCTGGCGGCCAAAAACGTGCCCTTACCCTCTCTTTCTTTATGCCGCGACAGATAAACTGAACGCTCATGGTGCATCACTCACTATCGCCGCGCCAATACATGATTCTGGGGCTGGTCGCCATCTCTGCACCACTCGGAGACAGTTGTCTTTCGCGCGGCATGGCCGCGATGCCGGCGATTACGCTGGCGCACCCCGGATCGCTGATCGCCGCGGTCTTCACGCCCTGGATTGCCGTGGGGATTTTGCTTCTCATCGGTTTCTTCGCCAGCTATCTGACCGCTCTTTCCTGGGCCGATCTCACCTTCGTTCTTCCGGCGACGGCCTTCGGCTACGTGATCATTGCGCTGCTCGCGCACTTCTGGCTGCACGAGACGATTTCGATAGAGCGCTGGGCAGGAATTCTGCTCGTCACCCTCGGCGTGGGATTCGTCGCGCAAGGGCCTTCCCTCACCCAACACCCTGCCCCTGAGGCGAAAGAATCAGCAGACCGGGAGCCCGAGGAAACAAAGGTGGAGACCCGATGACGTTCTCCTTGCCCTCTGTGCCTCTGCCGGCAACCATCAATCCGTGGGCTGCAACGGCGATGATTGCCGCAGTCGTACTGGCTTCGACGACCGGCGAAGTGCTGACGGCGGCGGCCATGAAATCGATCGGCGACCTGGACGTGATTCGCGAGCATTTGGGCCTGAAAGGCGCGATCCGAGCCGTGCTCACAAGTCCCTTGTTTTTCGTGGGAGTTTTCTTCCTTGCCTTGGCGTTCTTCTCGCTGCTCTTTGCGCTCAATCATCTGAATCTGAGCCTCGTGGGCCCTGCTTCGGCCTCGCTCACGCTCGTTACCAACGCGGTCGCCGGCAAAGTCTTCCTCAAGGAGAATGTAGATCGGCGCAGATGGGCGGCCGCAGTGCTTGTCTGCATTGGCGTCTACTTGCTCGCCCACTAAGATCGGCTCGCAGCCTTCAATTCATCCGAGAAATCGCATCAAGCCCCGCGGTTTCAGGTCCGGATTCAGAAACTTCCGTCGGTCGCCGAGTGCTGTGCACACCGCTTCTGCCGCCAGATGCCCGCTGCGCGCCGCGCTCTCCATGGTCGAGGGCCAGCCAGTCGCGATCCAGTCACCCGCAAGAACGCAATTCGGCCACGGCGACACGGAACCTGGCCTTGCCGCATCAATCCCCGGTGGTACGCCAAACGTGGCGCGGACCTCCTTGACCAGCACAGCCTTTTCGAGCTTGGCTCCGGCAACAGCAGGGAAAAAGTCCTTGAGCTCGCCGACCGCCAGATCGATTGCTTCTTCGCGGCTGAGCGCGGCAAATTTATGCGAGGCGCTCACGACCAGCTCAAGGTAACTGCCCTTTCCGTTGCGACCCGGCTGCAAGCGGCTCTTGTTGTACATCCAGTGAATCTCGCGGTCGAGCAAAACGGCGTGCTCGAGCTCTGTAATTTCGCGGTCGAACCAGAGATGCACGCTGCAGATGGGGCCGTGCTCCTGGTGATCGATCTGTCTGGCGAGAGTTTCGACTCCTTCGGCGGGAGGCATATGCGGCAGCAGCTTCGCGGTGGCTTCAAATGGGAGCGCAAGCACCAGGTAATTGGCAAACAACGTACCGGCGCGGGTGTCGATCGACCACCCGGAGGTCTCTTCGTCCCACTTCGCGCTCTCCACGCCGGAATTGAATACCACTTCTCCGCCGCGTTCGCGCAGGAATTGCTCCGCACTGGCGTAGAGCTCGCTCAACGGAACGGAGCTCATGCCCATCGCGCCCGCCTCGGCCGAATTCAAAAACAATTCGCGAATCACTTTGGCCGCATAGGGCAGCGCAATTTCGTCCAGGTCTGCATTGAGGGCGCTGGCTATCACGAGCCGCCAGAAGCGATCGATTGCGCCCTGCGTTTGTCCGTTCTCCCTCAGCCACGGTCCCAACGACTGCGTCGAACAGGCCTTTGGATCGAGTCTGAGGATAGCGGAGAAAGCGCGCATCAGAGCCATCTTGTCTTCGCGCGTAAGGGCCTTGGCCGTGAGCAGACTCGGCAAGCCGTGCAGCGGAGCCGGCAACCAGCCGGGCCCGAGCACGGAGCGCCGCCCGCCCGGCTCGATCATGGTCATGGCGCGCGTCCAATGAATGTTTTTCTCGACCCCGATGCGCGTATAGAACCCAATGAGATTGGTGCAGCAGCCGAAGAGCACGTGCTGGCAGTTGTCGATGACCTCATCTACGCCGGGATGGCGATAGGAGCTGGCTCGGCCGCCGAGATACCCTCGCCGCTCGACGAGCTGGACGTGAAGTCCAGCCTCGGCCAGCGAGCAGGCCGCGCTCATGCCGGCCACCCCTCCGCCTACGACGATGACCGACTTTTCTGTGCCAGGCGGCAAATGACTCCCTCTCGCGCTGTGAGCGCACGCCATTTTATTATGGCAACCCGATCGCCATCGGAGCTTCAGCGAAAGCCGGTCCTGTTCCCGCTTCGAATACCCAATAAGGGCGACTCAATTGTAGGTTACGAAGCTGCGCTCGGAAATCGCAGAAGACGGCAAGTGAATGCTGTGCTTTCGATGGAGCCGCCCGGCCACTGACGCGCGATTCACAGCCGTGCTTTAGCGAACGCGCGACCCGATCCCGATTTCAGATACTTCTCGAACGCGAATGCGCGAGCTTCATTGGAGAAAGCCACGTAACTCTTGATGCCTCACGGCCGATATTTGGCAGTATGCGCCACGGCACCCGAATTGTGCTTTGCAAGCCTGGCATCGACGTCGTCGGTGATGCCGGTATAGAAGTGTTCATCTTC
The DNA here is from genome assembly GCA_050013775.1 of Occallatibacter sp. Lineage (GTDB taxonomy): Bacteria > Acidobacteriota > Terriglobia > Terriglobales > Acidobacteriaceae > Telmatobacter. The sequence continues at coordinate 51 of JBEKEP010000254.1, read as the reverse complement.
CGCCAGACTCCTGAGGATGTATACGTACTTCATAAATGGTCCGCCTCCGCT
>JBEKEP010000253.1:0-3624 GCA_050013775.1 Occallatibacter sp. | reverse complement strand
CGAACAGACGATGATCCTCAATGCGTACGGAGCCCGGATCGGCGACGCCGAGCTGCCGAGCGAAGCTCTCGTGGGCAATAGCCATGCGGTGCACAATCAGTTTTTTGCCATGGAGCGCGGTGAAGGCGCCAGGCCAGGGCTGAAATCCTCGCCAGCGATTGTAAAGCTCAGTCGCCGAGCGTGCGGCAAAGTCCATGCGTCCGTCTTCGCGGTTGAGTAGCGGCGCAAACGTTGCGCCTTCATGATTCTGCGGCTGCGGATGAAGCGTTCCATCGGCGAGTGCGGCCAGGGTCTTGACGACCAGCGGCGCGCCCGCGTTGGCCAGCACGGGAAACAACTCCGTTGCGGATTGCTCTGAACCAATCTCGTGGGTTTGTTGCAGCAGAATCGGGCCCGTGTCGAGGCCTTCTTCAAGAAGCATAGTGGTATTCCCGGTGAAGGCGTCGCCCATCGCGATGGCCCATTGGATGGGCGCTGCGCCGCGGTATTTCGGTAGTAAGGACGCGTGCAGGTTGATGCAGCCCAACCGGGGCAGGGCAAGCATCCACGGGGGAATGATGCGTCCGTAGGCCACCACGACAATGCCGTCGGGCGCGATTGCTTCAAGCTGTGTGCGAAACTCAGCGTTGTTGCGGATCTTTTCCGGTTGCGCGACAGCAAGCCCAGCGGCCAGAGCGGCCTGCTTTACGGGCGTCTGGGCAATTTGCTGATCGCGGCCCACGGGACGATCCGGCTGCGAAACCGCGAGAGCGACGTCGTGCCCCGCGGCGAGCAATGCCTCGAACGTGGGAACGGCGAACTGGGGCGTCCCGCAGAAAATCAGCTTCAAGGGGCGCGCCGCATTTGTCATAGCTGTTTTACCAATTGCCTTCGCCCTGCATCTTGCGAATCTTGCGGAGGCTGAGGCTGCGCTTGAGGGCGCTCATGCGGAAGATGAACAGCACGCCGTCAAGATGGTCGATCTCGTGCTGGAAGGCGCGGGCCAGCAACTCTTCGCCATCCATCTCGAACCACTTGCCCTTTTCGTCCTGCGCACGCACGCGGACCTTTGCGGCGCGCACTACCTTCTCGCGAATGTCAGGAAAGCTCAGGCAGCCCTCCTCTTCGTACTGCTTTCCCTCGCTAACAATGATTTCGGGATTGATGAGCACGAGTTTCTCTGCGGGATCCTTGCCCATGCTCAGGTCGATGACGGTGACGCGCTTGGACACGCCCACCTGGGGCGCAGCCAGCCCGATGCCCTGCGATGCATAGGTCGTTTCGAACATATCGGCGACCAGCTTGCGCAACTCGGCGTCAAACTCGGTCACAGGTTCGCCGGGCTGCTCCAACACCGGCTCGGGATATTTCACGATCTCCAGAATCATCGCCCTGTCAGAATCTCCGTATCTGTTCGATGTACCCGTCAAAATTTCGTTTCAATTCCGCCAGCGAGTCGCCGCCAAATTTCTCATGGGCCAGATTGGCCAACACCAGTGCCACCATGGCTTCAGCGGCCACACCTGCCGCCGGGACGACGCAAATATCGCTGCGCTCGTAGCTTGCGCTGGTAGGCTCGCGAGTATCAAAGCGCACCGACTCGAGCGGCTGGCGCAGGGTCGAGATCGGCTTCAGGTACCCGCGCACCACGATGTCTTCGCCGTTCGAGACGCCGCCCTCGACGCCACCGGCATTGTTGTGGGGGCGCGTAAAGCGCGTGGGCCGGCTGGGAAGGTTTTCCGCCGCGTAATGAATGGGATCGTGAACCCGCGAGCCAAACGAACCCGCGGCTTCCACGCCGCGCCCAATCTCGACAGCCTTCACGGCCTGCACGCTCATCACGGCCCAGGCAAGTTGGCCGTCAAGGCGATCGTCCCAGTTGGCGTAGGAGCCGAGGCCTGCGGGAACGCCGTGCGCCACCACTTCGAAGACCCCGTTCACGGTGTCGTCGGCGCGGGTTGCGGCTTCCACTTCCTCTTTCATGCGCGCCTCCGTGGCGGCGTCGACGCACGAGAGAACCACTTCGTCTTTGCCGGAGAGCGCCGCAATCTCTTCCCAGAGCGCATCGCGGCCAAGGTCCACGCGGCCCACGCGGATCACATGGCTCGCGACCTCAATGCCAAGCTGGCGGAGCATCAGCTTCGCAAAAGCGCCAGCGGCCACCCGGGCCGCGGACTCACGCGCCGAAGCGCGCTCCAGCACATAGCGCGCATCGGGGAAGTTGTATTTGAGTGCACCGGCAAGGTCGGCATGGCCGGGCCGGGGCGAGGCCACTGCGCGATGCTTCGCCGGATCGCCGGTCTCTACCGGCAGCTTCTCCTGCCAGTTTTTCCAGTCGCGGTTGATGAGTTCGATCGCAACGGGAGAGCCAATGGTTTTGCCGTGGCGCACACCCGAAAGCACATGCGCCTGATCGGTTTCGATCTTCATGCGGCCGCCGCGGCCGTAGCCCTGCTGCCGGCGCCACAACTCGCGGTTCACATAATCAAGATCGACGGGGACGCCGGCGGGAAGACCGGAAACCAGAGCAATCAGAGCCTCGCCGTGGGATTCCCCTGCGGTGGAGAAGCGGATCATATAGATTCCATTGTAAATGCGAGTGGGGCGCAGAGGCGACGAGATGCCGCAGAGCCCAAAAATACTCTCAGGTCCTAGATCGCAGAGAACACAAGACGTGCGTCCTTCTTGAATGCCGCGTGCGGCACCACGGGTTCGCGCACCTCAACGCCATTGAGGGTCACGTGATTGAGGAACGCTCCCGGCTTGCTGCTCTGCGCCTCTATGCGAATCGTATGCCCGTCCGGGAAGCGGATTTCGGCTTCTTCAAAGAGAGGCGCGCCCAGCACCCAATCCGGCTTGCCGGGGCAGAGCGAGTAGATTCCCAGCGAACTGAGGATGTACCACGCGCTCATCGAACCGGTATCTTCGTCGCCGGGAAAGTTGTCGGGCGTGTACAACTCGTTCAGCACCCGGTGGGCCCAGTACTGCGTGCGATCGCGTCGCCCCGCCATTGCAAACATGTAGAGAAATGCATGCACCGGCTGGTTCGAGTGCGCATATTGCCCGAAATCGACTGCTGCCATCTCCGACATCTCATGAATCTCGTCGCCATACGTGCCCACATGAAAGACGGGTGCTTGGGCGAGCATGTCATCGAGCGCGGCGACGAATTCCCTCTTGCTGCCCAGGGCCTCCATCAGTCCCTCCGGATCCCATGGCACGGCAAAGCGGTACTGCCAGGGCCCACCCTCCACGTACGCGCCACCCCAGGTGTGCGCGTCAAAGGGCGATTGCCACGAGCCATTGGCCATCTTGCCGCGCAGGAAGCGCGTGGCGGGGTCAAAGATGTTGTGCCAGTTGCGCGAACGCTGCTCAAACGCGGCTGCTTCGTCCGGCTTGCCCGCAGCGCGAGCCACTTGCGCGATGCAGAAATCTCCGTAGGCCGAGTCCAGTGTCTCGGCTGCCGCTCCGGCCACGGCTTCCATGGGAATGTAACCGAGCTTCAGATATTCCGCGACCGCTGGGCGGCCGTATCCAAGTTTCGGCGCAACCGGTTGCGTGGCGTGCTTCTTCAATCCGTCGAAGGCCGCCTGCACATCGAATCCCGTGATTCCTCTCGCCACCGCGTCACCAAAAACGAAATCG
>JBEKEP010000252.1:0-3709 GCA_050013775.1 Occallatibacter sp. | reverse complement strand
TGGTTGCGGTAGCGCCCGCGGCAAAGCTTCATCACGTTTTCGTCGCCGGTGAAGGCGGCGAATGCCGAAACCTGCGCCACCCAGCAAGTTCCGTGATTGTTCTTGGCGGCTTCCTCTTCCTGTCCGTTTTTCGACGTGACCATCCACAACATATATTGCGTGAACCAATCGCGCACCCCAGAGGACTCGGCCGGCGTCATCACTTTCGCGCTCTCCAGATGGCGTGCGGCGCGTGTGACTTCAACCAGGTGCAATGTGTCGATGATTCCCGTGCCGCGGCCCGGCGAGACTCCCCAAATCGCCTGCGCATAATCGAGCGACGGATTCATACGCGTCGCTGCGTCGAGGAACCATGCACGCAGATGCACGGCCGCGTGCTCGGCGTAGCGTCTCTCCTGCGTGATGAGCCACGCCGCTGTGAGCGCGGGGACAATCAGGCTCAACCGGATTAGCGCCTCGCGGTGATCGTTGAAGTTCTGCGGGTTGGAGTAGCCGTCGCGGCGGATGTACGGCCCGTCTGGATTCTTCGGGTCGGGCCACCAATAGTCGCCTTCGGAAAAATAATCGTGCTTGCCGCCTTTGCTGCGGGGCGACGACGCAGCCGTCACAGTGATGGGCGGTTGCGAAAGGTATTCATTGGCGGCGCGCAGAATCCGCTCGCGGTCGATCTGCTCGATTTCGGCCAGCGTGATCAAGGGCCCGGCAGATGCTGGCGGGGGAGCGATTGCTGCAAATGCGGAAGATCGGACGGAAACAGCAGCGGCGGCGGTGGCAGAGAGGCAAAAATCCCGGCGGTTCATCTCATCCACATTCGCGCATCGGGCGCAATCTTGTCCAGCGTCAAGGAAGCGGTGGCAAGGCCGTCGGCCGATTGTGGTGATAAGTCGGCCAGCCGAGATACCGGCCCAGCGCTTCGGCCACGGCGGCCGCGGTATGGCTGCGGTTCATGGCGGCGTGGTGCTCAAAGCCATTCTGGCAGATGATGTGCATCAGTGCGGGCAGTCCGGCCACTTTCACCACCGCCCGCGTGCCGAAGGTCTTCAGCGGGTCATCCGTAAATTCGCCCTCACCCACGTAAGCCGTGATTTTGCCGGCGAGGTCGTCGGTGCTTACGCGCCCAAAAGTCACCGGGCCGGCAAGCGTGCGGCCCTCCAGCGCGCCGAAGGTGTTTTCTTCGCCGAGCGTGGTGCCAAGGATGGGCGCGGTAGCAATGCGGATGTCCGGCAAGAAGTCCTTCGCCCAGTTGCCACAGTGAAAAAAGACGCACTTCTCGGGGTCGCCGCCGTAGTTGTTGTTCCAGTCGACCAGCGCGCTGGGCGATCCTCCGGCAAGTTGCAGCGCGTACATCCCCACCACTCCGGCAATATCCACCTCGCAAGCCGAGGGCAGCATCTGCTCGCTCATCATCGACATGATGGTGCACACATTCACGCCAAAGTTCTTCTGCAGCGAACTCCAGCACTGGATGGCCGTCGCGGTGATCGAAAGCGATTGCATCCAGTCATCCACCACAAGCGCGAACTTGGCCATGCGCGCGATAGCCTCGTCGGGAGCCTTCGTCGCATCAGCATACGACCGAATCTGCTCGACGCGCTGCCGTACGCGCGGGTCGTCGCTGGAGATTTTAGCCGCATTCCCAAACACCTCAGAAAGATCGATGGTGTTCACCGTAATGCCGTTGGCTTCGAGGAGTTTTTCGCTGAAGCGCGTGGTGTTGAAGGCGTTAGGCCTGGCGCCAACCGCGCCGATGCGCACACGGCTCAAGCCGCGCACCACTTTGCAGGTCTGAGTAAACTGCACCAGGTCCTCGCGAAAGCGCGGATCGAGAATCGCGACCGTGTGATCGCGCGTGAGCGAATAGGGAATGCGGTACTGGCGCAGATTGTTGCAAACGGAAATCTTGCCGCAGAAAGCGTCGCGCCGGCGGTCCAAACCGAATTGATCGAGATCGTCGGGACAAGCGTGCACCAGGACCGGCACATGCGTCTCGGCCAATCGGATGGAGTCGGCAACTCCCTTTTCGTCGCCAAAATTCGGCAGGCAGACCAGGATGCCCTCGATGCGGTCGCGGTTTTTGCGCAGCAGCTCGCCGCACTTTTGTGCGTCAGCCCAGGTTTCCACCGCGCCCAGCTTCGACTCCTCCGGCGACAGCCAAACTGGCTCGATGCTGAGTTCGGAGAATAGTTTAGTCAGATCCTTGCGCGCTTCAGAGATCAGCACGTCAGGAAAAAAATCGCGATTGCCGACAATGACTCCGAGACAAGTGGAATTCGCCATGGCGCTCACCTTACCTTTTCGAAATTGCTAAAGTTTCCGGCATTGCTTCTGGTCACGAGTTCGCAAGGAATGATCTGCAACTCCGGCTGGCCGGTTGAACCAGTCTTTAAATACCGATCCGCCTCATCCATCGCAAGCCGGGAAATTAACACTGCAGGCTGCAGGGCGGTAGCACGCAACTCGCCGCGCTCAATGGCGTCAATGGCGTCCGGACTGCCGTCGAACCCCGTAATCTGCACATTCAATTTCCCCGCGGATTTCAACGCGGCCGCCGCGCCCAGGGCCATCGTGTCGTTCCCTGCGATGATACCCGCGATGTTTCCGTGCGCCTGCAACATGGTCTCCGTCTTCTGGAACGCATCGGCCTGCGACCAGTTCGCAGACTGTGCGGAAACGAGCTTCAGGTCTGGATACTGATCGAGCACGGCGTGAAAGCCTTTGGTGCGAATCTGCGCGTTGGTGTCGGATTCTTTTCCCAGCAGCTCCGCATACTCGCCTCTTCCATTCATGGCGCGCGCAAACTCTGCCGCCACCAGGCGTGCACCCTGATCATTGTCCGAAATGATCTGCGCTTTCGCAATCCCGGTGGCATCGATTTGGCGATCGATCAGAAACACCGCGATGCCCGCCCTGGTCGCGCGGCGCACCGCGGAGACGGTAGCATCGGCGCCGGCATTATCCAAAATGATAGCCGCAGCGTTGGAGGCGATCGCGGCATCCACTAGATTGTCCTGGCGAAAGGCATCGTCCTCATGCGCGTCCACGCGCACGCGGTAACCAAGCTCCAGTGCGCGCGCCGCGGCGGCATCTGCTTCAGCCTTGAAATAAGGATTGTCCTGCGAGGGAACAATCACCACAATCAGCTTCTTGCGGTGCTCGTTGCGGTGGCAGCCTGCACAGGCAAGCAGCAGCGCTAATGCGCATGCAAAACCGGCAAGCGCGCGCCGCATCATGAGCGGCCCTCTTCCGAGCTCGCAGTCGTTAGGTACGGCAAAATCCGGGCCTGCAGTCGCGTCTGCAACTGGTCGAGTCCAACGGCCAGCACGATCACCACGCCTTTAATCACGATCTGCCAGAATTCTGAGACGCCCAGCATCACAAGGCCGTCGGCAAGCACGCCAATCACAAAGGCGCCGATCAGCGAACCGGTGATCGAGCCGCGACCGCCCATCAGCGATGTTCCGCCCAGTACCACGGCCGCGATGGCATTCAGCTCAAAGCTTTCGCCGGTTGCTGGATGCGCGGCTTCAAGCTGCGCCGCGATAATGAGCCCGACCAGCGCCGCGCAGAACGCCGAAAAAACATAGGTAGCCAGCTTCACCTGCGCCACGCGAATGCCTGCCAGCCGCGCCGCACGCTCATTGCCGCCGATCGCGTACACGTGCCTGCCAAACGGAGTTTTGGTCGCCACCACCCACGTAACGGCGAAGAG
>JBEKEP010000251.1:0-3748 GCA_050013775.1 Occallatibacter sp. | reverse complement strand
TCTTTGCGCATCCGTCTCTATTGCAATTCGATGTTATGCGCATTTGCGCTATTCACACTTGTGGCTCTGGGAGCTGTCGATCTTCACGCTCAGGAGAAGGTGCTGCGCATCGACGCGCCGCAGACCGATCCTGCGATTGAATCCGTGGAGGGTCCGCAACTCGCGATTTACAATCCGCAGGTGCCGTCGAATCACCGGCTTTTTCTTTTCTTCGTCGGGACGGACGGCAAACCGGAAAGAAGCCTGAACCTCGAAAGTGCTTTTGCGGATTGGGGCTATCACGCCATCGCGCTCGACTACGAGAATCACGTGGTCACCGTCGTTTGCGCGCACAGCACGGACTCTGCCTGCTTCGATCACTACCGCGAGGCAAACATCACCGGAGCCCCGGTCAGCGACAAAATTACTGTGAGTCGCGACAACTCCATTCTGAACCGTCTCAACAAAATGCTCGCGTATCTGGTCAGGCAGGATCCGGAGGGCGGGTGGGGCGAATTCTTTGCGGACGGTCAGCCCGTCTGGAGCCGCATTGTGGTTGCGGGCCACTCGCAAGGCGCGGGACACGCCGCGTATCTGGGCAAGATGTTCCCGGTTGATGCGGTTCTCATGTTCTCCGGGCCGCAGGATTACTTGGCCGACCTGGACATGCCGGCGCCGTGGCTTGCGCGCCCCAGCGCCACGCCGCAGTCGCGGTATTTCGCATTTCTCAACATCGCTGACCCTTACAACGTGCACTACCAGATCGCGAATTGCTCTGTTCTGATGGGCGTTGCGCATCCCGCCACTCCGCTCATTCAGCCGGGGGACGCGATTAAGGGCGATGCACAGATCTTCTTGAATGATGCTGATCCGCAAAACGCTCACGGCACCACGTTGCTGCCCGAATTCAACAACGTGCGGGAATATTTCGCGAGGATCGGCGCCGAAGGGAGTGACATCAAGCCTGCCCTCAGCCCTGAGCCGCCGCCTCCACCTCAGCCCATTCATCCGCAGTGAGTTGGACTTGCGCGGCGGCTACGTTTTCTTCAAGGTGCGCGACCTTTGACGTGCCGGGAATGGGCAGCAGAACTGGCGAACGGTACAACAACCACGCCAAAGAAAGCTGCGGAACGGTGGCTCCGTGCTTTGCGGCGACGCGGCCGAGAGCCTGCGCGGCGGGGTGTTCGGGCTTGAGCATTTTTCCGCCCGCATAGGGATACCATGGCAGAAAGCCGATGCCGCGGCGCTCGCAATAATTCAGCGTTTCCTCATGACGCCGGTCTGCCAGACTGTATCGATTCTGGACACTGACGATGGGGACGATCTTTTCCGCGTCCTCGATCTCGGCGGGGGTGACTTCGCTCAGGCCGATGTGACGGATTTTTCCTTGCTCCTGCATGCGGTGGAGCGCGCCCAAGGATTCCTCGAGTGGGGTGCGCGGGTCGATTCTGTGCAACTGATAGAGATCGACGCGCTCGAGCTTGAGGCGGCGCAAACTCATCTCGACACATTGGATGAGATAGCCGGCGCGGCCCACGTACTCGGTTTTCGCGGGGCCCTGGCGCGTGATGCCGCCCTTGGTGGCGATGACGACGCCCGGTGCGTAGGGCGCGAGCGCGTCGCCGATGAGGCGCTCGGCGATTTCGGGGCCGTAGGCATCGGCAGTGTCGATGAGGGTGATGCCGAGCTCGACGGCGCGGCGCAACACGCGGCGGCATTCTTCCGGGTCCGCGGGCTCGCCCCACGCCCCGTCGCCTACCAGGCGCATGGTTCCGTAGCCGAGCCGGTGCACGGGCAGATCGCCGCCGATCAAAAACGTGCCGCCCAATTCTGCATTCGGTTGACCGGCGTTGGGTTGGGCGGACGCAGACGTTGAGGTCATGGCAATTTCGATGTTACGGCGCGAGGGGTTGTGGGACAATGGCAGCGGCGCAGATGCTGACAAGTGTGGGCGGGGACGCCCGCGCTACAGCCGTTCCACCACCCCAGCGAGCAAAGATCGCTCGCCGGGACCCCGGGCCGGGAGGCCGGCGCTACAAAGGGTCCGGCGGTACAAGCGGGAACTGGGCAGCGCGCGGCTGCGTAATGCAAGCAGGCCCTGAACGAGGCAAGGAGAAACCTTCATGAACACGTACGCGTATCCCAATCCGGAAGCCATCTTCTACCAGCAATACGAAGTCGTGCGCCGCGACGAAGTGGTAGGCGTTTTGCTGGCGCTGTTCCTGGGCAGCTTCGGACTGCATCATTTTTATCTGCGGCGCACGGGGCTGGGCATTCTCTACGCCTGCTTCTTCTGGTCCGGTATTCCGGGGTTGATTGGTTTCTTTGAGTGCTTCTTCATGCCGGGGCGGGTGCGTGAGTACAACGCCATGCATGCGGCGGCCATTGCGGCGTCGCTGGGGATTCCGGTTCCGGTGTGGGGCCATTCGGCGAACGCGACGGTGAACGTTCCGCCGCCGGTGGTTGCGCCGCAACCGAGTCCGACTGCCAATTGTCCGCGGTGCCAGTTCGCGAATGTGGTGGGCGCGCGGTTCTGCGCGGGGTGCGGACAAACGCTGTAAAAAAGAGAGGATTAGGGGACCGAAGGAACACGGAAGAGGTGGCGCGTCAGATGACTTCAATCCAGAAGATGAATCGCGGCGAAGGCGTAAGTCTCCGCCAGGCCGCCCTGATTGCCGGATTCGGCTACTTGTTCATGCCCTCCGTCTATGTTGAGTTTTCGATTTTGCCGAGGCTGGTGATTCCCGGCAATATCCAACAGACGATCCAGAATATTGCGATGCACCCAAGGCTCTTCGCTGTGGCGATTCTCTGCTATCTCTTCACCTTCATTCTGGATGTGGTGATTGCCTGGGCGCTCTTTCTTCTGCTTATGCCGGTCAACCGATCGCTATCCCTGCTCACTGCGTGGATGCGGCTGGTTTATACGGTTGGCGCGCTCTTCGCGCTCATGAACCTGGTTACGGTTTACCGCCTTGTGACTACGCCGGATTACCTGACATCGTTTGGCGCTGGGCCGCTACAAGCCCAGGTCGAGCTTCTGCTGAATTCATTTCGCTACGACTGGTCGATGGCGCTGTTGATCTTCGGGATTCACCTTGTGATGCTAGGCTGGCTCATTTTCCGGTCAACCTACATTCCCAGGATCATCGGGGTTCTGCTGGTGATCAATGGTGCGGGCTGGGTGATCGACGGACTGCACCCGTATCTTTACCCCGACGCGCATCTTGGATTTGTCTTCTACACATTTTTCGGCGAACTGATCTTCATGCTTTGGCTGCTCATCAGGGGCTGGAAAATCCGCGAGGTGGGAGAAATTGCTGATGTCGCCTCTGCGCCGAACAGTCACATTCTTGCCGGATCGAAAGCCTAGCCGTACCGGTCCCAGCTTCGAAGCCTACATGTTGGCGTGCCCAGAGCGCATGGACTCGTTGAACTTCGGCTTGGTGAAGTCGAGTGAGGCTTCGAGCATGGCCTGATATTCGGCGGCGCGGGCCATGAGCGCGGGAGTGGCCGCGGCAAATTCGCCGTCGACAACCATCAGCCCTTCGCCGGCTTCATGATTGGCCATGCGCAGTAAATCGGCTTCGGTGGTGTTCAAGTATTGCGCATCCCGGGGATCGGCGATCCAGATCGGCTTAGAATCGCCGAGAACTCCGGAGAGCCAATAGACCTTGCTCAGCAGGTAACGCAAGCGCTCCTCGTCTTCGGTCTCGGTAAAGATGAACTTCTTTTGCCAGCGGCTGTAGTAGCGCGTGGTGACAGGAAC
>JBEKEP010000250.1:0-6375 GCA_050013775.1 Occallatibacter sp. | reverse complement strand
CGTCCTGTACGCCGGCTGCAATGCAGCCTTCTGCGCCGGCAAGGAGGATTGTCTCTTCGGCCTGGACTCAGCACTCGGCACCTCCGGGGTGCCCGCGCCGCGATCGGACGCTGTGCCGCCCCGCTCCGAATCCGGCGTCTGCCGCACCGTCACCGTCACTGCCGGCGGATGAACAAATGCAATCTCCAGATGCTGCCACTTCAGCCAGAAGGAGAACAGCGCCACCACCGCGATCGACGCCGCAGCCGCCATGGTCCAGCGCCAGTGGCCCAATTCCATGCGGGGGCGCACGGCAGTCGCACGCGCCAAAATTCGGCCCTCGAGCCCGGCATCCGCCTCGCGCGCCGTGTATGTCTCCAGCGCGAGATCGATCAGCTCTTCTCCGCGATCAGGATGAATGACCTTGCTCACTGCCTCCTCCTTTCTGCTCGTTCAATTGCTGCCGCAGCCGCGTTCGCGCATCGTGAATCCGTCGGCGCACCGTTCCCTCGGGCAGGCCCAAGATCTTCGCAATCTCCACCAGCTTCAACTCGCCCAGTGCCGCCAGCGCCAAAGGAATACGCAGCTTCTCGGGTAAAGCATCAATTTGCCGGTGCAGCCATTGCTCCAGTTGCCGGTCGATCGCTCGCTGCTCCGGGCCGGGTCGCGCGCTGCTGATGTCGATCGGGAGCTCCTGTTCCCGCCCTTTCCGCTTGTGCTGCCGCACCGCAAGCCGCCACACCACCTGCGCCAGGTAGCCGCGTTCGTCCTCCATCTGCCGCCAGCGCTCGCCGCGATACACCTGCAGGAACGCCTCCTGCACCACGTCTTCCGCATCGTCCGGCTGCCGCACCACCGACAGCGCTATGCGATAAAGAATGCGCGAATGCCGTTCCACGAGCTCCGTAAAGGAGACTGACAATGCAGGCTTCTCCCTCTCCGGTTCACGCGCAGGGCCGTCGCGCCTCACCTCGAATAACGCTGGCTGCATGATTACCTACCTCTAAAGAGCCCCGTTTCGCCAAAACGTTCGCTCACCCTCGAATCCTTGTCTACTGCACTATACCCTCCGCCATCAGCGCGAAACCCGGAGGGCGCCGTATCCGCCGCCCCGCACAGCAAACCGCCGTCCTCTGGAAGCAAATGCTCTCCGATAAGGAGTGCTCCGCGGTCCCGATACTGAAATTCGGGTTGCTCCGAGTAGCCCTTTAAATTCAATCGCTTGGATGGCCGCTCGATGTCGATGCAGCCTGGCCCGTTAGTCCCTGTTCCTCACCTCTCTGCCTTTCCGTTACCTCTTCACCAATCCCTATTCCCTGGCTTCTCGCTCCCTGCCTCATCCGTGTTCAAATAGAAGGAATGGCAACTCCCCGGAGATCGACATTCAAAGGCCGCTGGATCGCTGCCAGGCGCAAGCTGCGCGAGTACGCGATGGTCGTCCGCGCGCTGACCCACAAATCGCATCCTGTGCTGGTGCAGATCATTCCCACGCGCTTTTGCAATCTGAGCTGCGCCTATTGCAACGAGTACGACAAGGTAAGCGAGCCAGTCCCGCTCGAGGAAATGTATCGCCGCATCGACGCGCTGGGCCGTTTGGGCACAGCCATGATCGGCATCAGCGGCGGCGAGCCTCTGACGCATCCGCAGCTCGACGACATCATTCGGCGGATGCGCAAGACCGGCGCCATCGCCGGCATGATCACCAATGGCTTCCTGTTGAGTCCCGAGCGCATTCAGCGCTTGAATGAAGCGGGCCTCGACCACATGCAGATCTCGATCGACAACCTGGAACCGGACCAGATCTCGAAGAAGTCGCTCAAGACCCTGGACAAGCGCCTGCAAATGCTGGCTGAATACGCAGAGTTCCACGTCAACATCAACTCCGTGGTCGGCGGCGGCATCCGCAATCCCAACGACGCGCTGGTCATCGGCAAGCGAGCCCTCGAGCTCGGCTTCGAGTCCACCATCGGCATCATCCACGACGGTGACGGACAGCTCAAGCCGCTGGCCGACGAGGAGGCGCGCGTTTACCACGCCATGACGCATCGCAAGAAAACAAACTACGCGCAGTTCGACAAATTCCAGGAAGCCATTGTGCAGGGCCGTGCGAACAACTGGCGCTGCCGCGCTGGCTCGCGCTATTTATATGTGTGCGAAGACGGTCTGGTGCACTACTGCTCGCAGCAGCGCGGCTATCCTGGCGTGCCTGTGGCCGAGTACACCATCGACGACGTCAAGCGCGAGTTCGTGACCGCCAAAAGCTGCGCGCCGCATTGCACTATCGGCTGCGTGCACCGCATCAGCTACATCGATCACTGGCGCGCGCCACAAACGCGCATGGTCGCTCCCGGCGGCCAGGAGCTGGTGAAGATCGCGAACACCTAGCCACGTGCAGTGTGGCGACCGCGGCTTGCGCCGCAGAACTGGCGTATGCCCGTGAAGGTCAGCGGCCAGGCATCAGTCCGGTGGATCCTAGGGATTAAGTCTTAGCTCGCACGCATTGATACCCGGGTTCCAATGACGGGGGCTTGCGCACGCGCAGCTAAGGCAACTTCCGTTGCCACGGCATTCACTTTCATCCAATCGGCGCTGGTGAGGCAAACCACGTCGTCGGTACCGGGGAGCTTGCCGGAAGTTTGTCCGGAAAGGCACTTGTCCGCGACGGCCTCGAAAAGGATGCCGTTGTTGTCAGAACCCAGCGAGAAGTCTTCGCCGGGCAGCGTCAGCTGGCTTTTGGCAATGGCGAGAAGTGTGTTGACCCTGATGATGGATGGGTTGAGCGGACCGGAGAAATCGAAGGGGTGGCCGACGAGCCGGTTGAGAATCGGAGTGATGGAGCCCAGCACGTTGCCCATGCCGATGATGGCCTGGGCCTGCGTATTGTTGCCACTGAGGGAGATGTGGGTGATTTCGGCATTGGCTGAATTGACGTGGACCTCGGAGCCGTTGTAACTGAGGACCGCGGTGGCGTTCACATCCACCCACGAGGTGAAGTTAGGATCGCCAGTGTTAATAAAGTTGCAAACTCCCTGCACAGATGTGGTGAACCTGAGCTGGTTGTTGCTGGTGCGCAAGGTGATGGTCGCGGTGTTGTTACGGCTGTCGACAGAGATCGCCGGGTTCTGGTCGAAGCTGCAGGTATTGCCGGTGTTGTAAAGATTGCGAAGGCAGTTGCCCGCGCCGGAGAGGCCCGGGCCGAGACTGTTCCAGACGGCTTGGCACATAGGTCCGTTGTTGCCTGATATCGATCGCCAGGCGGAGAGGACTTGGGCGTTCAAGTCGACGTGAGTGTCGGTGGTCGATGTCCACGGCGGATTCTGCGCCGCCCACTTCGCCGTCAGAACCAAATCGCCCGCCATCGCCGGCACGGCGAATAGAAGGCATGCGAGCACAGGGAACGACTTCACAAGCATCTTCACGGGACCTCCTCAGCGGCTGCGAAGCCCAGGGGGAAACGCTCCTGTCGGGCCGCGAATGGGCGAAGTATACACCGCGAGCAGGAGGTTCGTAGTAGAGGTTCCGCGAGGGGGGATTACGAATGGCACTTGCCCGACTGTCGGGCCAGAGACCTCAATCTAAATAGGTTGCCGCTGTCGGTGGCGCCTCAGCGCCCCCGTGCTTCCGCCTCGGCCTGGTCGATGAGCTGGTAAAGCTTGCTGCGGTCCACCACTTCGACAAACGGCGCGGCATGCGCGGCATTGGTCACGATCCAGATGGTCGGCGTGTGCTCAATGCCGATCTTCTGCCCCAGCGCGTAGTCCGCCTTGACCTCCTGCGACAGCTTGCCCATGGGATCGATGGCGAAGGGCAGTGCGACCTTGTGCGCGTCGGCGAAGGCCTGCGTCTTCTGCTGCAGTTGCGCCGGCGTCTCAATCGAAACCTGGTTGGCAAAAATGTAGTCGCGGTACTCGTTGCCCAGCGCCTGGTTCTTGGTGTCCAGGTAGCGTGCGTTCACGGCCGCCTGAAAGCTCCAGTTGTGGAAGGGCAGCGGAAAGTCGTGGCGGATCCAGGGAATGCCGTACTTGGCCGCAGCCTCTTTCAGCAGCGGGTTGGCATTGGCGCAGTCGGGACACTCCAGGTCCTCAAACTCAATAATGGCCACTTTAGCGCCGGCCGGCGGCCTGAGCGCCGTGGCGTCGTGAACCGTTGTGGTAGGCGGTGCGCCAAACTGGGCGCGCGCGGCGGCCGCAAGCAGGAGCAGCGCCGCAGGCAGCAGGGCCAGCGCAAAGCGGGCGCGGTTAAGTCGTAAGGGGAATGGAACAGCAAGCAGTTGTCGCATAGGTCTTTGGACGGCTCCCTCAAGCTATTGTAAACGGGGAAAAACCGGGTTCCTGGATCGAACACTGGGGGATCGTAAGAGCCACGCTCTAAAGCAGGATGCATGAGCCGGGCCCCGTGAAAGGGCACGACTTCTAGCCTGCCCTGAGCGAGGTCGAAGGGTGCCGAAAAGGGCCACAAATAGAAGGGGTTCTAACCCCTGAGAGAAGCTCTTCACTATCTCAAGAGGTTTATGCAACGAGCTCTAAGCTCTCGGGTCCTGCTCGCCGCGTTCGTGCCGTCTGGCGGCCATCCACTGCTTCCATTTGTAGTCGGCAACCAGCAAGCCGGCCAGAACTAGTACCGCGACGATAATGAGCACAAGTTTCATCGGGCCGGCAAGCAACTCCTACCAAAACTATACGAAACCGGCGAGACAATGCGATGAAAGTGGTATCTTGGTTGCGTTTCCGGTTCGGAAAGGGGTCGAAACATGAGCGCCAAATCGCGATGGGGTGCAGGCATTCTGACGGCGATTTGCTTTGCGGCTCCGATTCCGCTTCTCGCGCAGCTCGGCGTGGACCCGCCAACGGCAACATGTGCGACGAAATATCAGACTCATTCGATCACGATAATTCAATATGTCTTTGCGACGTACGAGAACGATGCAGGCGCATGCCTGCAAGTGAAGAGCGCCGGAAAGGTCATTCTTCGTCGCACATCTGAGTTTCCCGAGGCCTTCACCCTCGGCCAGCATGCCGACTCGAATTACAACTTTCCAGCAATCGCCAACGGTACGGACCTGACCGGACGCGGCCATCCCGACATGATCGTTTCAGAGTACTCGGGAGGGGCGCATTGCTGCATGACCCACTACGTCTTCGAACTGGAGCCGCAATTCAAATTGCTGGCCACGCTCTACGATGCCGATGACGATATGGCGCATTTCCGCCGCGCCGCCGACGGCCGTTACGACTACATCACGGCGGACTGGACCTTTGCTTATTGGCCCGACTGCTTCGCCTGCTCGCCCTCCGCTCTGGTCACGCTCCGCTGGATTGACGACAAGAATGCCGGAGGCTTTCATTTGGCATTCGACAAGATGCAGAAACCGGCACCGACCCAGGCGCAATGGAATCGGGCGCTGAGCGAGGCGCAAAAGGCCGTAAAAAATCATGACATAAACAGCATCGGCACAACCATGTGGCAAACCGTGCTGAATCTGATGTACAGTGGCCACTCAGACCTCGCGTGGAAATTTGTCGACAGTCTTGGACCCAAAGCGCAGCAGAAACCCCTTCCGACGCTCTCAGACTTTTGCTCGCTGCTGAAGAAAAGCCTCTACTGGCCCGATCTGAAGCCGACATTGAAAGACACACCCGCTGCCTGCGCGGATTCCGGACCCGAACGATCGCAACAGCCATAACGCAATCTGCGCCCCGATGCTTTACCCTCAATCTTGCAGTTCATTCCAGCATCACGGGAGCCGGGATTGCGCATTGTTCTGTCGAACATCGGGACTTTTGGAGACATCAATCCACTCATTTCCATTGCGCTGGAGCTCAAGCGCCGCGGTCATGTGCCGGTGATGGCGCTGCCCAACGTGTACCGGCCGAAGATTGAACCGCTGGGTCTGGAGTTTCGCCAGCTGCGGCCCGACATCGACCCCACGAATACCAAACTCGTCGAGATGATCTACGACGTGAAGAAGGGCACGGAAACGGGACTGCGCGAATTCCTGTATCCGGTGCTGCGCGAGACCTACGCCGACCTGCTCGACGCCGCCACCAAGCCCGCGCGCGCCGATCTGCTTTTGCTCGGCGAGCTCAACTACGCGGGACCCATCGTTGCAGAGGTCACAGGCATTCCCTGGGCGAGCTACCTGCTGGCGCCGTTCTCATTTTTCTCCGCATTCGATCCCCCGGTGCTGCCGCCCTATCCCAAGCTGGCTCGCGCCGATAAAGCCCCGGGCATGGGTCGCGCCATGCGACGCCTGGCGCGTTTCGTCACGCGCAAATGGCCTGAGCCCGTCTACGCGCTGCGCCGCGAACTGGGATTGCCGCCCGGCCTCAACCCCATCTTCGACGCCAAGCACTCTCCCAATCTCGTGCTCGCGCTCTTCTCGCGCGTGCTGGGCAC
>JBEKEP010000249.1:0-3849 GCA_050013775.1 Occallatibacter sp. | reverse complement strand
TCAAGTTCTCTGCCGCTGGAACCTGCGCAAGACAGCAACCGGCAGCAGCGAAACAGAAGGCAGCAACGATCCACGAGCGAAATTGCCGCATATGTTTTCTCATTTCCACAAAGATGATTGGTGCGTACCCGTCAAGGATAGGCTGGGTGCCCCATCCTAAACGCGTTCTGTGCGTTTAGGGTGGGATTGCACGAACCCCAACCCGCCTCCCGCAAACCCACCGCGACAAAAGGTAAGTCGGGTTTTTTGAGAATGCAAACTAACCACGACAAGGGGTGCACCGTGATCCCAGTTCCAGGACCAGGGAACCGCTTCGTACCGCCGGTCTCCTGACCGGCGGTACTGAGGGTCTCCCGACCCGCACCTTCACGCCACATCCACAAGTGTCTGCGTCCGCCGGCCACGCGCCGTTCACCGTTCCTTGCTCCCTTGCTCCCTCGCTCCCTTGCTCTCTGTCCTAGTCAACCCCCAGCCGCCGTAATCAATCTCGTTAGCCCATCAAAATCAGCCACTTCCGCCTCCTGCTGTTTTGCAGAGTATTTCCATCATCCGGCGCACAATGGTTCCATGCAGATTGCAATTGATCTCCGCAGCGGTTTCAGAGATGTCGCCGCCCCGTACCCCCCCACCCCCCTCCCCCCACCCCCTTCGCTCCCGGGTCCACGTCGCAAGAGAAGTTCGCTCGGCGCAATTTGCAAGAAGAAAAACATCTCCGAATGATCGATTGTGAAACTGTGAGGCCTGGAAGTCGAAGTAAAATAAATCACTTACAAGAACAAATCTCACAGGCTCACAGCCCCTGCGATTCTGTGAGGCTGCGGAGCGAAGCCGAATTCGTCCTAGACGGCACCTCGCGCTGACTTGCCAACTCGCTGGCTCGCCGCCTTCCGCTCCGCTCGCACTGAGACTTCCACTGTCTCGCGAACGTCCCTCTCTAACAGGCGCAGGGTCTTCAATCCCGCGCCGCGATCCAACAGATCTGGAGAAGCTCGCATGATGAAAAAACTCGCGCTCGCAACACTTGTTTTCGCGCTCAGCTCCGTCACCGCACTGGCCGCCGACTTTAACGGCAAATGGTCAGCCGACGTTCCGGGACGGAACGGCAACACGCAGACCACGACATTCAACTTCACGGTCGACGCCACTGCCATGACAGTCACGGGCACGGTTTCGGGCCGGATGGGCGATATGCCCATCACCAATGGCAAGGTGACTGCGGATACCATCACCTTCGACGTCGTTCGCAATATGAACGGCAATTCGATCACCATCAGCTACAGCGGCAAGGCCGACGGAGACACCATCAACTTCACGCGCACCTTCGCTGGCGGCGCCATGGCTGGCGGCGGTAACGGCGGCGGCGGCGGTAACGGTGGTCCTCCTCCTCCGGTGGAGTTCACGGCCAAGCGCGGTGCTCCTGCAGCTCCGGCCGCGCCTCCGGCTCAATAATTCGGGCGGACGCCACGGCAAAATTTTCGTCGCGTAACGAAAGAGCGCAGTGTTAGGGTGGAATCCAACGGCTGGAGGCCGCGTCCACCCTATGCTCTTTCCCACCAGCTTGCGCCTTCCCCGGCGTTTGGCCGGGATTTGCCTCGTTGCGTTCCTTGGCCTCTTGTTCCTCCCGCCCGCGCCGCTCCGCGCACAGGCTCCCCAAGCCGGAACTTTCGACGCCACCACGCTGCGCCGTCCCACTAACCTCGGCATGACCTGGCTGCTCAAGGCAGGCGACGACCCCGCTTACGCTCAGCCCGATTTCGACGATTCCAAGTGGACGGTCGTGGACCCGAACGAGACGCTCCTGCGCACCTTCCAAAAGCGGCCTGAGATTGTCTGGTATCGCCTGCACGTCAAGGTTGCGCCCAACGAGACCGGCCTGGCGCTGGGGGAGTTCTATCTTGACAGCGCCTTCGAGATCTATATCAACGGCCAGAAATTCATGACCACGGGCACCGTTTCGCCGTTTAAGCCCTCCACTTTTGATGCCTATCTCATCAAGCGCATTCCCGACGCAGACATCGCCACCGGTTCGCTTGTCATTGCCCTGCGCGTGCATATTTCTCCGTCGGACTGGGCCGCCGGGTTCCCGGGCCTCTACAGCTACAACTTGACCATGGGTCAGGAAGGCGCGCTCAGTGACTCCACATGGCTTACGATCATCGGCTTGAATTCTCTCGGATGGTTTGGCACCATCACCGGGCTCGGGCTGGGGATCGTGGCTCTGTCCCTCTTCGTCGCTCAATCCCACCAGCGGGAATATCTATGGATTTTTCTCCTCTTTCTTACCGGCTCAATCCGACTGCTGCTTGCGTTCTACCGCTATTTCCATAACGGCCCGACCGAATGGCTGTACTTGACCCTGCTTTTCCAGGTCGCGGGACTCGTTTTCCTGACGCGCACGTATTTTGCCCTGTTGCGCATTCACTTCGGAACCTGGATTCGCATCGTCCTCGGAATTGTTATCGCGTGCATGCTGATCGGCACAGTTGCAACGGCGACCGGGACGGGATCGGCGTTCTTCAACATCGTCACCTTCGTCCCCCAAAGCGCGCTGCTTGCAGGCGTCATCCCGGTGTTGCTCATCGTGCATCTGCGCCGCGGCAATCGCGAAGCCGGTATCCTCCTGGTCCCAGCGGTGTTCAGCGCCCTGACGATTTACTTCAATATCGTCTTCTACGTTTGCACGCAGGTTCCGGCAATGGCGCGGACCGTGCAGCGCGTGCAGACGGCTATCTTCTTTCCGACTGTGGGTCCGTTTACTTTGGACCTGAACGATCTGAGCAACTGCCTTTTCGTGCTCTCTCTGGCCATCATCATTGTGCTGCGTTCCACGCGGATGAGCCGCCAGCAGGCGTTCATCGAGAGTGAGATGGCGGCGGCGCGCGAGGTGCAGCAGATCATTCTGCCCGAGCAGCTCGAGCATGTGCCCGGATTCTCCATCGAAAGCGCCTACGTCCCCGCGCAGCAGGTGGGCGGCGACTTCTTCCAGATCCTGCCCGCGCCTGAAGGCTCGCTGTTCCTGGTGATCGGCGACGTGGCTGGCAAGGGATTGCCCGCGGCCATGCTGGTCTCCGTGCTCGTGGGTGCCATTCGCGGCGTTGCCGAGTACACTTCGGAGCCAGCGGAGCTACTGGCCAATCTCAACCAACGACTCGTGGGTCGCGTGGCCGGGGGCATATCCACCGCGGTCGCAGCGCGCATCTTTCCCGATGGTTCCGTTGTCCTCTCGAATGCCGGGCATCTGCCGCCCTATCTCGATGGCCAGGAAGTAGCTGTGTCGGGCGCGCTGCCTCTCGGTGCAAAGGCTGGTACGCATTACGAGACCATTCGCTTCCAGTTGCCGCGCGGAAGCCGTATCACGTTTTATTCCGACGGCATTGTCGAGGCACAGAATCCCAAGGGCGAGTTGTTCGGCTTTGAGCGCAGCCGCCAAATCTCGATGGATCCGGTGGAGTCGATTGTCGAGGCGGCCAAGCAGTTCGGTCAGCAGGACGATATAACGGTCATCGCCATCACGCGCGATGCGGCCGCCGTCCGCGACGCCCAGACGCAGAAAGCTTCGGTTCCGTCACCCGCGCTGGCGAATTAAGCAGCCTCTGAATGAGTAGGCTCTACGTTCATGCTTTCCGGTGTCTGAAAATCCAAACTTTGATATCCAAACTTCGAGGGACACCCATCTTTATGGCTTGTCAGATCCGGGCCACCCGCCAACGCAGATTGGCAGGTGCAGTGATCTAAGATCTCGGGGTCCGCACTCGACGCGGCGGCTATAATCGCCATGATCAATTGCCACTGAAGAAACCGGAGGCCTTTGAATGAGCGGAACCTATGCCACAGGCCGCACGCTGCAGT
>JBEKEP010000248.1:0-3887 GCA_050013775.1 Occallatibacter sp. | reverse complement strand
TGTTGCCGAAGGCGCCGGGGTTGTAGGTGCGGATTTCGCGCGTGCCGGTGCATTCCAAGCCGTCGATGGTCTTGGTGCCGAGGCTTTCGCGAGTGAGGACGGACTTGCCATCCTTCGACGGGCCGGTGGGCTCGTCTTCCGGGGGTGGCAGGAGGGAGATCTGCTGGCAGCTTTGGCGTTCCGGTGTGCAGACCGAGATCAGCGATGATTTTGGATCGTAGATGTAGGTGCGGATCAGCGCCGGTTCCATCTCGGAGCTTGCCGGCAGCATGTCACGCACCTCGCGATAGACGCGACCGTCTGCGTCGCGCGCCTCCACAGCAAAGTATTTCAGCGCCGCTGTGGTTCCGTCAGCGTATTGGCGCATTATGTGGGCTTCGATGCGGGCGCGAAAGGGATGACCTGCCACCATGGGGATAAAAAGGCCTTCGGCATAGTTGCCGGGGCCGGTGTTGGGGTCTGGGGCGTGTGTAGAGTCATCGGTGCTGGTGGTCGCCGTGGAGGGGGCCGTCGCCTGGCCGACCAGGAGAGAAGTGGAAACAAGGCAAAAAGCAAGCAGGAAGACGCGCACAACTTCGGTACGCATGATGAGACTCCCAGGAATTCGATAGCAGTATACAGAATGATTAGACGGACGATTAGGAATCTCACGCATTGCTGTAGTCTTGATTTTTGAAGATTCTGGAGAACATTACGCTGGCTCCGCTGACGACCCTCGGGATAGGGGGTCCGGCGCGGTGGTTTGTTGAGGCCACCAGCGAAGCGGAGATTGCCGAGGCGTGTGCATGGGCGCGCGAGCGGGCGGTGCCGCTGTTTGTGCTGGGCGGCGGCAGCAATGTGCTGGTGGCGGACGCGGGATTCGACGGCTTGGCGCTGCACATTGCGCTCGCGGGCGTGGAACTCGAGGGGGAAGTGCTGCGCGCCGCCGCCGGCGTCCCCTGGGAGCACTGCGTGCAGCAGGCTCTTGGAGCGAATTGTGCCGGACTGGAATGTCTCGCCGGGATTCCTGGCACCGTGGGCGGCACGCCGGTGCAGAATGTGGGCGCGTATGGGCAGGAGGTCGCCTCGGTGATCGAACGCGTGCGGGCGTTTGATCGTACGACGCAGGAGTTCGTGGAGTTTACGAATGCCGATTGCGGATTTGCCTATCGCAGGAGCCGGTTTAACTCGACGGACAGAGGACGGTACGTCGTTACGCGCGTGGATTACCGGTTGCGGCGGGATGGTGTGCCGGCGTTGGTTTATGCGGATTTGAAAACGCATTTCAGCGGCTGGAAAAAGACGCCGTCGCTGACTGAGGTCGCGGCCGCGGTGCGTGAAATCAGGCAGAGCAAGGGAATGCTGCTGATTGAAGGCGATCCGGATTGCCGCAGTGCGGGCAGTTTCTTCAAGAATCCGTCGGTTAAGCCGGAGGTTGCAGAACGGGTAACGCAAATTGCCGCGAGTTCGGGGTTAACGCTGCGCATGTTTCCTGCGGAGGGCGGAATGGTGAAGATTTCCGCGGCGTGGCTGATCGAGCAGGCGGGTTTTCACAAGGGATATGCGCTGGGTGCAGTTGGGATTTCATCGAAGCACACGCTGGCGCTGGTGAATCGCGGCGGCGCGACGGCCGAGGAGGTTGTGACACTGGCTGAGAAGATTCGCGCGGCGGTTGAGGCTCGGTTCGGAATCCGGCTAGAGATGGAGCCGGAGCGCGTGGGATTCTAGTTTGCGACTATAGTAAAACCTATCGGGTCAACTCAACGCGGGGCCTGTTAACGCGGCTTGGGCACTGAGGCGGTGTGCACGTGAAGTTCTCGTCTGTGTGGCCGTTTTTTCGGAGGCAAATTCTTTACCTTGGCCTTTCTGCGGCCCTAGTCGCCATTTTCTGGGCGATAGGAGAGTCGGTCCCTTTTGCCCCGGTCCTGGTGTACACGCTTTGCACCGGCAATCTTCTCTCCTCTGCAATGGAGCGGCTGGGGTTCCTCTTTGCGGGGAAACCGTTTCCGTATAACTGGGTAATTTTTCTGGCTGTCCTTATGGTGCTGTCGGTTCCCGTCTACCTCATTTCGACCGCAGCGGTGTGGTTGATCATCCGGCCAGCCACGATGACGCTTCTCGACCTGATTGAAACGGCCTGGAGGTTTCCACTTGTCGCAACTTTCGTCTTCGGTGGCGCCTCGTTTATGCACCAAACGACGAAGGATCGACTGGAGGAGCGCAACCGGGAATTGCAGCAGTCGGTGGAGAAGGGGACGCAGCAGCTTGAGCTGCAGGCGCAGGAGATGCAGCGTGCCCGGGAGATTCAGCAGTCGCTGCTGCCGAAAGAGATTCCGCAGCTTGCGGGGTTTGAGGTGGCGGCAGCGTGGCGGCCGGCGCGCGAGGTGAGCGGCGATTACTACGATGTCTTCAAATTGGACGAACGTCGGTTGGGCGTTTGCATTGCCGACGTTGTGGGAAAGGGCGTAGCGGCGGCGTTGCTGATGGCCAATGTGCAGGCAGCCGTGCGCGCCTATGCGAGCAGCGCGGAAAACAGCGCGCAGTTGTGCACGAAGGTCAACCGGTTGCTTTGCGAGAATCTGGCGACGGGAAAGTTTGTGACGTTCCTTTACGGCGTGCTGAACAACGAGACGCGGACGTTTGATTATTGCAACGCAGGAAATGTGTACCCGATTCTGATTTCGCAAGGAACCGCCCGATCCATGGAGGCGGGAGGCGCTGCGCTGGGCGTGTTTCCTGAGTGGAAATATGAGAATGCGCACCTTGCGCTTGGAGCGGGCGACCGGCTGTTGCTGGTGACTGACGGCATTACCGAAGCGTACGACGCGGACGAAGTGGAATTCGGCGAAGAACGGCTCGCACTGGCGGCGCTGGCGGCGAGCAAGCGCACGGCAGCAGAGATGAGCAAGCTGCTTCTCGAAGAGGTGTCGAAATACTGCGGCTCGCGATTCCACGACGATGCGACGCTGCTGGTGATCGCGGCAAAGTGAAGGAGAATTCAGTCGCTGCGGCCTTGAAGGCGAACCATTAGCCTCTCGCGCTCGGCGGCGAGGACCTGGGCGGCGGGGCCGAGTGCGGTGAGCCGGCCCTCGCGCAGAAGCAGAACTTCCGCGCCCATGGCTAATGCGTCTGCGACGTCGTGCGTGGCCACTACGGCCTGTGCCTGATTTACTCGAAGCCACAATTGCAGACACTCCAGCAATGCATCGCTTGCCACTCCGTCGAGCGCGGAGAAAGGCTCGTCGAGAAGCAGAAGGCGGGGCGCAGGCGCGAGGGCGCGGGCCAGAGCCACGCGTTGGGCTTCGCCGCCCGAGAGGTCCTGCGGGCGGCGAGTCGCGAGATCGGTTGCGCCGGCGAGGGCGAGCACTTCTTCGACACGCGCAGAGCGGGTTGCGCGGTTGAGACTGTGCAGGCCGTAGGCGACATTGGCGGCGACACTGAGGTGGGGAAAGAGTGCGGGCTGCTGGGCGACCAGCGCAGTGCGGCGGCGGCCGGGCGCGAGATGCAGTTTGAATGCGGTTTCAGTGAGCGCGCGCCCATCGAGGACGATGCGGCCGTGCGTGGGGCGGGCAAGATCCGGAGAATCGAGTCCGGCGAGCAGACGGAGCAACGTGCTTTTGCCAGAGCCGGAGGGGCCGAAGACCACCGTCCAATCGGAGGCGAAGGTGCACTCCACCTGCAGGTGGAAGCTGCCGCGGCGCGCATCAAGAGAGAGCTCAAGCACGGCGTCGGCTCCCACCGCGCACTCCGTGCTTTTGCGCTTTGGAGTAAATCAGTGCGAGGGCGGCAACGCTCATGCCGAGCAGGATGGCGGCAGTGCGGTTGGCGGAAGCGTAGTCGAAATTCTCCACCTGGTTGTAGAGCACGATGGAGAGCGTGCGCGTCGAGCCGGGAATGTCGCCGCCGAG
>JBEKEP010000247.1:0-3942 GCA_050013775.1 Occallatibacter sp. | reverse complement strand
GCCGGCTGTTTGTTTTGCAGATCGTGCAACCCGGACTGGAGGGACTGATGGATGGCTCAGTCTCGACTCTGGCCCCGGTATTCGCGGCCGCGTTGGCCACGAAGAACAGCTGGGACGCCTTCTTGGTCGGCATGGCCGCATCGTTGGGAGCCGGCATCAGTATGGGCTTCGCAGAGGCTCTGTCCGATGACGGAAGTCTCACGGGGCGCGGACACCCGTGGGCACGCGGTCTGATTTGCGGCGCCATGACGACGCTGGGAGGCATTGGCCACACACTCCCGTTCCTTATGCGGGATTTTCATATTGCACTTGGGGTTGCAATGGTCGTCGTTCTTGCCGAACTCGGGGTCATCTCGTGGGTGCGTCACCGGTTCATGGATACGCCGGCGTTCTCCGCGGCTTTGCAGGTAGGGCTTGGCGGAGCCCTCGTGTTCATTACGGGCATCCTCATCGGAAGATCGTAACAACGATCCAAGAATGCCAATTCCTACCGGATTCCTGGTACCGAGAGATGCAGGTTGTCGAGACAGATCGGGCGGTTTCAAGGGGACCGTCTGGACTGATCCGCCGGGCATTCTGCAGCCAACGCAACGATCGATTCGCGAGGTCTGAATGCGCCTGAACTACTGATTTGGAGAACAAAGGAGAGGCTCGCAATAGATTCCGACTTCGATCCGATTCGTCCATCGGCGTCGGCCATTCGACGCCAGCTCCGAAAGCTGAACCGATTTGTGCGCTTTAGCCGTTGATTCCAAAAGAGAAGCCAAATGGCATAAGCCGTGCAAAGACCTGTTTGGGCCGAGCCAATCGTGCCGCAATGCCGACGAAGGTCAGCGACGCCGCGACTGCGGCAGCAGGGAGCGGATCTGGACCGCATGAGGATCGTAAAACTTGCTCGCTATCGCCTCGACGCGCCCATTGTTTTCGCGCTGTTGATCCTAATCGCCACGCCATCAGTGATCATGCGGCACGCGCAACGGCAGTTTGCCGCGTGGTTGATCCTGTATTCCATTCTTTGCGTGTCGCAATTGCGAGCGCAGACGCCGGATCCCCAGCCACCTGGTCCGGCTCCAGACTCGGCGCGTCCAGCCCTGAACCCGTTTCCTGCAGAGCAGAATTGGAGTTTCCTCGCAGACTCTTCAAAGCGCACGGACTTCTTCGACCCCGCGAAGTACATTCCATTCGGCGGGGAGCCGCAGAAGTATCTCTCGCTTGGCCTGGAATACCGGACCGAATACGAATACTACGACAACTGGCTGTTTGGCGCTGGCCCTCAGGATCACAACGGGTATGTTATGACTCGCGTCATGCCACACTTCGACTTGCATGTGGGACCAGACCTTCGTCTATTTTCCGAGTTTCAGTTTGATTTCATCGCCGGAAGGAACGGTGGTCCACGTCCCGGAACAGATGAAGACCCTGGAGACGTGCATCAAGCCTTCGTGGAGGTTGGCCCTCCCGCCAGTAGCCCACGCGGCGTGAGTCTTCGAGCGGGGCGCCAGGAAGTAGTACTGGGATCGGGACGGTTGTTCGA
The DNA here is from genome assembly GCA_050013775.1 of Occallatibacter sp. Classification (GTDB taxonomy): domain Bacteria; phylum Acidobacteriota; class Terriglobia; order Terriglobales; family Acidobacteriaceae; genus Telmatobacter. The sequence continues at coordinate 2,408 of JBEKEP010000247.1, read as the reverse complement.
TAACAACGAGGGTCCGAATGTGAAGCTAAGTTTCGATGGCTTCCGAGTGATTGCAGAAAGCTCGAGGGTACGGGCAGATTTGTTCGCACTGAAACCGGTGGAAGACAATCTTGACTTCTTCGAAGACGCGCCTAATCTCAGGCAGAGCGTGTGGGGCGGCTATTTCACCATTCCGGCCGCGATGATGCGAAAGGGCCGCGCCGACCTCTATTACATCGGTCTCGACACTAAGTCCGTCAGTTACAACCGCGGCACAGCGCGGGAGAGTCGGAAAACAGCCGGAGTCCGTGCATTTCGCCCGATAGGAAAAGGCCTGGATTACAACTGGGAAGGCAACCTTCAGTGGGGCGTATTCGGTAACGACTCGATCCGCGCTTGGAGCGTTTCCACTGAGACGGGTTACACCTTCGATCACTTGCACTTTCACCCGCGACCCTTGCTACGAGCGGATGCATACAGCGGTGATGGCAGCGTCGCCAGCCGCACTCTTGGAACCTTCAATTCTCTATTTCCCCGCGGCGCGTATTTCTCGCCTAAGGTGAACCCGTTCCTGGGTCCGCAGAATCTGATCGATTTGCATCCGGTGGTTCAATTCCAGTTAAAGCAAAACATCACCGGCGCCTTTGCCTGGAATTGGTACTGGAGGGAATCAACTTATGACGGGATCTATGCCTTTGGGAGCGGCATGTTGATCGACCCAGCAGGCTCAAGTCATGCGCGCTTCCTGGGCAACCAAGGCGATGTCGAGATTCGCTGGGCGCCGGCTCGGCACCTGATCGCCGCCTTGAACCTTGCCGGATTCAAGCCTGGCGGCTTCTTCAATAACCTGGCTGACAATCGAGGACCGATTGCCGGCAATGCTGGATTGACATATCGCTTTTGATGAGTGTCATCGGCATTTGGCCTGTGAACTGCAGATTGAAGTCGGACGATGTCTGCAGTGAAATGTCAATCTCGACCAAGGAGGCTTCAATGAACTCACTTCAACGCAATGCCCTCGTCACAACTCGTGTTTTGGTTGCCCTGGTATTTCTCGCCAACGGTTTTGGCATCATCCCGCAGGCTCAGCCTGCAAAGGAACTCGCCGAGCATGGCGCCCCGGCGGCTCTGATACCGCTGTTCATGCTGGCAGCCAGGACGATCGAGATTGTCGGCGGTTTCGGGTTGATGCTCGGTATCTATCCCCGGATCGCGGCAATCGCCGTGATTGCCTTCCTGGTTCCGGCGACGCTTGTTGCTCATGAATTCTGGGGCGCGGTGGGAACCCCGGCCTTTGCCCCGCAGCTTCTCCAGTTCCTGAAGAACACGGCGATGACGGGAGGCTTGCTGTTGATTGCCGCGACGCCGAATCAACCTCAGCTGTTTCCGCGTGCTTCGCATTCGAAGGATGGGAAATGAATCTAAGAGATCCCCACAGGAGGACCAGCGCGTCGAGTCAAGCTCTTTAGATCCGGTGTTTCAGGGGAAGGTCGCGCGATGCTGGTGTGGCCCTGGGCACGTTCGTCACTTACTGTCGGCCCGCTGACAGCAGCGGGAAACGTCCGACCGGTTTGTAACTCGTAATTACTGATTCTAAAAGAGAAATTGATTGGCATGGATCGTGCAGACACCTGTGTAGGCCAAGCTAATCGTGCCGCAATGCCGACGGAGGCCCGCTACGCCGCGGTCGCGGCAGAATGGAGCACAAAGAGACAGTATGTGGATCGTCAAAGTTGCTCTCAACCGGCCGTATACATTTATCGTTCTCGCGCTGTTGATACTCATCGCCGCGCCGGTCGTCATCATGCGCACGCCCACCGACATCTTTCCCAACATTAACATTCCGGTGGTTTCGATCGCCTGGACTTATACCGGCCTGGACCCTGAAGAGCTTGAAGGCCGTTTAACCTCGCCATACGAGAAGGCACTCACAACACTGGTCGACAATATCCAGCACATCGAATCTACAACGTATAACGGCGAAGCGATCGTGAAGGTATACCTGCAGCCCGGAGCGTCGCTCGATACAGCCAACGCTCAGGTCACGGCGGCATCGCAAACTCTTTTGCGGCAGCTTCCTCCGGGCACGCTGCCTCCGCTCATCATCAACTTCTCGGCATCCAGCGTGCCCATCCTGCAGCTCGGCATCTCAGGCGAGGGCCTGTCGGAGTCGCAATTGAACGACTACGCGACCAACTTCATCCGCACACAACTTATCACCGTACCCGGCGCCGTGGTGCCGTTTCCGTATGGCGGCAAGATACGGCAGATCAGCGTGAACATGGACCAGGCCGCGATGCAGTCCAAGGGCATCGCGCCGGCCGACGTGCTGAACGCGCTGGCGCGGCAGAGCGTGGTCATGCCTTCGGGCACGATTAAGATCGGCCAATCGGAATACGACGTAAGAACCAACGGAGCGCCACGCACGG
>JBEKEP010000246.1:0-3999 GCA_050013775.1 Occallatibacter sp. | reverse complement strand
AGGAACTTTTTCTCCGCGCGTCGAATTCTCTCCATTAGGATAAGTTGGTGCCTCGAAAATCAGCCCGTAAGACCGCGGGCAAACTTCCCGACATTCGCGCCGTTGCCGCCGTGGCCAAAGTTTCCATCGCCACAGTATCGAGAACTATCAACGGTTCTCCGCTGGTCAGTGAACGTCTCAGCAAGCGTGTCTGGCAAGCCATCAAACAGCTCAACTACCTGCCCAACACCCACGCGCGCACCCTGGTCTCCGGCCGCAGCCGCCTGCTCGGCATCATTGTCGAAAATATTACCAATCCCTTTTTCCCCGAACTGATCCAGAGCTTTGAAGAGATCGCGGTGGCTCGCGGCTACGAAATTCTGGTCAGCTCCACCAACAGCGATCCCGCGGTGCTGGCTGCATGCGCTCGCCGCATGCTGGAGCGCAAGGTCGACGGAGTCGCCGTGATGACCTTCGGTGAAGAGGAGCCCGTGCTCGACCAGCTCGTGAACCGTGGCGTTCCCATTGTTCTTGCCGAGTTCAAGCTCGACGACCCCAAGGCCAGCACCATTCTTCTCGATTACTCCACCGGCATTCACGCCGCCATTCGTCATCTCGCCGATCTCGGCCATCACGCTATCGGTTTTCTCGCCGGCCCATACAGTCTCCACTCGGCCATCACGCGCGAAAACGATTTCCGCGCCGCCATGCATGCCGCCGACTTGCCGCTTCAGAAGAAATGGATCATCGAATGCGATCACACGCTCAAGGGCGGCGTCGCGGGCTTTGAGCAGTTACACAAACTCGCTTCCCGGCCCACCGCGATCGTCTGCTCCAACGACATGACCGCGATCGGCGTCTTGCGCGCAGCCTATATGGCCGGACTGCGCGTGCCGCGGGATCTCTCCGTGGTCGGGCTCGACGATGTGGATTTCGCCGAATACACGCTGCCGCCGCTCACCACCATTCGCCTGTCCCGCGCCGATTTGGCGCGTGCCGCCTTTGAAGCCCTGCGCCAACAGGCCGAAGATCCCGACAATCCAAAAATACAGCGCGAGTTCCTGGTGTCCACCAGTCTCGTGATCCGCGGCTCGACAGCACCGCCAGCGGCCACCCGTCCATCCTGAGTTCCCTTCGATCGGACTCCGCTCGCACGGATCCTTTTTCATCTCACATCACGGTGTGCCGGGCCGCACAATCCATGATTCCAAGCCTTTGTAACCTTGCCTCAACGGAAGAGTGTCCTCACGCAATTCGTACAATAGGCTAACGGCGGCATCGATTTCACGTCGAATTCACGAAGCTTTCAATGGATCGGATAAAAATTTCCAACGCATCTTGCTCATGAAGGAACCGCGGCGGGATGGATCGCGTACTTGAATCTTATGAAGACCTGGGTGACCGGAATCTTACTGTGCCTGGCGTCGGTAAACCTACCGGCGGCCGGCCCCAGGACTTCGCACCAGGCCGCGGCGAAATTGCCGCCCGTGACGACGCAAAAAAAGGAGACGGATGCTCCGCTAATCGATCATCCGCTGCACCTGGCCGACTTCCCTAACATGCAGCCGCGCGCCGATCTTCGCGCCAGTCTCGCTCACGTCTCCAATTTCATCCAGAACGCGCCCTTCGACGGCCAACCGGCCACCGAAAAGACCGAGGTGTGGATGGCGCACACCAAATCGACGCTGTATTTCGTTTTCATTTGCTACGATCGCCATCCCGAACTGATTCGCGGCCATCTGGCGCGCCGCGAAAATATCCTCAATGACGACACCGTCGCCGTCTTCCTCGATCCCTTCCGCGACCGCCGCCTGGGCACAGAATTCCGAGTCAATCCCGCCGGCGTGCAGGCCGACGCCTCCTGGAGCGAGGCCAACGGCCCCGATTTCAGCTATGACACCGTATGGGATTCGGAGGGCCGCGTCACCAAAGACGGCTGGATGGCGCTCATTGCCATTCCCTTCCGCAGCGTCCGGTTCCGTAACCACGAGTCAGACTGGGGCGTGGCCCTTGTGCGCTTTCTCCCCCGCAACTCTGAACAGGATTTCTGGCCGCGCGTGAGCGCCGACGTCACCGGCCTCCTGAGCCAGGAAGGCACTCTGCACGGGATCGAAGGCGTCACCGGCTCGCATAACTTTCAGTTGAATCCTTACACGCTGGCGCAAAACGAGCGGTCCCTCATCGACATCGATCCCACCAACCCCTACTTCAGCTCGCGTCATTTTGAAGGCACCGACGGTGGCGAAGCCAAGCTGATCCTGAAAGACAGCATCGTTCTCGATGCGACCGTCAACCCCGACTTCAGCGATATCGAATCCTCGCAACCACAGTTCACCGTCAATCAGCGCTTCCCCGTTTACTTTCCTGAGCTACGGCCCTTCTTCCTTGAAAACGCCAACTACTTCCTCACGCCAATCAATCTCATCTACACGCGCAACATCGTGCATCCCGAATACGGCATCCGCGTCACGGGAAAGCTGGACCACACGAATGTCGGACTCTTTGTCACCGACGATCGCCAGCCCGGACAGGCTGTAGCTCCCGGCGATCCGCTATACGGCAAACATGCCACTGTCGCGGTGGGCCGCGTATCTGAAGATGTGGGCAAGGGATCGAGCGTCGGCGCCATCTACACCGATGAGGAATTCGGCCAGGGCTGGAATCGCATCGGCGGCATCGACTTTACCGCGCGCATTGACAAGCACTGGACCGCGTGGGGACAAATGGTCGAAAGCTCCACCATGGGCGACGAGGACAGCGGCACGCCACCAACGTATAGCGCCGGCCCTGCGAGCGCTTTCCAACTGCAGCGCAACGGCCATGCCTTCAACCTGAATGAAAACTTTCAGGACATAAGCACTGGCTTCCAGACCCAGTTGGGATTCATCCAGGCCGCTAACTTCCGCAACAACCAGACCCACGCCACGTACCAGTGGTATCCCAAGAACCGCTTCTATCAAAGTTTCGGTCTCGAAACCAACCAGAACATCGCCTTCGATCACCAGGGCGATCGCGTCTTCCACTATTCCACCTTCGATATCTTCTGGCTGCTGCCGCGCAACATTGTTCTTGCTCCCATCATTGGAGAAAACTCCGACACCGTGAGTCCGCTCAACTACACGGGCCTCACGTATTTCAAAAACTTCACTGAGAATTTTGGCGGGTGGGTCATGCGCGGCGCGCCCTGGTCGCAACTCAACTTCAACCTGACAGCTCTGCGCAGCGGCAACGTGAACTACAACCCGATCGCGGGCCAGATCCCGTCGCTGCTCAACCAGGAAACGGTGCAATTGCTGTTTACCGTGCAGCCGGTTCGCCAGCTCACCGCCGACAATACTTATCTGCTCGATCGCGACCACGCCGTGGCCAACGGCGCATTCGTCTACGAGGCGCAGACCATGCGCAGCGTGGTGAACTACCAATTTACGCGTTCGATCTCCGCGCGCGTGGTTGCGGAGTACGACTCCACTCTGGCCAACCCCGCGGAAACTTCACTGCTGCGCAGCAAAGAATTCGCTTCGCAGACGCTTCTCACGTGGCTGCCGCATCCCGGCACCGCGATCTACATCGGCTATAGCAACGATCTGCAGAATTTGAACCGCAGCCTCTGCAATCGTCTGCCCGGCGGCGCGTGCGACCCGAACAATACCGTCCCGCCCCGCGCCGGACCCATGCTCAACGACGGCCGGCAGATCTTTATCAAGGCTTCCTATCTCTTCCGCTTCTGAACCCGGGACCTTTCACGCGATAAGCTGTCTATAGAACAGCGTGGAACGTGGTTCCTCGCCGGAGGCGCGGTTTTGACGACGGCTTGCATCAATCGCATTGCCACAGCAGTGCCCACGTACGACATGCACCATGGATTCATCGCCTTCGCTGAAACCCTGCTCTCCGACGGCACGCCTCGCAATCTTTTTCGCCGCATGGTGCGCCAATCGGCAATCGACCACCGATATTCTTGCCTAAACCCCGTCGTCACCGCGGATGGCGAAGTGAGTGATGCCGACGCATTTTTTGTTC
>JBEKEP010000245.1:0-4178 GCA_050013775.1 Occallatibacter sp. | reverse complement strand
TGGCCTTGTTCACTTTACTCAGGCTTGAGAAGGCATGGTTGAAGTTTGGCGCGCTCGCTACGTTTTGGTTGAGTAGCTGGTAACCGGTTGTCACCGGAATAGGCCTGCCCGTCGTGTAATTGAAAATGCCGTTGGTCTGCCAACCGCCTGCCAAAGCATTGATCAGCTTGTTTCCGGAGTTGAGTAGGAGCTGGCCGTGTCCGAAGGGCAACTCGTAAATACCATTGACCAAGACGACGTGCGTGGCATCGAGAGGCGAGAGGGTGCGATCGAGCCGATGGTTGGCATTGTCGCGGAAAGGGTTGGTATTGAAATACTCCTCGTCCTGCGGATAGTCGACAAGGCCTTTGCTGAAGGTGTAGTTAGCCTGAAGATATACGCCATGCTCGATCTTGCGCTTTAGTTCCAGCTTCAGGCCGTTCCATGTTGATGAACCATAGTTACCCTCGACATAGATGTCGGAGAACTGTGGATTGTCACGGAAGAAAGTTGCAGGCAGCCCCGCGCTGGTCACAAGTCCTCCCGTGACTCCGCCTTTCGGCGCGGTCGTATCCAGATACTGCGCCAGGGCAGCAGCCTGGCCCTGACTGATAACGGTGTACTCGCCGCTGGGCACTTCGGCAAACAGGCTCTGCAAACTGCCCAGACTTGCTCCGACCGTGGGAGATCCGTTCGCGGCAAGGTTGGCTTGCGCGGTTTGAAAGGTGCTCAGAAATCCGTTGGAGGTCAGGTTTACTTGATTTAGATCTTCGGAGCGCAGCATCCCCACGGCGTGATTGCCAACGTAAGTGGCGGAGAGCCGCCAGCCATCGAAAATCTCGCGATCGATGCCGAATGTCCACTCCTGCACGTAGGGAATGGAGAGGTTCGGATTTGCCACAATGGCTACACCTTGCCGCGTGGCGGGGACAGCCGAAAAGGGAGTCGGCAACGCAATCGGGATGACAGTGCCGAGCTGCGACAGAGTTATGGCAGGAGTGAGCGTCGTGCTCGTGGACGAGCCGTTCTCCAGTTCCGAAAGGTCCTGGCTGATCATCATGGTACGCACGTTGGAGATGTGGTAGGAAGCGCGCACCGCGGACTTTCCGTTGCCGAACGGGTCCCAAATCACGCCGACAGAGGGAGCCAATGCGTGCAGGTCAGTGCTGTAAATGCTGCCGCCATGATTGGGCGCATAGGCCCACGCGGTAGCCGTGCCTGTTGGGCCTTGCGCACCGAGCAAGCCGTTCAGACCATTCACTGGATACGCATACCCCTCATTGTTCTTGACGGGAGGAAGAATGTCCCAGCGCAGCCCCAGATTCAGATTCAGGTTCTTTGAGAGCCGCCATGCGTCATGAACAAAGAAGCCGGACTCGCTCTTGCGTAGTTCCTCTTTCAAGGGAATGTATTCCGCGTACGCCGCCTGATTGTTCAGATAGAATGTCTGCTTGATCGAACCCACGCTTCCCGTGAGGTCTTTTTCCCACTGCTCGGCGTCGGAGCGGTCCGTGGTATTCAATCCGGAAAGCGCCGGCACGTTCGCCGGGTTGTAGGAATTCGACGTGTTGATGAGCGGGAAGCGCGTGCCGCTGGTGCGGTTCAGCGGCTCGTACCAATATTCGCCGCCTGCCTCGATCGTGTGCTTGCCTGCGACGCGCGTTACCGTGTCCTCAAATCCCTCATTCAGGGCGGGGTTGTATTGCGTTGAACGGTTGTCGCAGAGCGTACCCAGGCCCGAGAGCGTAATATTGCCGGTCGGCGCTTCGCAGGTGGTCGTCGTGTTCGCACGCGTCGCCTGGCGCAGGGCCGCCCCCACGCTCACTTCATTCATCAAGCCTGAGCTGAATGTTGAGACCAGGCGCAGCGAGAGACCGCGACGGAATTCGGCATAACCCTCTTTGACGACATGATTGAAGTACTGCGATCCGGGATCGTTCTCGGAATATTGAGAGAGCGTCAGCGACAAGCTGTGGCGCGCGGTCAATGCATGGTCAAACTTGAGCAGCCCTTGATAGAGGTTGTCAGGATCCGGCGACTGGTAGCGGTATCCGGCTGTGTTGAATCCGTCGCCCGTATCCCACGCGTTGGGTGCGGGCATTACGCTCAAGACATAAGGAAGATATACCGTGTCGAATGTACCTGAGTTGGCCAGCGTGTAACTGCTATAGGGAACCTGTGGAGCACCAGTTAGAGGATTCACCATGCTGGTTGAGTTTTTGCTCCCGCTCGTGTTGTATAGGAAGGTTCCCTGGCGCAGAGGCTTGGTGTAGACGGTGGCTTCCTCGAGATCGTTTTGGGTTTGCTTCTGCCATTCGACAGTACCGAAGAAGAACGTCTTGTTCTTTCGGATGGGGCCACCAATGGAGAAGCCGTACTGATTCCGATGAAGCGCTGGCTGCTGCACTACGTTGTTGGCGCTCTTATTGAACTTATTGAAAAAGTAATTCGCTTCAAGTGCGGTGTTGCGATTGAACTCGTAGACAGATCCATGAAGGTTATTCGTCCCGGACTTGATGAGCGCCTTTACCTCCGATCCAGACGACGGTCCATCGTCGGCGCTGTTGCCCGAGTTGCTTACCTTGTACTCTCCCACCGCCTCTTCCGGAACGGGAAACGATGGATGCGAAGGCGAGTAGTCGTAAGACGAGTTGATCGCGAGAATTCCTTCCACGCGGACCTCACTGGTCCCCGGCGGCAATCCGTCGACAGCACCCACCTGCTGCTGCGAGCCGCTCGGCTGCTGATTGTCCAACGGATTTGTGCCGGCTTGCAGATAAAAAAGCGTCATGGCGTCGCGTCCGTTGAGTGGGAGATCGACGGCCTGTTGGTTCTCGACCACTGCGCCCACCTGGGTTGAGCCCGTGTCGACCGTGGGGGTGCTCTCGATAACCTCGACAGATTGCGATGCAGCTGCGGGGACCAACACGACATCGAGAGTCTTCGCATCGCCGATCTCAAGGACAAGATCTTTGATCTCGACAGCTTCGAATCCCGGAGCTTTGGCCGTGACGGCGTAATGGCCGGGCGTGAGGTGTGGAAACGTGTACTCACCTTGCGAATTGGTCGTGGTGGCAGTGGTTAAGCCCGTATCGGTTTCTCGCACCTCGACACTTGCGGCGACAATCCTGGACTTGGTCGAATCCTGCACGGCGCCGACGAGGCGCGCGGAGACGGCTTGCCCAAATGCCACGCTCGTCGCGATCGGAAGCGCAGTGGCCAGCACCGTAACGAGCACGAGGAATCGTTGGATGATCGCTCTTTTTATGGAATGCATAATGGTCTCCTCAGCCTTTCGCGGATCGATTTCGGGAATGAATGGGTTCGTCATGGCTGTATCTGGCCCCCGGCAATTACGCCCTCGCCGTTACTCCAAGTGATGGTGGTGCCATAAGTCGCAGAGAGAGCTGTCAACTTGTCCGCAACTTCTTTGGCTTGTTCCGGTGTTGCCAGGCGCGGTCGTCCGCGCTGGCTGCGCGGCTCCTGGTAGCCCAGGTTGATGGGAATCAGCGTGATCTTGTCGAGCGAGTGGTCGGGGCGAAAACTCACTTCGGCGATCGCGCTCTCCCACACGCCTTTGTTCACCGGGAATCCACGTGTATCTTTGCCGGAACGTGCGTCGAAGAAATCGGCGACCGATGCGGAGTCGGGTAAGTTCAGCTCGTCGTAACTTTCGGCGGGCTGGTACAGCATGGTTTCGTTTTCAAAGATGAAGTTACCGAGGCTATAAAAGATGGGCTTGCCTTTGTAGATCTCAATGCCGCGTAAAATATGCGGGCCGTGGGAGACAAAGATATCCGCGCCTGCGTCAATGGCCGCGTGCGCCGCCTGAACGAGGAAATCAGGCGGATTCTGCTGGCCCTTCCCGCTTTCGTGCGTGTGACTGGAGACGATGACCCAGTCGCTCTGACGATGCGCGTTGCTCACCGACGCGACGAGAGCGTCGAGATCGCTCTTGTTGAGCTGCGTATGCGGACCCGGCGTGTCGCCCACTCGAAACTCCAGGCCCCCGATGCGCGCCGATGTCCGGGGCCCATTGTCGCGCGCGTGATTTCCGCCGCCTCCGCCCTCGAACTCCCCACCACCGCCGCCTCTGCCGGCAATGGCCGACACTTTGAGGACGGACTGGAAGGTGTCCTGATCCACGATATAAGTGGTGGTGAAGCGCAGTGGATTGACCCCGGGCCGGCCGATCAGGT
>JBEKEP010000244.1:0-4195 GCA_050013775.1 Occallatibacter sp. | reverse complement strand
CGGTGCGGCCTTCATCGGTACCTCCGATACACCACCAGCTTGGCGATGCCCACGACGAGCCAGAAGATCGGGTAAACCCAGATCAGGTCCAGCCGCGGCGCGCGCGCAAAATCCTCCATGTAGCCCCACACCGTGGTCACCGCCAGAGTGCCGCCAATGCCGCCCAGCAGGCACTGAACCAGCAGATTCTGCTGGAACTCGTCCTTTTCGTCGGCCAGGTACCGGCCCGTTTCAATCAGCACCCACAGAATCGGCAATGCGGGCAGAGCCGCCACCGGATAAGCCGCCAAGCCTTTCAAATGCCAGAAACGAAACGCTGCGGCTGCAAGCACCGCGAGCACGATAACCAGCCCGGCGCCCAACATGCTGGAGCGAACAAACCTGCGTTGCGCCGCACTCTTGCTTGAACAGAACATGACTTGTCTCCTTTACTAAATGACAAGGAAACATTACATCGATTGCCAAAACTTGTCAAGTGTCATTGACACATTGCGCGGTATTCTCCGCTTGCCGTCCAGGCCCATCTCCGGCCAGCCCCTCGGTCCCTCGTCCCCAGTCCCTGTTTCTGTCAAGCAAAAGACCTCCAACCAGCGCACCCAGAAATCACCTAACCCGCTGATCTCAAACCCGATAGAGCACGTAGAATTTTCCAGCCGTGCCGTGCGCGTTATTTCCTCGACTGGCGCATACTGGTCTTGGCAGCAGAGAAGTGGTTCCCATTCCGGTGGGCGTCGTCGCGGCGGTCACTGGTTCGCCGCGTTCGCATTTTGGGACAAGAAGTCCGCGAAGGGTCGTGGGGCGTGCCACAACCCTCTCGCCATCAGGATTTTGCCCCGAACCGCCTCAATCGAGGGACATTATGGCGGTGCCGCAGCGCAACCGGCCACGTTCGACAACTTTGCGCGAAAAATCCGGGAGGGGGGTATGGGATGGGGGGATTACTAATCGCACAACATAAGCTGGCCGCCGGGCGGGACAGCACGATCGCATCGCGCAGGGGCGTTCTAGCTCCGCTAACTCCGCTGCCCCTTCAATGCATCACCCGCCCGTGCATCCCCGCCTCAAAGCTGCGGCGATCCAGCCGCGGCAGCGCTCGTGTCACCTTGTCGGGGACGAGCGCGTAGTGCCGCGCCGCAATCAGCGCCTCCGCCACGCACCACACGTCTTCTTCGGCGGTCATCCAGTGGCAGCGGTCCAAACGCGCCAGGTTCACAGCCCGCGAGTAGGAGCGCAACGTGTATTCTCCGCGCAAATTGTAGTAGCTCGCAAAGTAGCTCAGCGCCAGTTCGCGCAGCGTGCGGTAAACCGGCGGGCGAAAGCGCAGCCCGGCAAAGTTCGACTTGGCAATCCCGCCCCACAGCCCGCGTTCGCGGAAGAGGGCCACCACGTGATCGTCATCGTGCACACTCTCGAGATCCATCACCAGCGGCGGATGCCCACCAACGCGCAACGCCGCGGCCGCCAGCAACGCCCCCTCCAGGCAATGACCTTTACGTTCAAGGAGCACGCGCCGCGGCGAGCCAGCCGTGTCCGCGTACTGGTATGTGAGCGCGTCAATAAACTTCTGGATCCGCGCCGGCGTCTTCAGTGCGCGCAAGGTCCGCAGATCCGCCGCCGACAATCCAAAGCTCTCGTTCCCCCGCCGTCCCATTCGTCCCGCGCCTCCACTCGCCCGCATCCGTCCGGCACTGCCCTCAAGAATCGCGAAACTTCCAGAAGTGCATTCTAAAGCCCGCCGCTTCTCACTTCGCTCCTTCACCTCCTTCACTTCTTTCACTTCTTCACTCGCTCCCTCGCTCCCTTGCTCCCTCGCTCCCTGTTACCCTCATTCCGTGGGCTTTCAAGATTTCCTCGGCAACACGGCCACCGTCACGCACCTGCGCGAAAGCGTGCGAGCCGGCCGTTTTCCCCATTCCATGATCCTCGCCGGGCCGCGCGGCGCGGGCAAATACACGCTCGCCCTCATGTTGGCCCAGGCAGTCAACTGCCTCAACCCCACTGAATCCGATGGCCTGCCCGACTTCTGCGGCGTTTGCCGCAATTGCACGCGCATCGCTGCCTCCGCCAACCTCGACGCGCTCGTCGCCGAGGCCGTTGCCGCCCGCGACGACATGCGCGACACCGACAAGCGCGAGACGCGCATCTTCGTGCAGACCCATCCCGACATCCTCGTCGTTCCGCCCGACCCGCCCCAGCTCATGATCAAACTCGGCCAGGTGCGTCAGGCCATCCACATGGCGTATTACCGGCAACCGGCCGAAGCCAGGCGCGCGTTCACCATCTTCACCTCGTCGGCGTTTATGAAGGAGGCCGCGAACAGCCTTCTCAAGCTCCTCGAAGAGCCGCCCGAACACACCACGCTCATCCTGCTCACCGAGAATCCGCAGGAGCTGCTGCCGACCACGCGCTCGCGCGCCGTCATCCATCGCCTGGGCGCTCTGCCCGCCGCCGACCTCGAGACCCTCCTCGCCCAGCGCCGCCCGGAGCTCAGGCCGCAGCAGCGCACCTTGGCCGCGCGCCTCGCACAGGGCGCAGTGGGCCGCGCCCTCGCACTCGAGCTCGACGTCTACCTCGCCGGCCGTCAGGATGCGCTCGTCATCCTGCGCACGGCATTGCGAGAGCCCGACTACTCCGACCTCTTCCACGCCACGGAATCCTACCGCGCCGGCGCCGACGGGCAGGAGAAGACCGTCAATCTGCTCCGCGCGCTGGGCAGCCTTTTGGAGGACATGCTGCTCGTCGTGGCCGGCACGCCCGCGCTCATCCGCAATGTCGATCTCGCCGCTGAGATTGCCCGCCTCGCCGAAGGCCTCACAGTGGATTGGATTGACGGCGCCGCCCGCGCCCTCGTCCAGGTAGAACAAGGCATGCGCCGCAACCTGCTCCGCTCCCTCTCGCTGGACGCCATGGCCGTAAGTCTAGGGAATAGCCAATAGGGACTAGGGAGTAGAAAGACAGCGCCCTGATGACCGCTCGCTATCAGCTTTTCCCTATTGGCTAATCCCTACTCCCCGTTCCCTGCCTTCCCACTTGACGCGCCACCGCAATCCACGCAGAATATAGGTGCAACCCCACATCGGCTACAGGCATCTTTTTCAGATAAGAGCACTCCCACGAAGAGAAGGACGGCGGGACGCCATTTTCCGCCAATACGGAACGTACGTCTGCTTCTTCCAAGTGGGAAAAAGATGCCTCTGCGCAGCCGCGGTTTTTAGCCGGGCGTCGCATGGAAGTATGGGCGCACGGGTTCTTTCGGGATGTTCGCAGCACGTTGAGCCCGGCTTTGCCGTTTTGGTTTTTTTGAAGGGAGGGTCGTTCCCCATGAGTATCCACTCAGTTCTGCCGCCAGCCCGAGGCTTCGAGCCTGGCCGCCTTCCCACGCACAACCGCAAGAACTTCTCCGCGCCGCTTCCCTACCGTTTTCCGGCGCACACCACCGAGCTTGACGCCCCCAACCGTCACGCCGAGCTCTTCTATCTGCAAAAGCAGATCCAGTCGCAGACGCCCATGGTGATCGTGCTCGAAGACGGCGAGCGCATTGACGGCTGCATCGAATGGTACGACCGCAACACCATCAAGGTCCGTGGCCGCTCCAAGACCCTCATCTACAAATCCGCAATTAAGTACATGTACAAGCTAGGTGACAACGGGTAATGCGAGTGCGAGCGTGAGTGTGGGTAATCAGTGGCCGTTAACACTCACACCTTATTCACTTGTTTCCTTAGCCGCCGCCTTGTTCAACCGATCCCTAATCGCCGCGCCAATTCCCTCCGCCGCCGGCAACGGGCACAGAATAACGGTGCACCCCTGCTGATCAAGCGTTCGCAGTCCGGCATAGAGATCGTGCGCCATCTCGTCGGGCTTCGACCACGCGCCCCAAGCAACAATGCGGCATTCCGCAAGCCCTCCCGGAACGTCCACGCCGTCCGGCAGCATCACGCCGATCCTCTCGCCATGAATTCCGCGCACGACCTTTGCGAGCCGCGTTCCGAGTTCTTCCAGCGGCGCGTCCACCAGCACCAGCCGCGCACGCGGCGCGTAATGGCGGATGCCCACGCCCGGCGAGGGTAGCGCTTCCGCGGGAGTCTCGCGCAGCGCTTCCGTGCTCCGATACATCTCCACCGGTCCAGCCACCGCGCCAATCTGCTCTGCGGTCACCGCGCCCGGCCGGTAGATCACCATTGTCGACGGGTCG
>JBEKEP010000243.1:0-4210 GCA_050013775.1 Occallatibacter sp. | reverse complement strand
ACATGATCAACGTGGGCTGCGTGGCCACGCTGCTGTTTCTCGGCGGCTGGACCAGCCCACTTGGCGATCTGATGGGGCCATTCGACAGCACTTTGATCAACGCAGTACTTCCGCTCTTCTGGTTCGTGATCAAGGTTTTCGCTTTCTTGTGTCTTTATGTCTGGGTGCGGGGCACTTTACCGCGCTTCCGCTATGACCAACTTATGAACTTTGGCTGGAAGTTTTTGCTTCCGCTGGCCATGCTGAACATTGTGGGAACGAGCCTCTGGCTCGCGTATCGCTGAGGACTAGCGAAGTTACCGCCGTTCCGTCACGGCTATACCCCGAGTTGGGGTGCCCCCGGGCCCCACACTTTTGGGAACCGGGGAGGATCGCAGCCCAAACCTATTTTGGAATCGCTCTAAGAAGTCGCTCCGAATGCCTTGGGCGCGGCGCCGGCCTTGGCTCCAAGAAAATCTTTAACGCCCATGGCCGCAAAATAGAGGCACGCGAGCACCGAAAGATATACCCCAAAACCGACTGAGATCGCCTGAGACACCTGTTGGGTCATTTCCTTCACCATGGGATCGTTTGGGTCGACGCCCGGAGCGCCCATCCCCATTGCGGTGTTGAACTTGCTGTGGGCAATCATCCCGACAATCAGCATGAAGAGCAGCGGCAACACTCCGCCGAGCACCGCGCGCTTGTCCTTCCACACGTAGCGAACAAACGGCCCAAGCAGACACACAAATGCCAGAAATCCGTAGATCCCCGCGCTGGACGAACCCGTGCCTGCCTGCATTGCAAGGTCGAGCGCGTTGCTGGCATTCACGAAACCAAGCAACTGCCAGAAGGTGAAGCTCATTGCACCTACGGGACTCTGAATGGAAACCGCGCTCAAGAAGAGCCAGCCAATCAGGAGAACTAGCAGCGCAATCAGGTTGAGCGCGCCAACGCGGGCCACAATGCCCGAAAAGATCTCCGCTCCCTTTCCTTTCGCCTCCATCAATGCGGCCTGCGTATGCTCCTTGGTTAGCTGCGAATCCTGCACCACAAGCAGCGACACAATTTGTCCCGCATCGTTGAATTCCGCATCAACAGTCATTCCCACCGCCGGTGGAACGTCCGATCTCCACGTGCCTTCCAACATGAAGGGATACTGTTGCCCATCGACGACGATCAGACCGTTGCCGGCACTCGTGTCACGAAGAATCTTGCCCCGCTTTGTCATACATACCTCCAGGGATTTTGGTCCGACGAACCGACCTGGCATGGTTCAGCTTGGCCGAGCAGACGCTGCGGTTGGCCGTTTGGGGCTGAGGGGGAAGTGCCATCCAGGGGCACATTGACTTGAAGGCGAAGCTAAAACACTTGCAGACACTTTGTCCAGTAAAAATTGCTCGACGTTTTGCGCATAAGCACCTGCCGGGGAATTCGGTAAGCGGCAAAACGGAAGTGCCCGAGGTAGGTTGTTGATCCGGAAAACGGCCACGCGGGGGCATCCGCCCCCTGCATATTCTGACGGTCGACACGCCTCGCGAGGCCGCCGCCAGTGGCCCTGAAGTCAGGCGGAGAAACGTCTGCCATTGAGAACCGCAGCCGTTGGAATCACGGCCCTGATCGCATCCCGCGAAGGTCTTCCCGCTCCCTCTCTCGCCTCTTCGACCGTGATATTCTTGAACTTCCGTGTGCTCTCGATTGAAGACGAACTTGTGCATTGGATCTCCCAAACTGTGCCGGCTCGTGGAACTGTAAGCGCTTGATTTTGCTGGATCATTGACGATGCACCTGATTCTGTTTTTTCTCTTTGCCGGTTTTTGCCTCGCGGGAGCCATCAATCTCCTGTGGCAGACCCATCCCATCAACAGCTCCCTTTCGCTGATCGTGGTCATGACCTCGCTCGCGGTGCTCTACCTTTTGCTCGGCGCCGAGTTTCTTGCCATCGCGCAAATCATTGTCTATGCGGGCGCCGTGATGGTGCTTTTCACCTTCGTGGTCATGCTGCTCAATGCCGGCCGCGAAGAACGCACGCTTGGCAGCCGCGCCGCAGCACGAGTCGGCTTTCCCGCCGTGGTCGTTCTTCTGGCCGTGCTAGCCACCGTCGTTCTTCGCGCTCAGGGTCTCGTCGAAGCGCATCTCGGCGTGGGACTCACCAACGCAAAAGACAGTTCCAATCTCGTCGTCCTCAGCCAGGTGCTCTTCCACGAACTGCTTCTGCCCTTTGAATTGACTTCGGTCCTCATTCTCATCGCCATCCTCGGCGCAGTGGCCATCGCACGCCGCGAAGGCTCGGAAAGGACGGCCGAAAAATGAGCTTTCTGCAAAACGATGTGCCCCTCAACTGGTATCTGCTCCTCAGCGCCGTGCTCTTCTCGCTCGGCGTCGTCGGATTCCTCATCAAGCGCAATCTCATCACCGTTTTCATGTCGATTGAGCTCATGCTCAACGCCGTCAATCTCTCCTTCGTCGCCTTTGCCTATCAATGGCACGAGGTAAAGGGGCAGATCTTTGTCTTTTTCGTCATGATGGTCGCCGCCGCCGAAGCCGCCGTCGGTTTGGCCATCATTATTGCTGTCTTCCGCGTACGCGCCACATTGGCCGTCGACCGAATCGATCTGATGAAACTATGAACGGATCTCTCCATCTCTGGTTGATTCCGCTGCTGCCCTTCGCCGGCTTCCTTGTGAACGGAATCCTGGGCTCGCGGCTGCCCAGGTGGCTGGTCTCCACCATTGGCCTGCTCGCGCCGTTTCTCTCTTTCCTGCTGGTGCTCAACGCATACGCGCTCACTTCAATCTCCGCCGCCACTTGCCCCGGCTGCAGCCCCGTGGGCGCTGCGGCCTTGCCTTACGTTGAGGTTTTTCCCCACCCCTGGATCGCCATCGGCGGCCTGCGTGCCGATTTCAGCTTCTTCCTCGATCCTCTCTCGCTGGTCATGCTGCTGGTCGTCACCGGCGTGGGTTTTCTCATCCACATTTATTCCGTCTGCTACATGGCTCATGAAGAGGGCTACGCGCGTTATTTCAGTTTTCTCAACCTGTTCCTCTTCTTCATGACCGTCCTGGTCCTGGCTGGAAATGTATTACTCATGTTCGTGGGCTGGGAAGGTGTGGGGCTCGCTTCCTACCTGCTCATCAGTTTCTATTTCAAGCGGGACTCCGCCGCCGCCGCCGGTAAGAAAGCATTCATCGTCAACCGCATCGGCGATTTTGGTTTTCTTATCGGGATTTTTCTCATCCTTGCGAGTTTTGGCACGCTTAACTTTAGCCAGATCGCTCAAGTGCTCGCCCTCAAAGCGGCCTGGCACGGCGGTCTGTTGACTGTCATCTGCCTATGTCTGCTCGTTGGCGCGGCCGGCAAGAGCGCGCAACTGCCGCTCTATGTCTGGCTGCCCGACGCGATGGAAGGCCCCACACCGGTCTCCGCGCTCATCCACGCGGCCACTATGGTCACCGCAGGCGTCTACTTGATTGCGCGCACCCATTTCCTCTTCGACCGAGCGCCCATCGCTCTTGCAGTAGTCGCCATCGTCGGGGCGGCGACGGCCCTGTTCGCGGCGACCATCGGTCTAGTGCAGAACGACATCAAACGCGTCCTCGCCTACTCCACCATCTCGCAATTGGGCTACATGTTTCTCGCCTGTGGAGTCGCCGCGTATTCGGCAGCGATCTTTCACTTGGTCACGCATGCATTCTTCAAGGCGTTGCTGTTCCTCGCCGCCGGCTCTGTCATTCACGCCATGGGCGGCGAGCAGGACATGCGCAAGATGGGCGGCCTGCGCAAGAGACTTCCCGTCACCTTCTGGACCATGACGATAGCGGTCTTCACCATCGCCGGATTCCCACCGCTCGCCGCGTTTTTCTCGAAGGACGCCATCCTCTATTCCGCATTTGTCAGTGGGACCGGAGGCAAGATTCTGTGGTTCGTCGGCCTGCTGACGGCACTTCTCACCTCGCTCTACATGTTCCGCCTCTGGTACATGACCTTCTTCGGCGAGTTGCGATCTCCAGACGTTCATCCGCACGAGAGCCCGTTGTCGATGCGTGCGCCGCTCGTGATTCTAGCGCTGCTCTCCATTTGCGGCGGCTGGATCGGCATAGAGAGTTTCAGTGCGTACTTGGCGCCTTCCGTCGGCTTCCATCCGGCGGTCTCCAACCCGTCGCTCGAGTTCATCCTCACCTTAGTTGCCGTTCTGGCAGCGCTCGAAGGCTGGCTGATTGCGGATAAATAT
>JBEKEP010000242.1:0-7002 GCA_050013775.1 Occallatibacter sp. | reverse complement strand
CAGCCTCCACCGCGTGGGGTATTGCATGCAGCAGCCTTTGGGCGCGTGCGTCGACCCCGATGGAGAACTATAGTGGCCTTGGTTCAGATCGATTCGTTGTCCGCGTGACCGACGCGATCCGAGCGGAATAGACCCGGTACCATAAGAACCAGGCGAATGCCATCAACGCATAGGTCAGAAGCCACGCGATCTGATGTACCCGGTTTGTTGGATTGTAGCCGGTGACCAGGATATAAAGATTGACAGCGAATCCGATAGCGGAGATACAGGAAACGACCGCACACAGAGCCCGGTGCCTCCGTAACTTTCTCAAATCATTAGATAAAAGCATGTTCTCGCCCATCCGGTGATCGTCGCACGTCCCAGTGATCGCCGCAAGATGCCGACACACCCGGTCCAAAGCGCTGCTCCATGCAATGGCGTTTACACTAAAAGAGCATGATTCCCACCCTGACCTGGACCCCTGAGGGCGTCCGCTTCCTCGATCAGACCAAGCTCCCTCTCGAAGAGAGCTATGTGCTCGCTACAACCTACGAACAGGTGGCAGATGTGATTGTCACCATGGTGGTTCGCGGCGCGCCGGCCATCGGCGTCTCCGCGGCCTACGGCATTGCTCTGGGCACAATGCAAACCAAAACCAGAACGCCGGAGGCGTTTGCGCCGGAGTTCGAGCGCATCTGCGCGCGCCTGGCCGCAACCCGTCCCACGGCCGTCAATCTTTTCTGGGCCATCGACCACATGAAGGCGATCTTTTCCGGGCTCTTGGCCTCGGGCGCGTCGCTTGCCGAAATCCAGGAAAAACTATTGGCCGAAGCGCATCAGATGTACGAGCAAGACATCACCGCCTGCAAGGAGATGGGCGCGTTTGGCGCTGATCTGATGCCCGAAGACGGCGGCGTCCTTACGCACTGCAACGCAGGCGCGCTGGCCACATGCGGGTACGGTACTGCGCTGGGCGTGATCCGCGCGGCGGTCGAGCGCGGCAAGAAAATCATGGTCTACGCAGACGAGACGCGTCCATTCTTGCAAGGCTCGCGGCTCACGGCGTGGGAACTGATGGCCGACCACATTCCCACTACCGTCATCTGCGACAACATGGCCGCCAGCATCATGCGGCAGGGGCGCATCCAGGCTGTAGTGGTGGGCGCGGATCGCATCGCCGCCAATGGCGACGCCGCCAACAAAATCGGCACATACAATGTCGCCATCCTTGCGCGCGAGCATGGAATTCCGTTCTACGTGGCCGCGCCGTGGTCCACCATCGATCTCGCTACTCCCACCGGCGACTTGATCCCCATCGAGGAGCGCCCGGCGAAGGAAGTCACGCATCATGCCGGCAAGCAGGTGACGCCCGACGGCGTGGGCATCTGCAACCCAGCCTTCGACGTGACCCCGGCCAAGTACATCACGGCCATCATCACGGAACGCGGCGTGTTGCGCTCGCCCTACGCGGAATCGTTGCGGGGGATGGAACTGGCAGCGAAGTAACGTCAGCGAGCATGCAGGGAACTGACGCGGCATACACCGCCTGGCGCCAGCTGGCAAAAGGGCTGGGTTGGAATGTTCCGCGCAACGGCAAAGGCAATCACCACCACTGCGAACGCGACCATCCACCCCGAGCGTATGCGTGTGAACACACCACTATCGTGCGAAATCCACTGACGAACTAAGCCGTAAATCACGACCGGCAATATGATCATCGCGAGTGGATTTTGCCGGAACGCAAGAAGTGGTTGCCCGTGCAGAAGCCAATAGAGCATGCGCGTGCTTCCGCAGCCGGGGCAATAGAGACCGGTGAGCGCATAGAGCGGGCAGGGCGGCCACCACGAATCCACCCCGGGCTTATGCAGACAAACCAGCAGCGCCAGCAGCGCAAGTCCCGCTGTTGACACCAGGGTGATGCCGCGATCCGAAGAGAATCGCATGGCCGCGTCAGTGCCCGGTAAGGGTGTTGATGTTGGCCATGATCCAGCCCACAGTGACCACGAGCCCAACGCCGACTCCCCACCAAAGGATCTGGCGCGCGCTGTTCGAGGCTGCAAGTGCCCCGGCATAGTCATTCGCCGCGAGACGCTTATTGACCTCGTTGGCCTTGAATATCCCGACAATGCCTAGGGGTATGCAGCAAAACAGCGTGACCATTATGGCCTGGGTCATGTAATTGGGCACCGTTCCAGCAACCATGGGCCCCCCGGGAACATTCGGCGGAGGAGGATAGTACGGTTGCGCTCCCGGCGGCGGCGGCTGAGGCACTTGAGGTGGGGTTAGGACCGGCTCACCCAGTGCGGTGCCGCATTGGGAACAATGGCGGGAATCCTGGTCGTTTTTGGCGCCACACTGTGGGCAAAACATCGTGTCTTCCTCCGATGAGAAACGAATGGGTTGATCCCGGGGGAATTTCAGATTTCCAGTCTACACACAAAAGCTGCAACCGTCTCCTGACGGCATCGGGTGGGTGTACACACGGGTGCCCTCAATGACGAAGGGGCATTCACTTCTGAAGATTGTTCCTTATTCCAGAAGACCTTGCTATTCGGTTCGTTTGGCCCGGTCCGCTCTTATGCGGGCGTGCGCACTTCGCTCGATGTTCCACCCGCTGCGGGAACGTAGCACCGCGACGTGTAATCCATCACCATGCGGTCGGCGTTGAACCGCCATCCCAGCGTGCGGATGGTCCGCTTCATGCGCTTGATCCAGCCCCTCGGCAAGCCGTCGCGGTCGCGATTGTAGTAAAGCGGAATCACTTCGTCCAAGAGAACGGAATAGAGCGCCTCGCCGTCGCGCTTGTCATGCACATCCATATTGGAGTGCGTTCTGCCCATGCCAATGGCGAATCCATTGAGCCCGTCGTAGGCCTCGGCCCACCATCCGTCCAAAATGGAAAGATTCAGGCCGCCGTTCAGCACCACTTTCATGCCGCTGGTGCCTGAAGCCTCCAGCGGACGGCGGGGATTGTTCAGCCACACGTCCACGCCTTGCACCAAGTACCGGGCCACGTTGATGTCATAGTCCTCAATGAACACGAACTTGTCGGCAAAGTCGGAGTTGCGCATCAACTGCGCAATCTGCTGCAGCACGCGCTTGCCGGGCTCGTCGTGGGGGTGCGCCTTGCCGGCAAAAACAAACTGCACCGGCCGCTTGGCGTCGTTCACCATCTCGGCCAGTTGCTCCATGTCGGCCAGCAGCAGGTTGGCGCGCTTGTACGTGGCGAAGCGGCGCGCGAAGCCGATAGTCAGCGCGTCGGGCGAGAGCACTTTGTCGAGCTGCTTCAGCGTCTTCTCCGGCTCGCTGCGGCGCTCGGCCTGTTCGCGCGCGCGCCTGCGAGCGAAGTTGAAGAGCTGCCCCTTCAGGCTGAGGTGCGTCTCCCACAATTCGCCGTCGTCCACGGTCTCAATCGCTTCCCAGGTGTGCGCTTTTCCGCTTTCGCGCTGCCAGCCCACGCCCAGATGGCGATCGTACAAACGGCGCATCTGCGGCGCCAGCCACGACGGCACGTGCACGCCATTCGTCACATGGCCGATGGGCACCGCGTCTTCCGGACCGTCGGGATACAGGCCTCTCCACATGGCGCGCGAAACCTCTCCATGCAGCGAGCTCACCGCGTTCACGCGCCGTGCAAGCTTCAGGCCCAGCACCGTCATGCAGAAAGGCTCGCCGTAGTCCGTGGGATGCTCGCGGCCAAATCCCATCAGGTTTTCGTGCGAGATGCCGAGTTGCTCGCGCAGTGGTCCCAGGTGCTCCTCGACCAGATCGGGACTGAAGCGATCGTGACCTGCGGGCACCGGCGTGTGCGTGGTAAAGATTACCTCGCGCGGAATCTGCCGCGCGGCCGCGTAGAAGTCCAGACCTTCCTCTTCCATGCGCGTGCGAATCGCCTCGAAAACCGCGAATCCACTGTGGCCTTCGTTCAAGTGCAGAACGCCCGGCGTAATGCCCATGGCTTTGAGCGCGCGAAAACCGCCCACGCCCAACAGCAACTCCTGCCGGATGCGCGTGCGCGCGTCGCCGCCGTAAAGCCGCGACGTGGTTTCCAGATCCTCCGGCGCGTTGCCGGCCACATTCGAGTCCAGCAGCAAAAGATCGCAGCGGCCCACCCGCACGCGCCACACTTTGGCGCGAATCGAGCTGCCGCGCGTAGCAATCTCAATAGGCCGACGCCGACCAGAGGAATATCGAGATCGGATGCGCTCTTGATGTGGTCGCCCGCCAAAATGCCGAGGCCGCCGGAATAAATCGGCAGCGACTCGTGCAGCCCGAACTCGGCGGAGAAGTAACCCACCGGCCGCGGCCGCAGCACGCCCGCGTGGCCTGCGCCCCAGGTGCGGTCGTCGTTCAGATACTCCTGCTGGCGCCGGTACGCGTAGTTGATGCGGCTGTGCAGCGCAAGCTCCGCCGCTCTCTGCTCGATTTCGCCCAGCGGCGTCTCGTTCAATAGCGCAATCGGATTTTGATTCAGCTCGCGCCAGCGCACCGGATTCAAATCGCGAAACAGGCTCACGCACTCGTGGTCCCAGCTCCACCACACGTTGCGCGCCAGCTCCCACAGTTTTTCCTGCGCCGGCGCGATGAAGCGATCGAGCGTCCGCGCCTCGCTCACCACCGGAGCCACCTGGCTCGCCGCTTCCGCCAGCATGCGAATCTCGCTCTCGCGAAAAACGCGCGGGTCTTTGGTCTGGACAACGAGCACGCCCTGCAGCACGCCGCGGTCGATCAGCGGTACGCCGAGAAAGGAGTGGTACTCGTCTTCGCCCGAATCCTTGAAGTACTTGTAGCGGGGATGCTCGCGCGCATCAGCCACAGCCACCGGAAGCAGCCGTTCGGCAACCAGGCCGGAGAGGCCTTCATGAAGCGGCATGCGCAAGCTGCCAATACTCTTGGGATGCAGGCCCAGCGTGGCGGCAAGCACCAGGTTCGACCGGTCAGGTTCGAGAAGATAAGCCGAACAGACGTCGGTCTTGAAGCGCTTGGCGATCAGGGCCACCACGTTCATCAACGTTTCCGCCGGCTTGCCCTCCTGCTCCGCCAGGTTGGCAATCTCTTCCAGCGTCAGGACAAGGTTGGCGTCAGCGGCTTCGCGGGTCGGGTTCATCGATTTATTCTCGCCTCTCGCTCATGATTTAGAGATAAGGATTCAGCCCCGTGTGTGCCGCCCCGCTCAAAAAATGGAAAAGCGCATCGGGCGAATTCACGCGACGAGAAAATTCAAACAGTTGATGGTTGGGACGCTTGGGAAGCCCCGGCCCTTTCAGGTGCGGGATTGATTCGACAATACCATACGATCCAGCCGTAGACGCAGAGCGGGTGCGGCGCAGTTTCCTGTTTCCCGGTGATTGGCTCGGAATAAATCCGCAGCCCGGAAAGACGTTCGAGAAAGCCGATCCCCGCGGGCCAGCCGCGCTAAGTTAGCCCCTCAGAAAAAATAATCGGAAATCCTGTTCAATTCTCTCGTGGGTCAGGCGTACAATCCGGGATACATTCCCCATCCGCGGGGCTTCCCCGATCCAGCTGAGCGGAACCGATAGGAGACACTCATGTTCCCAGGTGTTGGGTTCCCCGCACTCCGGATTCTGCTTGTGTCCGCACTCGTCTCGGGCGCGGCCGTCGTTTCCCAAGCCCAGCAGCAGCCCTTGTTGACGCGCCATGTGCGCCAGGAGATTCTCAATGGGCAGGCGCCTCTGGTCGGGCGTATGCCCGCAAACCAGTCCATGCGCCTGGTTCTTGTTTTGCCGCACCGTAACGAGGCAGAGTTAACTGCCTTTCTCAAGGATCTCTACGATCCTTCGAGCCCGTCCTATCGCAAATTCCTCACGGTGGAGGAGTTCACTGAAAGGTTTGGTCCCAGCCAGGAGGATTATGACGCGGTGACTCGATTCGTGGAGGCGAGCGGTTTGACCGTGGTTGGCACCTCGCGCAATCGCATGAACCTGGACGTAACGGGTCCGGTTGCGAACATTGAGGCAGCACTCCATGTGACCATGGGCGTCTATCAGCACCCGACCGAAAACCGCACTTTCTTTGCGCCGGACCGCGAGCCCACGCCGAATCTGGCGGTCAAGTTATGGCACATCACGGGCCTCGACAACTATTCGACCCCAAAACCCGCTCTCATGCGCCGCGATGCGAGCGCGGCGAAAGCGAATCCCAATGCCACAGCAAAGCCCGATGCCACCACCGGCTCCGGCCCCTCCGCTTCGTACCTCGGCAGCGACATGCGGGCGGCATATTACGTCAATGGAAATCCCTCACCGACTCTCACCGGCACCGGCCAATCGGTAGGGTTGTTCGAGTTCATCGGTACCGATCTGGCTGACGTGACGACGTACTACACAAACGTAGGCCAGACCAATACCGTCCCCATCACGCTCAAGTCCGTCGACACCCAGAGCACAAGTTGCGTTGAGCCCACGTGCGACGATACAGAACAGACCATCGACATCACCCAGGCGCTCGGCATGGCTCCGGGTTTATCCAGTCTTGTGCTTTACATCGGAACGGGCGCACTATCGGGGCAAACCATCGACGATGCCGGCATTCTGAACGCCATGGCCACGGCCAACCCGCTCAACGCGCAGCTGAGTTCTTCGTGGGATTGGACCCCCGCGGACCCCACCACCGACGACCCCTACTTCGAAGAGTTCGCGGCGCAAGGCCAGAACTTCTTTGCCGATGCCGGCAACGACGGTATATGGAGATCGGGCGTCGGTTTCTATTGGCCGGCGGAAAGCGTCTACGTCACCACCGTCGGCGGAACAGTCTTGACGACGACCGGCGCGGGCGGCGCCTGGGCCTCGGAAACAGGTTGGGCTGACGGCGGCGGCGGCATTTCGCCGGACGACTTTGCGATTCCCTCGTGGCAGGTGGCCACAGCGGCCGGCTGCGCCAGCTGTTCCCAAACCTACCGTAACGGCCCTGACGTTTCGGCCAATGCGGATTTCAGCTTTTACGTCTGCGCCGACCAACAATCGACGTGCTCCGCGAATGTTTACGGTGGGCCCAGTTTCG
>JBEKEP010000241.1:0-8454 GCA_050013775.1 Occallatibacter sp. | reverse complement strand
CCGCGGCTCCAGCCGCGCGTCAAAATCCTCGCCGCCGTACGTGGAAGAAAAAGTAATTGGACCCGGCGCAGTCTTCCACGAACCATCACTCAAAATATCCGCGGCACTGCCGTCAGCGAATTCAATGTGGAGCTGCACCGTGCATTTCAACTGGCCGAAGCTGCCCACAAACTTCGTGTACCGGTCGGGCGTTTTCAGCACGCGATACATCCCATTGCCCAGCATCACGCCCATTGCATTCTGCCCCGCGCGCACAAGCGCGGTCACGTCGTAGGCGTCGTAATACACCGTCTTGCGGTAGTCGCTCCAACCTGGCGTCAGCTCATCGCTGCCCACTTTGCGGCCGTTGATCCGCAATTCGTCCTGCCCTAGCCCCGAGGCGTAGAGCACTGCACGCGCCACAGGTCGCGACAACGCAAAGGACTTGCGGAAGATCGGCATTGGTTCGTTTTCGATAGAGTCCGCGGGATGCGCAGCGATCCATGTCGCGCGCCACACCGGCGCTTCGGCCCAATGACCCGCGTCGCTCCAACCGCTGGCGCGATGCTGCTCGTCCCAAACCTCCACGCGCCATGTGTAAGCGCGGCCTGCCTCAAGTGCCGGCCCGGCGTAGGCAATTCCAAAAGTGGCCGTGCTGAAAACGACCCCGCTATCCCAAAGGACCGCGCGAGTCGATCGAGCGCCGCGAGAGTCCTCAGTAACTTGAATGCGGTACGCAGACTGGCTTACGGAGTGCAGTGCTGGTGACGAGGCAGCCAGTTGCCAGGAGAATTCCGGATGCGCGTCCGCAACGGCCAGCGGCTCGCTCTTGTCATTGCAGCGAAGGTCGGTAGGCCGCAGCAGATGCGACCCGGTAGCGGAAGCCCCATGGGCCAGCGCAGCCGAGATCCCCAAAACAGCCGCGGAACAGATGATTCCACGCGTGCCAGCAAGAGTATGCTTCAGAAACATTGCGGAAAACGTCATCAGCCCCGTGATACAGCACCCGGGTGCACGAACGCAATCCTCAAACCCGCACTTCATCTGCTAGCTTGGAGGTCATGAACCGCAAAGCGCGCAGCCGCGGAATGCAATTTGCCTTCGTCACAGCCGTGTTGGCAGCGCTTGCCTGCCTGGCGCATGCGCAGCAAACGCCTGTGAATATGCAGCGGCAACTGGCGCGCGTCGATGCGGCTCCGCGCACGGGCCCCTTCCGCGCCGATTGGAATTCGCTCGCCGGCTATCGTGTGCCCGACTGGTTTCGCGACGCCAAGTTCGGCATCTTCATCCATTGGGGCGTGTACTCCGTTCCGGCATTCGGAAACGAGTGGTACTCGCGCAACATGTATATCGAGGGTAATGCCGCGTTCAAACATCACGTCGCAACCTACGGTCCGCAGTCCAAATTCGGTTACAAGGACTTCATCCCCATGTTTCGTGCGGAGCATTTCGACGCCAATGCGTGGCTCGATCTCTTCGCGCAAGCCGGCGCGCGCTACGTGGTACCCGTGGCCGAACATTGCGACGGCTTCCCGATGTACGACTCGAGCCTTACCGATTGGGACGCCGCAAAGATGGGACCAAAGCGCGACGTAGTCGGCGAATTAGCAGCGGCCACGCGCAGTCACGGCCTGCACTTTGGCGTCTCTTCGCATCGCGCTGAGCATTGGTGGTGGTACGACGGCGGCACAAAATTCGATTCCGATGTGCGCGACCCGCGCTACGCCGGTCTCTATGGTCCCGCGCAGCCCATGGCGCTGCCCGGAGAGGACGACTCGAAGGAACCGGACCCCGATCATCTCGAACGCTGGCTTCCGCCGAACAAAACCTTCCTCGATGACTGGCTGGAACGCAGCAGCGAACTCGTAACCAAGTATCACCCCGACTTTCTGTATTTCGATTGGTGGATCGGCCAACCCGCATTTCAGCCCTATCTCCAGCGCTTCGCGGCCTACTACTACGACGAGGCAGCAAGCCGCCGTCAGGGTGTAGTGCTCACCTACAAGGGATACGATTTCCCTGAGAATGCCGCCACTCTCGACATCGAGCGCGGCAAGCTCGATACGCTGCGCCTGCTGCCCTGGCAGACTGACACCTCGGTCAGCATTCACTCCTGGGGCTACGCAGACAACGACGAGTACCGCAGCGCCAAGTCGCT
Organism: Occallatibacter sp.; assembly: GCA_050013775.1. Lineage (GTDB taxonomy): Bacteria > Acidobacteriota > Terriglobia > Terriglobales > Acidobacteriaceae > Telmatobacter. Next base: position 6,317 of record JBEKEP010000241.1, on the reverse strand, counting down.
CATCGACGAATTGGTCGACGTGGTCAGCAAGAATGGCAACCTGCTGCTCAACGTGGGGCCCAAATCCGACGGCACCATTCCCGAGCAGGCGCGCGCCATTTTGCTCGAGATGGGCGCGTGGCTCAAAACCAACGGCGAGGCCATCTACGGTTCGCGCCCGTGGCTCGTCTACGGTGAAGGCCCCACAAAAGTCACCGGCACGGCAAAAAACTCCGATCAGCAGGAGTTCACGGCTGAAGACATTCGCTTCACCACGCACAACGGCGCACTCTACGCCATCGCGCTGGGCTGGCCCGCCGATGGCGACCTGCGCATTCGCTCGCTGGCGCGCGGCTTGCCCTATCTCAATGGACCCGTGTGCGGAGTCAAGATGCTGGGCTCCGATGCACCGCTCTCGTGGCATCAGGAGGCCGACGGGCTGCACATCCAGCTCCCCCTCCAGCGCCCGAATGAGCCCGCGTGGGCGTTCCGGATCATGAAACCTGAAGCCGCTGCACACGGCTGCGGAAATTAGACATTTATTGTGAACGCGCGCCTCAGACCCCTCATCGCCTATTAGCCGGTGGGAGGGGCAACGTATGTAGCTCCGGAAGTTCCAACTTTCAGGCCCGTGCCGGAAGCGAAGCGCAGGCCTGCGTGGCCGGCCCATCGATCTCCGCAATTGCTCGTCGAACTCCGACGGAATTTGTTGATTCCAGAGAATCCACGAGCAAAATTTCGATGAGTTTCCGGCATTCAAAAGGCCCCGTTTCCCATCAGAGGCCCGGACCTTGTTCCGGCCCTCAAAACTCCCTCCAAAATCAGCATTCCGAAAATTAGAAAATAATCGTATACTCTCGAAAATAAAGCGACGCCTCCATCATGCTCACCCTTACCGCCAACCCGCGCCACAACCCGGCCCCCTCCCCGACTCCGTTCCCGGAGCAGGTCGTTCTTCTGGCCGACGATTTGACCGGCGCCTGCGATGCGGCCGCGGCATTTCTTCGCGCGGGTCGCGCGGTGCGCGTTTGGCTTGGCGCCGCAGCCTCGTTTCCAGCCTCAGAGCCAGTGCAGGCCTTCAATACGGATTCCCGCTCGCTCTCGCCGGCCAAGGCGTCGCGCATCGTAACGCGCACTGCCGCAGCCCTCGCCTCCAATCTCCCGGCGCTTCTGTTCAAAAAGGTCGACTCCGCGGCCCGTGGCCCTTTTGCCGCGGAAATTCTGGCCGCACATCGCGTCTTCGGATCGCGCGCCGTCCTGCTTGCCCCCGCATTTCCCGCCGCGGGCCGCACGGTGCGCAACGGCATTCTGGAAATTCAAGACGCCACCGGCCAGCGCACGCTGGTCGACATCGCCAAACTCTTTTCCCCAATCCACAGGAGTCTCATGGGTCTCGTCTCCCGCCCTGAGGAGCTTGCCGCAGCGCTCGACTCTGGCAAGTCCGTACTTTTGTGCGACACTTCCACGCAGTCGGATCTGGAAGCTCTGGTGCGCGCCGCGGAAAAGTTTTCCGGCCTTCTGTTCGCAGGATCTGCCGGTCTGGCGCAAGCTCTCGCCAGCCATGACGCCCGGCGCATCCGGCCTGTGCCCCCGCCCTCCGCCTCGCGCACATTAATCGTTGCCGGTTCCGATCATCCCGTGACGAAGCTCCAGCTTGAAACCCTCGATCGTGTCGACTCTCGCGCCGTTCAGGTGCTGCGGACCCGTTACAACAGCCGCGATCGCGCGCGCATTCTCGCCGCATTCCGCACCTTCGCACCGCAGGCCTTGATCCTCACCGGCGGCGACACCGCGTTGCTCGCCGTCACCACGCTCGGCGCCCACTCTTTTATCCTCCATGGAGAGCTTGCGCCCGGAATTCCCTGGGGCATAGTGCAGGGCGGCAGGTCGGAAGGTTGCATCGTGATCACAAAATCCGGCGGTTTTGGCGCGCCCACGATCTTCAATGAAATCCTGAACGCGCTGCGAGGTCCGGCATGAGCAGGCTCGCACGCATCGCCATCAGCATCGGAGACCCCGCCGGAGTCGGCGCAGAAATTGCACTCAAGGCTCTCAGCGACGACTCCGTCGCGTCGCTCGCGCAGTGGATACTGATTGCGGACTCAGCTACCTGCCGATCACACCGTTGCCTTCGGCCAGCTTCGCGCGGAATACGGCCTCGCGGCTATCGCCTATGTCCGCCGTGCCGCAGAGCTCTGCATGAGCGACGAGGCAGACGCCATGGTTACAGCGCCGCTGAATAAGGAAGCGGTCACACTCTCCGGCCGCGTCTTCACCGGGCACACCGAATACATTGCCGAGCTGACCGGCGCACCGGAGCCGCGCATGTTGCTCTACTCTGAGAAGCTGGCAACCATCCACGTCAGCACGCATATTCCCCTCGAGCAGGCCTGCAAACTCGATCGTGCGCGCATCGTGGAGACTATCCAATTAGGCCACGACGCACTTCTGTGGATGCACCGTCGCGCTCCGCGCATCGCCGTCTGCGGTCTCAATCCCCATGCCGGCGAGCATGGACTCTTCGGTACACAGGATGCTGCCATCATCGCCCCCGCCATCGAGCAGACGCGCGCGCTGGGCATCGACTGCTCCGGTCCCCACTCGCCCGACACCATCTTTGTCCGCGCCCTGCGCGGCGAATTCGATCTCATCGTCGCCATGTATCACGATCAGGGCCACATCCCCATGAAGCTTATCGATTTCACCGGCGGCGTGAATGTGTCGCTCGGCCTGCCCATCATCCGCACCTCCGTCGATCACGGCACCGCCTTCGATATCGCCGGTACCAACCAGGCCGACGCCACCAATATGAAGGCGGCCATGCGCCTCGCCGTCAGCATGGCTGAGGGCAAGCTCGCTCTGGCCGGAGCTGCAGCCGAATCCGCAAGCTCTGGAGGCCTGCGCTAGTATGCATCTCGCCGACACGCTCATCATTGCCGCCTATATGATCACGCTCGTCGGCATTGGTATTCGTGTCGCGGGTCGTCAGAAAACCACTGACTCCTATTTCATCGCTGGGCGTACCGTCCCCGGCTGGGCCGCGGGCCTTTCCTTGCTGGCCACCATCATCACCAGCCTCACCTTCATCGCCTTCCCCGGCGCGGCCTATGCGGGCGATTGGAATTTGCTCGTCCCCGGCATTCTTTTTGTCTTCGTGATCCTCTCCATCGGCCCCATCATCGTTCCCTTCTTCCGCCACGCAGTGTCGATGTCGGTCTACGAATACTTCGGCAAACGCTTTGGCCCGGGCGTACGCATGTATTCTTCCTTCGCCTTCGCCGCGGGCCATTTTGCCAAGATGGGCTTCGTCTTTTACCTGCTCGCGCTCGCGGTTGCGGGATTTACCAGCTGGTCTATCGCATTCCTCATCATCGGTCTCGGTGTCATCACAATTTTTTACACGTTCATCGGCGGCCTGCGCGCTGTGATTTGGACAGACGTGGTGCAGGGCTTTCTGCTCTGGACCGGAATCGCCGTCACGCTTATCCTGTTGCTCTGCTCGCCGCACGCGCGGCCCGCTGCCATGTTTCACCTTATTGCCGTAAACCACAAAACCAGTCTGGGCAGCTTCGACTTCGACCTCGCCCGCCCCACCTTCTGGACCATGGCGCTCTATGGCTTCTTCTACTACTTGCAGAAATACACCGCAGATCAAACCGTGGTGCAGCGTTATTTGGCCGCAAATTCCGACCGCTCCGCTTTGCGCGGCATCGCCATGGGCGCATCGCTCTGTCTTCCGGTGTGGACCGCCTTCATGCTCATCGGCTCGCTGCTCTGGGCCTTCTACCGTCTCTCGGGCCAATCGCTCCCCGCCGCCATCACGCGCGCCGATCAGGTCTTCCCCTATTACATGGTCACGCAGATGCCGGTCGGCGTCGCGGGCCTGTTTCTCGCCGCGCTCTTCGGCGCAGCCATGTCAATGCTTGCCTCCGATCTCAACTGCATGGGCCTCATTCTGGTTGAAGATTTCTACTCACACTTTTTCCCTCGCCACAGCGATGCGCAGCGCCTGCGCTTCGGCAAACTCGCCGTCGTCCTCTGCGGCTTTCTTGCCATCGCCGTCGCGCTGCGCCTCAGTTCCACGCACGGCTCCGCTCTGGCCCTTTACTATGCCGCTACCGCCATCGTCGCCGGCGGCTTGGCCGGACTTTTTTTGCTGGCATTTCTATCGCCACGAGCGGGCCGCTTCGGCGCTATCACCGGCATCGTGGTCAACCTGCTCTTCACCGCCTACGCCACGCTCACACTCGACGGCGGCAAATGGCTTAACCTTCATCGCTACAACTACCCTTGGAGCGAATACACCATCGGCGTCTTCGGCAATCTTCTGCTCCTCGCGACCGGCTTGCTCTGCGCGGCTTTCTTCCCGGCGCCGCAAAACCTTTCCTCCACCCAAACACTCTGGAGCTGGCTCGCCGCTCGCAAGCATTCCAGCCCTCAATCCATTCCACTGGGAGATACTCCATGAATCGTTTGCAGCAAGCTGTTCAGGCCAACGGCGGCAAGGCTCTTTTGGGCGCAGCCGTCTATTTTTACGATCCCATCTTTCTTGAGATCTGTGCGCATCTTGGCTACCAGGTGATCTGGATCGAGATGGAACACGGCCACATCACTTTTGCTGAAGCCGCCGACCTCTGCCGCATGGCCGCTGGTACCGGCATGTTGACCATGATCCGCATTCCCGACGTGCGCCGCGAAAACGTTCTCAAAGGCGCCGAATGCGGTCCCGACATTCTCGATGTTCCCATGATTGAAACGCCCGAGCAGATGCAGGAACTGCGCGAATACGCGCGCTTTGCTCCCGCCGGCAGCCGCGGCTTCTTCTCTGTCTCGCGCGCCGTCAACTACAGCATCCCCAGCCCCGTTGTCGCCCAGCAGCAAAGCCTCAACAAAGAACTTTGCCTTATGGCGCAGATCGAAAGTTCCGTCGGCCTCGACCGCGTAGACGAGTTGGCCGCCGTTCCCGATGTCGATCTCTTCATCGGCCCCGCCGATCTTGCCGCCAGCCTTGGCCTGCCCTCGCAAACTTCGCACCCTGTCGTACAGGCAGCCGCGGAAAAGATCGTCAAAGCCGCGCGCAATCACAACAAGTGCATCGCCACCGCCTGCGCGCCCGAAGAATTCGCCTTCTGGCTCGGGCTCGGCATCGATCTCTTGTTCTGCACCAACGATATCTCTTGCCTCAAGCAAGCGGCCGGAGATTCGCTGGGCAATGCACGCCAAATTCTCGAGCGTCTCAACGGCCATGAAACGCCAGTGGGCGCTGTACAGCGCGTCTAGCGCAGGCAGGCACTGTGTTTTACAGGATGTATATCGATGAAACTTCCTCTCTCATCCGCGCTCGCGCTCACGCTTCTTCCCGCCGCCGCATTCGCCCAGACAAAAGCGCCGCAGCCCATTGCCGTTCTTCACCCCGACGACTACCACCATTACGTCGACCAGTTCGCTGCCGACGAGCGCGAAGCCACTGGCCAGCAGCCCGCCGACGAGTGGCCGTGGATCACAGCCAACATCCCGTTCTTCAATTCCTCAAACAAACAATTCGAGGAGATGTATTACTTCCGTTGGTACTCCTTCCAGAAGCACATTGAGCAAACCGCGGAACACGGCTACTTAATCACCGAGTGGCTGCATCGCCCCGATCTTCCCCAGAACGGAGTGCTGCCCGATGCTGCGCCTTTTCATCTCGGCGAGGCGCGCTGGCTGCGCGACCGCACCATCGCCGAAGATTACGCGCGATTTTGGGGCAGTCCCGATGCAAAGCCCCGCAACTACAGCTTTCCTTTTGCATGGAGCGTGCAGCTGGTAACGGAGGCCACCGGCGATCCGAGGCTCGGCGCAGATCTGCTCTCCGCTCTCATCGCGAACTACAAAGGGTGGGACGATCATCTCGATCCAGCGGTTGGTATGTACTGGCAGATCGACACGCGCGATGCAATGGAGAAATCCATCGGCGGCGACGGCTATCGCACGCCCCTGAATAGCTACATGTTGGCCGATGCGCGCGCCATTGCGGATTTCGCGCGCGGTTCGCAACAATCGGCGGTCTCCGCCGAATACGATGCCAAGGCCGGCGCGCTTGAGCATCTCATCGAAACCAAACTCTGGAACCCCAAAGATGAGTTCTACGAGGATCTCTCTCCCGCGGCCGACTCCGGTATTCGTAAAGAGAAGCGATTCAAGGACCCCGGCACGCAACTTCAATTCGCCGGCGTGCGCGAGCTCATCGGCTATATACCCTGGCAGTTCTACGCGCCTACGCCGAGCCACGCCATCGCCTGGAAGCAACTCTTCTCGCCCCAGGGATTCGCCGGCAAGTTCGGACCTACCACCGCCGA
>JBEKEP010000240.1:0-4384 GCA_050013775.1 Occallatibacter sp. | reverse complement strand
ACGCCTACGATCGCGGCTTTCTCGGCAAGAACATCTTCGGCTCCGGCCTCGAGTTCCAGATCATCACCCAAACCGGCGCCGGCGCCTACGAAGTGGGCGAAGAATCCGCGCTGATGGAGTCGCTCGAAGGCAAACGCGGTGTGCCCCGCATCAAGCCGCCCTTCCCTGCTGTCGTCGGCCTCTACGGCGGTCCCACGGTCATTAATAATGCCGAGACCATCGCGACGGTGCCCCATGTCATCGAAATGGGCGCGGCGACGTATGCCGGTATAGGCACTCCGCGCAATGGCGGCACACGCCTGTTTTGTATCAGCGGCCACGTGGAGCGGCCGGGCGTTTACGAATTGCCAATGGGATACAACCTCAAGAAAATGATTTACGAAGTGGCTGGCGGCATACGCGGCGGGCGCAAACTCAAGGCCGCTGTTCCCGGCGGCTCATCCACTCCTGTTTTGTTACCCGAAGAGATCGATATCGGCATGGACTTTGACCAGGTGGGCAAAGCCGGCTCCATGCTTGGCTCTGGCGGCGTCGTCGTCATCGACGATCAGACCTGCATCGTCGAATTCGCCCTCCGCACCATCAGCTTCTACGCACACGAGAGCTGCGGATGGTGCATTCCCTGCCGCGAAGGCACCGACTGGCTCAAGAAATCGCTCACCCGCTTCCACGCCGGATTCGGCGCAGAGGCCGATATCGGCAACATGCAGTACCTGGCCGAAAACATGCTGGGCCGCACCTTCTGCCCACTTGGTGATGCCGCGGCCATGCCGACCATCGCGTTCTTGAAAAAGTTTCGCAAGGAGTTTGAAGATCACTTGAACGGAAAGCCGTGCCCATTTGCCCGGGAAGGCGTACCGCAGTTGACGGTCGTATGACGGAGGGAGCAGGGGCCTTTAGGCCCCTGACGCCCAACGCAAAACGAGAGGGCCTTTAGGCCCGGAGAAGTCTTGAAAGGGCACGACCGGGGAACCCACGAACTGCGTGGGTCGCGTGCCGATGACCGAATGAAATAATCGGGGCTTTAGCCCCTGAGGGACCGCAAACATAGAATGCCTGATGTCACATTCACAGTCGATGGCAAAAAGCTAAACGCTCCGGCGGGAACGCTGCTCATTGACGCTTGCCGCAAAGCCGGCATCGAAATTCCTGCCTTTTGTTACTATCCCGGTCTTTCATTGCAGGCCGCCTGCCGCATGTGCGTGGTGCGCCAGGAGAAAGTGCCCAAACTCCAAACCGCCTGCACCACCACCGTGGCGGAGGGTCAAGTCTTCATCACCGAGTCGCCGGAAATCGCACAGGCGCGCAAAGCCACCATCGAATTGCTCCTTGGCAATCATCCGCTCGATTGTCCCGTCTGCGATGCGGGCGGCGAGTGCGAACTCCAGGACATGACCTTCAAGTACGGCGCAGGCGAAAGCCAGTACGTTGAGGTCAAGCATCATCGCGACGAGCAGCAGTGGTCGCCCGCTGTCTTCTACGATCGCCCGCGCTGCATCCTCTGTTACCGCTGCATCCGCATGTGCGGCGAAGGCATGGATGTTTGGGCGCTCGGCATCCAGAATCGCGCCGCAAACTCCGTCATCGCGCCCAATGACGATCATCAGCTCGACTGCGAACAATGCGGCATGTGCATTGACGTCTGCCCCGTGGGCGCGCTCACCAGCGGCAGCTATCGCTACAAGACTCGCCCCTGGGAAATGAGTCACGTTTCCACCGTGTGCACGCACTGCGCTGACGGCTGCAAGGTAACACTCGGTGTGCGCTCCACCAACGACGGCTCCGAAATCGTGCGCGCCGACAATCGCGACAAGAGCGGCATCAACAATGATTTTCTGTGCGCAAAAGGTCGCTTCGGTTTCGACTTTGTGGAGAGCCCTGACCGCTTGACGCAACCGCTGGTTCGCAACGCGGCCGGTAAACTCGAACCCGCCACATGGGAACACGCGCTCCGCATTGCCGCCGGAAAGCTGAAGGAGATTCGCGATGCGCGCGGGGGCGCGGCCATCGGCGTCATCGGCTCCAACCGCACCACCAACGAAGAAAATTACCTGCTGCAGAAATTCGCGCGCACGGTGCTTGGGACCAACAACATCGACCACGCGCGCAGCAGCGATTATGCAGCCTTCGCCCGCGCTCTCGCCGGAAGCCGCGGAAAAACCGCGAGCCTGCGCGATATTGCTTCGGCCTGCGCCATCCTTCTGGTTGGCGGCAATCCCACGGAGGAGCATCCGCTGCTCGCCTGGCTGCTGCGCACCAATGTGCGTCTGAACCGCGCACGCCTTTACATCGTCAACTCCAAGCCCATCAAACTCGACCGCCAAGCCAAAGCCACGCAGGAGCTTCCCCCCGGCGGCTTCAGGAACCTCGCTGCCTTTCTCGATCAGGGCACATCCGACTTCAGCAAGGCCCTCCTTGCCGAAGAATCGCTCGTAGTCCTCTTTGGCGAGGAGTTTCGCGGCGAAGACGCCGAGAATCTCGTTGCCTGGGGCCTCAAACGAGGGCATGTCCGATTCGCTTATCTCGGTGACCACGCGAACTCGCGCGGCGCTGCCGATATGGGCCTGTTCCCCGACCTTCTGCCCGGCTATGTCCCGGTGACCGCCTCCGGCGCATTCTCCGAGTATCCCAGCCTCCCCGTCGCGCCCGGCAAAACGCTGCCGCAAATACTCGACGCGGCCGCAAACGGCGAACTCGGCGCGCTCCTGGTCGTTGGTGCCAACCCTGCTTCCCGCGCCGGGCTCGATCCCGCGGCCCTCAAAAACACGTTTGTGATCGTGCAGGACCTTTTCCTAACAGAAACAGCAGCTCTTGCCGACGTTGTTCTTCCGGCCGCCAGCCTTTACGAGAAGTCCGGCACAGTAACCAACACCTACGGCGACATTCAGATGGTGCGCAAGGCCGCCGACCGAGCCGGAGTCAAGCCAGACTTCGAGATCCTCGTCCGTCTTGCCGGAGCCATGGGAGTCGATGTCCGCACCCTGGTTCCTTTCGGCAAACGCGGCATCACGGGCGATCTCGGCCAATCGCGCGGCGCACAGGCCGGCGAAGCCGATCGTCACGCCGTGTGGCTTGAAGCCAACGGCCTCGAACCCAAACTGAGCCCCTTCGATCCGCTCGCGCTGCTGGATGAAATTGAACGGCTCGTTCCGGGTTACACCCTCGATCGGATTAACCTGTTCGCGGGCAACAATGTGCACACGGAACTCGAAGCCACGCCCGGATTTGTGCCGGTGAAGGCACTCTCAAGCCCGGACCTCATCGTTCCCGCGCACGACACGCTTTTCACTTCCGGAACGCTGGGCCATTACAGCGCCACGCTCAAGCAACTCACGCAACATCAAACGAAAGAACTGGCCGAAACCGCCGCCGATTAACCACGCAACTTCGATGTGCACGAGTGTCAGGGCACGACTTCAGTCGTGCCATTCGATGCGCAGAATATGATCCGGGGCTTGAGCCCCTGCGCAAGCTAAGGCTATTCACCAGAAGGCAAAACGCACGTGACGATCCTCGCATTCTTTCTCTGGAGCCTGCTCAAAGTCGCCGTAGTCACGGTGGTGATGCTCATGGGCATCGCCTACACCGTGCTCCTCGAGCGCAAGCTGGTGGGCCGCATCCAGAATCGCTGGGGACCCAGCCGTGTCGGCCCCTTCGGACTTTTGCAGCCCCTCGTGGATGGCGCCAAGTCATTTCTCAAAGAAGATCTGATTCCCACCGCTGTCTACCGCCCGCTCTATCTGCTGGCGCCCATCATCTCGCTCGGCTGTGCGCTCATCTCCATCTCCGTGGTTCCTTTTGGCGCGCCGGGCATGGGCCCGCACGGCCTCGATCTCTTTGAGATTTCAGATATCAACGTCGGGCTGCTCGTCATCCTCGGCATCACTTCCATGGGAGTGTACGGTATCGCCCTTGCCGGCTGGTCATCGAACAACAAGTACTCGCTGCTAGGCGCGCTGCGCTCCTCGGCGCAGCTTATCAGCTACGAGTTGGCTCTAGGCCTTTCACTGGTCGGCGTGGTGCTTCGCGCCGGTTCGCTCAACCTCCGCGTCATCGTCGAGCAGCAGGCCCGGCTCGGCATCGCAACCTGGAATATCTTTGGCGGACTCCAATTTGTAGCCTTCTTCATTTATCTGATGGCCGCCTTCGCCGAGACCAACCGCTCACCCTTCGATCTGCCCGAAGCGGAAAGCGAGCTCACCGGCGGCTATCACACCGAATACAGTTCAATGAAGTTCGCCATGTTCTTCATGGCTGAGTACGGCAACATGATCAACGTGGGCTGCGTGGCCACGCTGCTGTTTCTCGGCGGTTGGACCAGCCCGCTCGGCGATTTGCTGGGGCCATTTCAGAGCGTCTGGATCAACGCGCTGCTCCCGCTCTT
>JBEKEP010000239.1:0-4423 GCA_050013775.1 Occallatibacter sp. | reverse complement strand
CCAGGTGTGTTCACTTCGCAGTTCAACGTGTCTTCTCCACGACACAGCCGGCACTTACGGTTATGTAGGTTTGACCAATGACAACAAGAACCTGCACTGTCCTTTATGTGATGACAATAAACGACTTACGTAGGTTATGTAGGTTATGTAGGATTTTCATGCAGAACTCACGATCCTAGTGCGCATTGGCCACATCACCTGTAAGTATTTAAGAATGTGCGACTTGTGTTTCGTTGCGTTCGCGACTTTCGCCTTACGGGTTCAACTTTCACCTTTTGCGTAAACCCACGTGACAAAAGGCGGACTTGCTGACCACGGTTGTCCCCGCACCTGCTCCCAATGACGTAAGGTGGTGATCCGATACAGCTGCCGGCGACGAAAGACAGCAATCTGAGGGCGAGATGCTGACGTTCGAACAGGTCGGCGCGATTGCTTCGAATTTCGCCCGGAGGGGGTTAGAGAACCGATTCCGAAATATTGATTCGAAGGCAATAAGGCAGCGATTTTCGGCAACGTTCATACGGATGGATTGGAAGTCGGGGGACAGCTAGGAATGGAACGTGAGCGGAAATCCGGTTTGCGAAGCCGGCGGTAGCAGCCCGTGAAAGTAAGCGAGAGGAGAGCAGTTTAAATGCGGAACCGAAAACAAAAAGGTCAGATCGTCCGAATAGGAGACAGGTGGTTCGTTCGCTATTGGGAACGCCGCAACTTGGGAGGAACCGTTCAACGGAAGCGGGTTTCACAATGCCTGGGGCCGGTGACAACGCGCGGCAAGCGCCCGCCCGCCGACATCGAGAAAGAAGCGGAACGTCACATGGTAACAGTGAACGGTGGCGCAATTCCTGCGGAGCACATTGTCACCATCGGCGATTTTGTCGAGCGGATTTACCTCCCTTGGGTTGAGCAGCACAAGCGGCCTTCCACCGCGAAGGGATACCGCGACATCTGGGAAGATCATTTGAGACCTCATTGTGCGCACCAGTGGCTCAAAGCCACCCGGACCTATCACGTCCAAGGCTGGTTAGATCAGATTGGCAGTGGCAGTCTGAGCCGCAATACCTTGAAGCACGTCAAGAGTGTTGTGAGCGCGATCTTCACTCTGGCAAGGCAACAGGACTATTTCCATGGAGAGAATCCTGCCCACGATACGGCAATAAATCCTGGCGCTGCTGAGCCGCAAGAAACGTATGCCTATTCGCTGGAGGAAATCCAGGGCATACTCACCCGGCTCCCCGAACCTGCCGATACAGCTTTTGCAATTGCCGCATTCATGGGGCTGCGCTTCGGCGAGATTCGCGGTCTGCTTTGGGAGAACTACCACGACGAAGAAATGCACATCACCCGCTCCATTTGGAATGGCAGGATAACGGGCCCAAAGACGCGCAAAGGGCGCGCCCCGGTTCCCGTCATTCGACAGTTGGCGGAACGGCTCGAAATGCACCGGCGGCGCTGCGGCAATCCTCAAACCGGCCCGATCTTCGCCAATAGGCTTGGCACAAACCGATACATCCTGCCGGCCTTGAATCGCTGCGAACGTTGCGGAAAACCGGAGTCAGCTCACCAGAAGACGAATCACGAATATAGGCGTGACGCCTGCATTCCCGAGTGGCACGGCTGGCACGCTGCTCGGCGCGGTCTTGGGAGCAGTCTTTACCGTCTGGGTGTGCCGGATATCGTGATTCAGCGAATCCTTCGTCATGCAAACGTGAGCACGACGGCAACCTACTATATCAAAACAGCCGCCGCCGATGTCCGGAGCGCATTGACGAAGCTGGAAAATCACATTGCAGAGGCAGTTCGGCGCGAAGCGGACACTAATAGGACACTTGAGGCCCTTTCGGAGTTCAGCTCTTCAACTATTCAATAAACTCTGGAGTGTTTAGATTCAAAAAGCTGGCGGAGAGAGGGGGATTCGAACCCCCGGTACAGCTTTTGACCGTACAACGGTTTAGCAAACCGCCGCCTTCAGCCACTCGGCCATCTCTCCGTGTCTCAATCAGGATTATACCGGAACTTCCGCTGCCACGGCCCGACCCGCCTGACACCACCCCTCCCTCTACGCATCGGTCCTCTCAGAGCGCCAAGCCGCGGCTGCCCGGCACGCCTTTCCACTTCCCGCTATTCGCACCGCCCTTGCCCATGTACATTCAATACATTCACAATCATGCGGTTAGTTCTCCATCCCGCCTTGCGCAAGATCCGCTTCCTGCCCCTGGTTGCCGCCACCTACTTCATGGTCTCCGGCGGACCTTACGGCATTGAAGACATTTTGGGCGGCGCAGGATATGGCCGCGCCATCCTCATCCTGCTCACGCTGCCGCTTATCTGGAGCCTGCCCACCGCCCTGATGATCGGCGAACTCGCCGCAGCCATTCCCGCGGAAGGCGGTTTCTACGTCTGGGTGCGCCGCGGCCTTGGACCCTTCTGGGGTTACCAGGAAAGCTGGCTCTCGCTCACCGCCAGCGTCTTCGATATGGCGCTTTACCCCAGCATCTTCGTCCTCTATCTGGGCAAGTTCAGCTCGGCTACGAGCGGCATTCAAAGCTCCCACTGGCAAGTAGAGTTCCCCTTAATGTTGATTCGCACGGTTGGCTCCTACCCTTACCTCTGGTCGCTGGGCGTCGTCGTGCTGTGCTGCGCGTGGAACCTGCGCGGCGCACCCGAAGTCGGCAGAGACTCGGTGTGGCTGTTCGCGTTACTTCTCACACCTTTCGTGATCTTCATCGCGCTCGGCTTCTGGCACGGTCTCACCGCGCATCCCGCCATCAACTGGGGACGCACTGCCGTTGAGCCTGGCGCGCAACTCAGCCTCTCCACTGCCATTCTGGTCGCGCTGTGGAACTACATGGGCTGGGACAACGCTTCCACCATCGCGCGCGAGGTCGACAACCCGCAGCGCAACTACCCGCGCGCCATGATCGCCGCCGCTCTACTTACCGCTCTCACCTACGTGCTGCCGCTGGCAGCCATGGCCTTCGCCGGACTCTCTGCTGACGGCTTCTCGACTGGCTCGTGGGCCATCGCCGGCAGCGCCCTCGGTGGTCCGCTGCTCGGGCTGGCCGTCGTGGCAGGAGGCGTCATCTGCGGCGTGGGCATGTTCAACGCCCTCATGATGAGCTACACGCGTCTGCCCATCGCCATGGCTGCCGACGGCCTGTTGCCGCGCGCGTTCCTGCATCGCAACCGCCGCGGCGTGCCTTGGGTCAGTGTGCTTGTGTGCGGATTGGGTTGGGCGCTCGCCCTCAGTCTCCCCTTCGAGCGCCTCATCTCCATTGACCTGATTCTCTATGGCTCCAGCCTGATCCTGGAGTTCCTTGCGCTCATCTTCCTGCGCCTGCGCGAGCCCGAGCTGCCGCGGCCCTTCCGCGCCGGCAGCTTCAACTTCGCCTGCCTGCTCGCTGTCGGTCCCACCGCGCTCATCGCCTACGCGCTCTACGCCTCGCGCTCTCAAACTCTCGGCGATCCCGGAACGACATTCGCCCACGTCTCGTCGCTGGCGTTCGCTGCCGCAGTGGCTCTGTTGGGGCCACCGCTCTACGCGCTTACGGTTGCGGTCGCCCGACGGAAGCCGGAGCCAATAGCCAGCAGCCAATAGCCAATAGCCAGACGCCTGATGCCATCAGCCGCCTTCTACTCCCTATTGGCTACTGGCTACTCCCTGCTTCTTCGCCTTTGCATCATTGAACTGGCTCATCGCGTAGGCCACGCGGTCGCGTGCGTAGCCAGCGTCGTGCCAGCCCTTCATCTCCACGCGCTTGCCTTCAAGGTCTTTGTAGATGGAGAAGAAGTGCGTAATCTCCTTCAGCAGGTGCGGATACATATCGGTGTAATTCCACACATTGGTGTAGCGCGGATTGTTCTTGCCCACCGCAAGCACCTTCTCATCGAGCGTGCCCTGGTCGAGCATCTCCAGCAGGCCGATCGGGCGCACTTCCTGCACGCATCCGGGAAAGCTGGCATCGGGAACCAGCACCAGCACGTCCAGCGGATCGCCGTCGTCGCTCAGTGTTGAAGGGATAAAGCCGTAATCGCCCGGATAGTGCACCGGCGAGTGCAGGTTCCGGTCCAGCTTGAACACGTGCAGCTGTTTGTCGTACTCAAACTTCTGCGTACCGCCTTTGGGGATCTCGATGACCACGCGGAAGACTTCCGGCGCGCGGTCGCCCACCGGCAACTCCAGATAATTCGCCATTGCGTATGATTTCTCCTTGGGGAAATGGAAATCGTGATTGAGTGGTCAGCGAGTGGTAAACAGCCAACAGTCCCGTAATCTCTCGATCTTTGTCTTCTTGCTCCCTTGCTCCCTCGTTCCCTTGCTCCCTGTCTTTATAATCAGGGATTATGAAGGCGCATGTCTATGTCACGTTGAAGGCATCGGTCCTCGATCCGCAGGGCCAGACCATCCACAATGCACTCCGCAAGA
>JBEKEP010000238.1:0-4458 GCA_050013775.1 Occallatibacter sp. | reverse complement strand
CCTGTTTTCTCGTCGCGTTGTCCTGGCTCGACCTGCCTGGCAGTAGCTGCGGCAAGCAGGTTCCCGTCGGGGGAGAGTGAAATCGCTTTTACATCGTACTGTTGGATGGGCAGTTGCCATTGCTCGCCAGTCAGCCAGTTCACGACCTCGACAGCAAGTCCTCTGTCCGTCACGAAAGCCATCATGTTCCCTTTGGATGAAAAGGTAAGTCGGTCCATCTGAACGATCGGACTACCAAAAAACGATACCGCGGCCGGAACGGTTACCGGGGGACCAATTGGGGCCAGGGATTGAGAATTCAGAGGAATCAATTGCCCCTTTTTGTTCAACAGCTCCAGCACACTTCCGTCTGCCGATAAGAAGCTGTCCTGCATATTCGGAAGAGATTCGCGGCGATCATACCAATACAGCTTCCACCGGCGGACCGTAGTGCCGTCGTCTGTTACGACCTGCCTTTCGTCGACAGGAAAGGCAAGTTGCGTAGCGCCCTGAATACTGATCTCGCTGTCTCCGAGGTCCGTATGCACTCCTCCCCTCAGGTCGTTATGTGCCTCGGAGTCGCCTTGAAGAATGACCTGAGAAACTTCGGCGCCGTTGCCGGACACGACGCCCAACTGTTGTCCACTCCTGGAAAAGGCCATGGAATCGATTAGGTCATGGTCGAAGCCGCCAATATTATGCTTTGTCTGTATATCCCAGAGTTCAAGTGTGTGGTCAACGTACGCCACAAGGGTCATATGATCCGGCGACAGGGCAAACGCGCCAATTTGACCTTCTCCACCGATCTTGATAAGCGGGGCAACGGGTTCCTTGGTTTCTGTGTTCCAAACCATAATGCCCACATCACTCGAACCCGCGACGAGCACGCCATCCGGCGAGAACTCGAAAGAAGCTCCATCGCCACGGCCCTGGCCCAGGATCGCGCCACCATCGAGCTTTGTGTCGCTTCCGGTTGAGAGGTCGAATAAATGAATTTCCATTCCGGAGCTTGGCGATGTGCAGGCAATGAGATATTTGTTGCCGGGTGAAATCCCTACGCCCCCCATGGCGAGAGGATCTCCGATCGTCAAGGTCCTGACTTTTGTTCCCTGAGCTACATCCCAGATCTGAAAAAGTGTCTGGCGGATAGGCTTGTAAGAAACCTCGGATGTTACCAGCGCCTTGCCGTCCGCCGAGAGAACCACCTGTTTCTCTTGCTTATCACTTATCGAGCCTACGGAAAACGGCGGCCCGAGCGGCTTGCCGGTGGTGGTGTCGAGCACGTGCGTTGAGCCATCTTCCGCGAGAATCGCCAGCGAGCTTCCGTCGGCCGAAAGTAACCGCATTTTGGAAGCCGTTCCCCCGCCATACGGCGCGCCAATTCTCCGGTTGCTCAGCAATGCTGCCGCGAGCGCATCTTCGGCCTTCTCAGGGTCGAACCCAATCAGCGGGCGATCCGCCCGCCTGAGCGCAAGCAGCGCGTATCTTGCCGTGCTTTCCCAATCGCCTTGTTGCTCTGCCTTGCCGGCGAGCAGGACCAGCGTATTGCCATCTTTGATTGCCGTCTTCTGCGCCTGGATCATCAATTCGATGCCCAAGCCAACAATGCAGCATGCGGCGATTCCAATCGCACTCCAAAGCGCCGCTGCGCGCCTGCGGCGGTACACACGGTCCCTGTGGACAAGCTCGTCCAGCGACGACAGCGAAAGCAACGCAGCCACCAGGCGCAGGAACATCGGCCGGTTGCGATGATTCGTATTGCGCCAGTCCACCCACAACGGCTCCGCTGGATCGCTAGAAAAGCTGACGATCGTATTGCCCGCTGCATCCTTCTCAACTTCCGGCTTGAAACGCAGCTCGCGCGGAAGGCATTCCAGTTCCGGCGCCGCGCCATGTGCTTCGGCGTTCGGCTCTCCGTCTACAACGACAGCAAGGATGTTGTGTCCGCGCCCCAGCGCGATGAAATCGCGGATCTCCTTGCCCACCCATTCGCTCGCGGCGGCGCGCGGACTGCAGACCACAATCAGGTATTGCGAATGTTCCAGCCCCTTCCGGATGCGCTCCGGCAGGCCCTGCCCGGGAACGAGCTCATCCTCGTCACGGAAGACCGGCTTCAGGGGACGCCGGTCCTGGCGCACTCCGGGATTGATGAGTCGAAGGGAATTGGGCAGAACGTATCGCTCCAGCCGCGCCTGAAGCGCCTTTGCCCATTGCCTGTCTGAGCGGCTGTAGCTGACAAACGCTCGAAATCGGTATGTCTCCATGGCTCCGTCGACCTCTCCGCGCTAACTGGCCCGCCCACTTCGATTTGCGTCGGATTATACACAGATGTGATTGGAATGCCGATGGAGAAGCTGATTGCGCTTTCTGCCTGACAGCTGATGGCGCGCGCCGCTCCGCGCCCTACGCCACTTTGCCGAGGAGAAGAGCTGAGAGCCTGACGAAGTCTCTGAGGGCCGGGAGGCTTTCAGTACAGCCTGTCAGGAGACCGGCGGTACAACGTGGGCGTGGTTCGTGCCGGACCCAGATACGAAATATTCAAGTTCGATAGTGAAACGAGATTTACAATCTTCTGGTGCATGCGACCGCGAACCCGATGAAACCCCTCTGCTTTGTGCTGATGCCGTTTGGGCGCAAGCAGGATGGAACGGGCAAGCTGATTGATTTCGATACTGTCTATCAGCAGATCATCCAGCCGGCAGTGACGGCGGCGGGCCTGGAACCGATCCGGGCCGATGAAGAGCAGGTGGGCGGGACCATCCACAAGCCGATGTACGAACGGTTGATGCTGTGCGAGTTTGCGATCGCCGACGTGACGGGCGCGAACCCGAATGTCTATTACGAACTGGGGATTCGCCACGCCGTGCGGCCGGCGAGCACCGTGATTCTGTTTGCCGAGGGAACCTCTCTGCCTTTCGACATCGCGCTGTTGCGCGGCCTTCCCTATCACCTGGATGCGAACGGCGAGCCGGCCGATGCCGAGGGCGACAAGGAAAACATTGTGCAGCGCCTGCGGACCGCGAACGAGGAACCGCATGACGACAGCCCGCTCTTCACGCTCATCCAGGACATGCCGCGGATTGAGGTGGACCACGAGAAGACGGATCTGTTCCGCGACCGGGTGAGCAACTCGCGCGAATACAAGAAGCGGCTCGCGGCAGCGCGCAAGGCGGGGGCGGATGCGGTGCGAGGCATTGCGGCGGAGTTCCCCGACATGCGCAATGCAGAAGCCGGCGTCGTGGTGGATTTGTTTCTTTCGTTTCGCGCCGTGAAGGCCTACCAGGAGATGGTGGATCTTTACGATCGCATGTCGCGTACCTTGCAAAATACCCGGATGGTGCAGGAGCAGTTGGCCTTCGCGCAAAATCGGCTGGGACGATCGGAAGAAGCCGAGCAGATTCTGAAGGCGACGATTGAGAAATTCGGCCAGAGCAGCGAGACCGCCGGGCTGCTGGGGCGGGTGTACAAGGATCGCTGGGAGAATGCTCTGAAAGGCGGACGCGCGATGGAAGCGCGTGGGTATTTGAAACGCGCCATCGAGGCGTATCGCGCTGGGTTTGAAGCCGACTGGCGCGATCCGTATCCGGGCATTAACGCGGTGACGCTGATGGAACTGCAAGAGAAACCCGATGCGGTCCAGGCCGACATGCTGCCCGTGGTGCGCTACGCGGCGCTGCTGCGCGCGAAGGCCAATGGCGATTACTGGGACCAGGCCACTCTGCTGGAATTGGCCGTGCTGGCCCGCAATGTGAGCGAGGCGCAGGAGTACTGCGGCGCGGCCCTGGCTGTGGTGCGCGAGGCGTTTGAGCCGGAGACGACGGCACGCAACATGCGCCTGATCCGCGAGGTGCGGAGCGCGCGCGGTGAGGACGTGAGCTGGCTGGCGGAGATCGAGGAAGAGCTGAAAGCGGCGCAGACGCGTCTGGAGACGCCGCGCGGCGCGGGCTAGTTAGAGGCTCGCGGTCGCCGGCCTACACCACTTTGCCGAAGAAAAGATAGACAAGCTCGACGAGCAGGATGAGGATGACGACGACTTCAAGGAAGAAGCCGCGCGCCTGGTTGAACTGCTCGATCATGTCGTGATAAAGATCCTCGGCGGTTTTGAGTTTCTGCGCCACGAGGGTTTTGTAATCGGGTACGCCCACCTTGGTGGAGGCGAGGCGATAGAGCCGCGCGGCAAACATGTCACTCAAAAACTTGATGGAATTGTCGGCGCGCTCGGTGAGCTCGGCGATGTCAAGCAGCACGGTGTGCAGGCGCGTGGCCCGGCGCGCCATGCGCCAGCGCGCGGGAAAGCCGCGATTGCTCTCGAGCGAGTCGTAGACGTTGGAAAGAATGCCGGTGAGCAGTTCGTCGTAGTGGCGGAACTCGAGGAGCTGCGAGTTTGCGTACTCGAGAAGCTGAATGGCGGTCTCAGCGCCGGGGTTGCTGTCGTAAAGAAACGCGGCATTCCAGCCGATGACGGCGAGGTCGGTGTCG
>JBEKEP010000237.1:0-6399 GCA_050013775.1 Occallatibacter sp. | reverse complement strand
CTGGTCCGCGACTGTATCGAATACCAGGCGGAAGTCTTCCGCGTCACCCGGCTTGAGGGGAGCTGCGGAGAGCGGCTCAACGTCCACATACGGATCGCGCGTGCGGATGATCCGAAGCGGCTGGGTCTCGTTCTGCGCCACCTCGTGCGCTCCATCGCGGAAGAGAACCTGGACGGTGATGCCAGTCACGGTGCGGTCGCCCTCGTTGACAATGTGGCCATCAACGTAAGTCGCCTTGCCTCCCGACAGATTCGACGATTCACTCATTGTCAGTTTGCTGATGGTCAGATTGGCAGCATAAGGATCAGTAGCCGACGAGATTGGTGTTACGGTCGGCGTACCCTTGCCGTGCTCATAGAAGAGGAACAATCCGCCAATAGCGGCAATCACGATGGCTGAGGCTACGGCCACAGGGAGCCAATTGCGCTCAGTGTTGGCCGCGGGGCGAATGAGTTGAGGACCTGAGCTCACGAGCGAAATTGTACACCTGTTCGCGAGTCATTTTGCAGGCCATGTCGCGATACCCATCCGATGAAGTAGGTGCGATGTTCTCTCCTTTGGTACGCCTGCGAGGAACGCGCGCGCCATTCATCAAATTGCCATCTTTTTCAGGCATCCTGAAAGAAGTCCAGGCGTCTAAACAGGCAAAAGATCGGCAGATGCAGGCCGGTCCGCCCGGAGTCTAGCATTTGGCAAGTGGGAATCAGGATATCGCTGGTTCCGTAACTTCACCGCAAGGTTTTGAAAGGCAGGCCCGCCATGCGCACCCCCCCGCAGCCGGCGTCCAATATGCCGCCCGCAGCAGCGGCCAACATTCCGCAAACGAGCGTGTACGCCGAACGCGCCTATCAGGGCGTAACCATTGCCGCCATGCTTTGGCTTTTAGGAAGTCTGTGCCTGTTCCGATAAGCTGGTCATCCAGTTAACCGCTCGCAATCGTGCACTCGAATGCTCGCAGGCTTTTGCCATGATGGTTGGTAGAGTTTGATTCGGGGCGGCGGCGGGCATTTCAACCGAAGCGCGCGCGCTTGATTTCCGTCCGGCAATCCTTGCCGCTCATGCGCACGCGGATGCACATTTCAGCGAGCCGCGAACGCATGCGGTCCCCGATGCGGTCGCCCAGTGTCTGTTCGCGCGCGGCGCGCTCCACATCGGTCTGGTTTCCGCCGGCCGCCGGCAGGTCCGCGTAATTTGTGGTGATAATTGTGCTCTGGCGGTCGTTATAGCGCGTGTTCAGAATTAGCGCGACCGTATCCCACACCCATTCATTGGGTTTTTGCGCGCCCAAATCGTCGAGCACCAGCACTTCGGCCGCGAAGATGGGCTGCAACAGCTCAAGCTCAGTGGTCCTCACCTCGCGGTTGTAGCTGTTCTGGATGCTTTTGAGCAGCTCACGATAGTCGCAGAAGAGACCCTTCACTCCACGTTCCCGCACCAGGCGCTGCAACACGCCCACGGCCAGGTGCGTTTTACCCACGCCCATCGGCCCGATGAAGAGCAGACCCTTGCCAGCGGTTCCCGCAGGATACTCGTCGACGAATCTGCGTGCTGTGAGCAGCGCCTCGGCCAGCGACCGGTCGGCTTCGTGATAAATCTCAAAGGTATCGAGCGTGCAGTCGCGGTAGCGCGCGGGAACCTGCGCCGCCGCCACCCGGTGCTGCTCGCGCTCCGTTACCTGGCACTCGCATGGACGGCTTACCCAGTTTCCCGCCGCGTCCAGCATGCGCACCAGTCCCGCGCCATCGCAAATCGAACATACGCTCATTGCAAATTCCAGCCTAAAGCACGCGGCCTCGAGCGAAGGCAGTGCAGGTCTTGTGCCCCAATGTGGAAAATAGAGCCTGTCAATGTGCTGGGGCAGCCGCGGGAACCCCGCATATCCATGGCATAAGATGGCTCTATAGAATCTTCAAAGCAGCCCGAAGCCACTTGGAGCAAGCCTCAAAATCATGCCACTTGTTGAGAAAAACCGGTCTCTGGCGCATCTTGTGCTTCCTGATGCGCCCGCTTCGCAATCTGGAGATGTGAAGGCATGGCAGGAAGCGGTGACGATGCCTAGTTATCTACCTGCTGCGCCGGACCGCAACCCGATGTTTCTCGAAAAGCGCGTGTATCAGGGAAGCAGCGGTCGCGTGTACCCATTGCCATTTATCGATCGCATCGCCACGGAGCCGGTGGAGCACGTCTGGGAGGCGGTGCACATCGAAAACGAATTCCTGCGGCTCATGATTCTGCCCCAGATCGGCGGGCGCATCCATGTGGGCTTTGACAAGAGCAACGGCTACGACTTTTTTTACCGGCAGAACGTAATCAAGCCAGCACTTGTCGGCCTTGCCGGCCCATGGATTTCCGGCGGCGTCGAATTCAACTGGCCACAGCACCACCGTCCTGCGACCTTCATGCCGGTTGAGACGGAAATCGAACGCGGCAGCGACGGCTCGATCACCATCTGGTGCAGCGATCACGATCCCATGACTCGCATGAAAGGTATGCATGGCGTGTGCCTCCATCCCGGCAAGGCGTATGTGGAGTTGAAGGTGCGTCTCTACAATCGCACACCGTTCGTGCAGAGCTTTCTCTGGTGGGCCAATGTCGCGGTCAAGGTCCACGAGAAGTACCAATCCTTTTTCCCGCCTGACGTGCAGTTTGTAGCCGACCATGCCCGGCGCGCGATCACTGGTTTTCCGCTGAGCGACCGCCCCTACTACGGAATCGACTATCCTCAACGCGCCCGATCAGGCGTTCCTGCCGATGAACTCCCCGCGCAGTTCGTTCCCGATGGATCCTACGCCGCAAACGATTTGAGTTGGTACGCCAACATTCCGGTACCTACCAGCTACATGATCATCGGCACGGAGCAGGATTTCTTCGGCGGCTACGATCATGCGGCGCGAGCCGGCGTCGTCCACGTGGCCGATCACCGCATAGCTCCCGGCAAAAAACAGTGGACGTGGGGCAACCACGACTTCGGTTACGCATGGGATCGCTGCCTGACCGACAGTGATGGACCGTATATCGAGCTGATGGCCGGCGTCTTCACTGACAATCAGCCCGATTTTTCATTTCTCGCGCCGTGGGAGACCCGGACTTTTTCGCAATACTGGTACCCCATCCGCGAGATCGGCCCGGCACGAGCCGCCAATCTTCATGCGGCACTGAGTCTTGGTGCGGCGGAGGGCCGCGTGCATGTGGGCGTATGCGTTACGCAGGACCTTCCGGGCGCGCGCATCACCGTGAGCCGCGACGGCGCTGTGCTGCACGAATGGATCGAGGATTTGAGCGTTGCCAAGCCGTTCGGCGCGGAAGTCGAACTTGGCGACGCGGCGCAAGCCGCGAAACTCTCGGTTCGGATCGAGGCCAACGGATTGGAGATTCTTCGTTACGATCCGCCGCGTTCCGATGCCGCGAGCGAGCCGCACGTCGCGACCGAACCGCCTCTGCCGAAAGAGATCGCGTCGAATGACGAACTTTATCTAACGGGACTTCATCTTGAGCAGTACCGTCATGCCACGCGAAATCCTGAAGCTTACTGGCAGGAGGCGCTACGGCGCGATGCAGGCGATGCGCGATCGAACAATGCAATGGGCCTATGGCGCTTGCGCCGCGGAGAATTTGCCGAGGCGGAGCGGCATTTCCGTGCGGCCATCGCCCGCCTGACGCGGCGCAACCCCAACCCTCGCGATGGCGAGCCTTACTACAATCTCGGCCTTGTGTTGTGCTTCCTCGGCGACGATCAAGGAGCCTGCGATGCTTTTGCGAAAGCCGCATGGAACGCGGCGTGGATCGGACCGGCGTACCATGCGCTCGCCGAAATCGATGCACGCCGCGGCGCGTGGGATCTGGCGCTCGAGCGCATCCAACGCGCGCTTTCCGCGAATCCCGAGAACCTGAACGCGCGCAACCTCTACGCGATGATTCTTCGCAAACTGGTCCAGGAGTCCGAGGCCGCTGCGATCCTGCGCGACACGCTTGCCCGCGATCCACTGGACGTTTGGGCCCGATTTCTTTCGGAGGCCAAGCTTCCCGCAAACCATCAGCAAGTGCTCGATCTAGCCTTCGATATGGCGCGTGCGGGATTTTATTCAGAAGCAGCCGCGCAGCTTCGCTCGGTAGATCTTTCTGTGCGCGACGGATCTGCACCGATTATCCTCTACGCCGTTGCTGATTTCTGCCGGCAGTTGGGCGGCGCTGGCGCAAGCGCGGAAGCCTACCGGCAGGCAGCGCAGGCCGCGCCGGATTATTGTTTTCCGAGCCGCCTCGAGGAGTTCGCCATCCTAGAGAGGGCGATCGCGGCCAATCCCGACGACGCCCGCGCGCTGTACTATCTGGGCAATTTTCTTTACGATCGCCGGCGTCACCAGGAGGCACGTGGAGCATGATGCGGCGCGAGCACGCGAGGCTTTTGATCGCGCGTTTGAGGCGGATCCGGATGATGCGCGTGTCCTGTATGAGCGCGACCAGCTTTCAAAGCGCATGGGCGAGTCACCGCAGCTTAGGCTGGCTGAACTCGAGCGCTATCCGGGCCTTTGCCAACGTCGTGACGATCTGACCGTCGAGCTGGCTACGCTGCTCAATCAGGTACGCCAACCCGCGCGTGCCGTCGAACTGTTGCTCTCGCGCAAATTCCAGCCGTGGGAGGGTGGGGAAGGCCTGGTTCTGGCACAGTTCACGCGCGCCCATCTGCTGCTCGGCCAGCGCGCGCTTACCGAAGGCGATGCCGATTCAGCCTGCGCATCGTTCGCAGCAATTCTCAAGCCTCCGCCGAGCCTGGGCGAGGCGAGGCATTTGCTGGCTAACCAGAGCGATGTCTGGTTCTGGCTTGGCGCGGCACATGCGCGCCAGGGTGATCGTGAACAAGCGGAGACTTGCTGGACACGCGCCACGCAGCAACGCGGCGATTTTTGCGCAATGAGTGTTCGCGCGGTTTCGGAGATGACGTTTTGGAGCGCGATGGCCTGCCATTGCCTCGGGAGAAAAGAGGAAGCAGTGGCGTCGTTCCGGGGCATTCTCGACTACGCGGAGCAACTCGATCGTCAGGTTCCGAAGATCGATTACTTCGCCACTTCGCTGCCTGCCATGCTGCTCTTTGACGACGATCTCGAAAAGCGCAACCGGATCGAGGCGCTTTATCTTCGCGGCCAGGCGTTCTTTGGCTTGGGAAAGACCGCGGAGGCGGTGCGCTGCTTCCATGAAGTTCTGGAATTGGATCATAATCACGCGGGTGCGGCCGATGCTTTGGAGCAAACCAGTATGCTGCGCAGGATCGCGGGCCTGGAGTGAAGATGCTGAGTAGCACGCACCAGGTAAATAGCTCGCAATCCTCAACAGCTGGGATTCATGCGGGCTACGTATGCGGCATGGCGCTGGTGGCCGCCATGGGCGGGCTGCTCTTCGGCTACGACTGGGTCGTCATCGGCGGCGCCAAGCCGTTCTACGAAGTCTACTTTCGCCTTGGCACCGAACAGCTCATCGGTTGGGCCAACAGTTGCGCGCTTATCGGCTGTCTCGTCGGCGCGCTCATCGCGGGCGTGGTGGGCAGCCGCCTCGGCCGTAAAAAAGTTTTGCTTCTAGCGGCGCTGCTGTTCGCGCTTTCCTCTATCCTCACCGGCTGGGCTACGGTCTTCACTATGTTCATCGTGTGGCGCATTGCCGGCGGAATGGCCATCGGCCTTGCCTCCAACATTTCCCCGCTCTATATCGCCGAAATCAGCCCCGCGGCCTGGCGGGGCCGGCTTGTCAGCCTCAATCAGCTGGCAATAGTTTGCGGCATTCTCGCGGCGCAAATCGTCAACTGGCGCATCGCGGAAAAAGTTCCCGACGGAGCGGTTGTCCTGTTGCTGGAACGCGCAATTCGGCTGGCGCTGGATGTTTACGGCGGTCGCGGTTCCAGCAATCCTGTTCTTTCTCTTTGCGCTCTTCATTCCTGAGAGCCCGCGCTGGCTCGCTGGTGTGAATCGCGCGGATGAGGCCCGGCGCGTGCTGGCGCGCATTGGTGGCGATGACTACGCGGCCCGGGAACTCGCGGCCATCGAGGAGACCTTACGCGCCTCGGCCGCGTCGCGGGTTCGCTGGAAGGATCTCTTCAGCAAAAACGCACGCAACCTTGTCTGGATCGGCATGGGGTTGGCCGCATTGCAACAGTGGAGCGGGATCAACATCCTCTTCAACTACGCAGAGGAGATTTATCGTGGCGCTGGTTTTGGTGTTAGCGGCATCATGTTTAACATCGTCATCACCGGCGCAATCAATCTGATTTTCACTTTGGTTGCCATGACCTTTGTGGATCGCCTGGGCCGCAGAAAGCTGATGCTGCTGGGCTGCGCCGGAGTCGGCCTCTGCCACCTTGGCGCGAGTTACGCCTATCACGCAGGCTGGCGCGGCAGCGCTGTACTGGTGCTC
>JBEKEP010000236.1:0-4553 GCA_050013775.1 Occallatibacter sp. | reverse complement strand
GTGCTGGACGGCTACAACAACTCGACCTATGTGAACGGCATGGTGGGTAGCATCTATAAGCAGTCGATACCGCTGGTGAACGCGGCCCGCAAGCCCGGCGAGTGGCAGAGCTACGACGTGGTGTGGACGGCGCCCGTGTTCAATGCCGACGGATCGCTCAAGACGCCCGCGTATGTAACGGCGTTTTATAACGGCGTGCTGGTGCAGAATCACTTTGAGCTGAAGGGCCAGACGCTCTACATTGGAAAGCCGTTTTACAAAGCCTTCGATGGCGCGGCCATCAAGCTGCAGGCGCATGGCGACAAGAGCGAGCCCATGAGCTTCCGCAACATCTGGGTGCGCGAACTGCCGTAAGCGCCCTAGACACTCACCACAAAGCTGTCTTCGCTGCGGGTGACCGCGTGATACAGGGTGTCGCGCTCCACGGGGACGCGGCCGGCCTCGGTGATGAGGCGGCAAAGTTGCGCGCGGGTCATGCCCTGCGGCGTGGTGGCGCCGGCGTCGTGATAAATCTTTTCCTCGATCACGGTGCCGTCGAGGTCATCGGCGCCGAAGCGCAACGCAATCTGCGCGATCTTGGGCGTCATCATCTGCCAGTAGGCCTTGATATGCGGGAAGTTGTCGAGCAGCAAGCGGCCGACAGCGATCTGGCGGAGGTCGGTGAGTCCCGTGGTGACGGGCAGGTGGTCGAGCGCCGTGTTTTCGGGATGGAACGCAAGAGGAATGAAGGTCTGGAAGCCGCCGGTCTCGTCCTGCAGGGCGCGGAGCTTGAGCAGGTGATCGACGCGATCGGCGTCGTTTTCGATGTGGCCGTAGAGCATGGTCGCGTTCGATTTGAAACCCAGCTGATGCGCGATGCGCGCGGTATCGAGCCACTCCTGGCCGTCAATTTTGTGATCGCAGATGATGGAGCGGACGCGCGCGGCGAAGATTTCCGCGCCGCCGCCGGGCATGGAGTCCACACCCGCAGCGCGCAACTTGAGAAGGGTCTCTTCAATGCTGAGCTTGGCGCGGCGAGCCAGAAAAGCGATCTCCACCATGGTGAAGGCCTTGATGTGCACCTTGGGAAAGCGTTCTTTGAGGCCGCGGATGAGGTCGAGGAAAAACTCGAGAGGAAGATCGGGATGCAGGCCGCCGACGATGTGGAACTCGGTAACGGCTTCAGAATAGCCGGAAGCGGCGGTTTCCCATGCCTCTTCGAGGGCCATGGTGTAACCGGCGGGATCGCCTTTCTTGCGGCCGAAGGCGCAAAGCTTGCAGGCCGCGACGCACACATTGGTGGGGTTAATGTGGCGATTGACGTTGAAGTAGGTGACGTCGCCATGCATCCGCTCGCGCACATGGTTGGCCAGCCAACCCACGGCAAGCACGTCACTTGAGCCGTAGAGGACCAGGCCGTCATCCACACTGAGCCGCTGCCGGGCCATCACCTTGGCGACGATGGGCTCCAGGCGGGGATCGTACGTTTGGAATGCGTGGCTCGGGCCAGAGCCCACGGTTTCAACGCTCATACCAATGATGATACCGAAATCCGGGCTCCTTCGCTCACCCTCAATGATGGGCCCTTCGGTGTGGCTTGGATCACACGAATCGACAGGGATTGCGGCGTACACTGCCCTTCGTCGCTGAAAAAGAGGCAGATACAGGATGCCCAATCTTGACGAGCAGATCTTGACCCAGAGCTATGCGCGGGGGCCGGCCAGGCCGCTGCTGGAATTGACGATTGGCGACCTGCTGCAGCGGACTGCGGATCGCTATCCGGACCGGCCGGCGTTGGTTTCGCGCCACCAGGATCGGCGGCTGACCTGGGCGGAGCTGAGCGTCGAGGCGGACCGCGTGGCGCGGGGATTGTGGGCGCTGGGGATTCGTCGCGGCGACCGCGTGGGATTGTGGTCAACCAACTGCACCGAGTGGATCATCCTGCACATGGGCTGCGCGCGGGCTGGGGCGGCGCTGGTGAATGTGAATCCCGCGTACCGATCGCACGAGCTGCAATTCACGCTGACGCGCTCGCGGATGAAGGCGCTGTTTCTATGGCACAAGGACAAGCGCGCCGATTACGAGGAGATTCTGGGCCGCGCGCGCCATGGGCTCGATCTGGCGCTCGAACACACCATCTATTTCGATTCGCCGGAGTGGCCTGCACTGCTGGACGCCGAGGGCCGGCTGCCCGATCGCGTCGCCGTGGACGATGTGGCAAATATCCAATACACGAGCGGGACGACTGGACTTCCGAAGGGCGTGATGCTGACGCACCACAACGTGGTGAATAACGGACAGTTTCTGGCGCAGGGTTTTCATTACACCGAGCAGGACAAGATCGTGGTCCCAGTGCCGTTGTTTCATTGCTACGGGTGCGTGATCGGAACCATGAGCGCGGTGAATTCGGGCGCGGCCATCATTCTGCCCAACTGGACCTTTGATGCGCGGGCCACGCTGAAGGCGATTCACGAGGAGCGCGCGACGAGCGTCTACGGGGTTCCGGCAATGTATGTGGCGGAGTTCGGGCTCGACGACTTTGCCAGCTACGACACCACCAGCCTGCGCACAGGCATGATGAGCGGCGCGCCCTGCCCGGTGGAGCTGATGAAGCGCGTGCTCGACGAGATGCACATCCGCGAACTGGTGATTGCCTACGGGCAGACGGAGACCTCGCCGGTGGTGACGATGAGCGACGCGGGCGATTCGCTGGAAGTGCGTGTGAACACTGTAGGCCGGGCGATGCCGCAGACTGACATCAAAATTGCGTCGCTCGACTCGCAAGAAACGTTGTCCCGCGGCCAGCAGGGCGAAGTGTGCGTGCGCGGGTATGCGCTGATGAAGGGCTACGACGGCGATGCGGAGGGCACGGCGCAGGTGATCCAGGCCGACGGATGGCTGCGCACGGGAGATTTGGGCGTGATGCGCGAGGACGGCTGCATCCACATCACCGGGCGCTCGCGCGACGTGATCATTCGCGGCGGCGAAAACATTTACCCGCGCGAAGTGGAAGAGTTCCTCTACGCGCATCCCAAGGTGGGCGAGGTGCAGGCGTTCGGGATTCCCAACGAACGGCTGGGCGAGATTGTGGTGGCGTGGATTCGCCTGCGACCGGGCCTGAAGCCGGACATCGACGCCAGCGAAGAAGAGATCAAGCAATTCTGCCAGGGACAGATTGCGTACTACAAAATTCCCGAGCACGTGCGCTTCGTGACGGAGTTTCCAGCAACGCTCTCGGGCAAAATTCAGAAGTACAAGATGCGCGAGTTCGAGATTGAGGCGCGGGGGTTGCAGGCGGTAGCGAAGACGGCGACCGCGTAGCCGGTTGCATCAAATACCGATGCATTCAGAAGCCCAGGAGGAAAGACTCGGGGCGCAGAGCTTCTGACTGATTTCCTTAATACGGAACCGTCAATTCCCCAGGAACCGGTTCACGATTTCTACTTCTGGAAAAGCGCTCACCTTGCGTTCGATAGTCTCCCCGGAGCGCAGTTCCAGGGTCATGCGGCCTCCCCAACGTGTAACGTGGTATCTCTTCAGATCACGCATGAGAATTACAACCGCCGGGCCTCTCGTGAGGTCTTCCTCGGGAAGAAGATACAGCGCCTTACTGGTCGCGACGATGACATCCGTGCCCGGATGGCGCACCACGCACAAAACGAACTCGTTCTCTTCGAATTGCCTCTGCTTTGCCAAAAGTTGAAAGAGGCTGCCGTACTTTTCCATACGACCGTCGACGAAAGTCCTCAGCGGGGTATTGTTGGCCGCCCTTGTTGTTCTCTCGTTGAGTTTGCCGGTTTTCCAGAATCTCCAGGTGGAAGCCCATAACTCGCACAGAGCGGGATCTCCCAGCCCCCGGAGAGCTTCAGTATCTGTGGCCGCTTCACGCGGCAGCAGCTTCAACGTGGTGAATTGCCCTTCAGGACCTTGAGGCACTGGTGAGTCTTCGGCCTGCTCGGGGCCACCCCGTTGAGTAAGCAATTCAACGAGATCTTTGCGACCATAGCTTTTCGCCAGAGATAAAGGCGTCCTACCGGCACTGTCCGTAGCCTGGATGTCGGCGCCCCTCTCCAGTAGGTACTCGGCGACCTCCTTGTTTCCGAAGGCTGCTGCCTCATGCAAGAGAGTTTTGCCGTCGTCGTTGCGGATCTCCGGATCAGCATTCCGTCCGAATAACAATTCGACTATTTCTTTGTGGCCATTCGCAACCGCAACGTGCAATGCGGTCCGACTGTCGACTGCCTTAGCATCGACGTTTGCACCGCTGTCGAGCAGCGCCTGCGCCGCAGTCACATCCCCGCGAGCCACTGCGTTGATCAGATCTGGCTCTGGTTCCCGGAAGGCATAGGCCATTAATCGAGCCGCGTTCTTCCACGTCGCCGCAGCCGTGGCCGCAACGCCGAGGCAAATGAAGGTACGCTCTCGTTCTCCAACAACATTCCAGCTGAGGGCTACGACGACTAAGAGGACTGGGAGGATAAACCATGCCAGAGACCCGACGAAGCAAAAGCCACGGGCGCCAAAGGAGTGCGGCGCCGCACCGGGCCGTTCGAAGAACTGCAGCGTGCGGCCTG
>JBEKEP010000235.1:0-5233 GCA_050013775.1 Occallatibacter sp. | reverse complement strand
ATGAAGGCCGCAACGATCTCAAATCGGCAATGCAAAATTTTCAGCCGGCAAAGGAATCCATCATGAGTCCACGTGTAGGCAGTCCCGCAATGTATCGGTACGAAGATCGGATGCTCTTTGTCGTTGTGCCGCTGTTCGTTCTTTCCGTGATCATGTACTTCAGTTTGTCCCATTTCCATTTGCACCCGACGCGGATTTGGGCTGTTCTCTTTGCCGCCTTTATGTCGTCGCCGGCTGTTGCCTTGATTTTCAGCATCGGTCGTTACCTTTCCGAAGAGAAAGATGAATTCCAAAGGTCTCTTCTCGTGCAATCGATTCTTTGGGCTCTTGGTGTGACGATATGCGCGGATTTCTTCTGGATGGTTCTTGGGACGTACATGCAGATTCCGCGCATGAAGGATCAGTTTCTGTTCGCCATGGTGTTTATCGTCTCTTTTTGGGTGAACCGCTGGAGGTACAGATGAAGAACCGCCTGAAGGTGCTGCGCGCGGAGCGGGACTGGTCGCAGGCGGACCTGGCGGAACGGCTGGAGGTTTCGCGGCAATCTGTCAACGCGATTGAGACGGGGAAGTTCGATCCCAGTTTGCCGCTGGCGTTTAAGCTGGCGCGGTTGTTTGACATGAGGATTGAGGAGATATTCACAGACGAGGAGCAGCTGGGCTAGCGAGTCAGCGAAAAGCAACCGCAGGTCCTTCGATTAATTTTGGCGCGGAGCTGTCCCCGGTCCTCAAAGGCGAGGGACCGGGGGCACCCTCATCGTGCCGAGGGAAAGGCTCGAAAAGCGAAAGCAAATGCAACCGCAGGTCCTTCGGCTGCGCGGGCCGCGCCTTACAAGCGCGGCCCGTTTCGCTCTCAGGATGACATCCGATTTTTATCGCTCAGGATGACAACTTCATTTTGGTGCGAACTTGTGACCACCTGGGTTGTAATGTTGTGGGCGATTCTTACGCCCCTCTGGGGCTACAAATCCGAACCTCAACTTTTTTACCCCAGGCTTACGCCTGGGGCTACCTTCTGTTGCCCGCTACGCGGGCTTGAGGTGTGGCCCCCAGAGCAAGCTTCGCCGCGACCCGCGATTCTCGGTTCGTTTCCTTACTCCCTCACTCTTTCACGCATACTCACACTCACACAAACTCTCTCTCACTTCCCGGTGTAGATCACATGCCAGATCGACCTTGAGCCGTCGTCGGTGACGAAGAGGGAGCCGTCTGGCGCTACGGCTACGCCTACGGGACGGCCCCAGACATCGCCGTCGCCTGAGCCTACGGTGAAGCCGGTGAGGAAGTCTTCGTATTCGCCGGTGGCATGGCCGTTGTGCATGGGCAGACGGATGACTTCGTAGCCGGTGCGCTGGGCGCGGTTCCATGAGCCGTGCTCGGCGGCGAAGCCGTCGCCTTTGTACTGCGCAGGAAACTGCGAGCCTTCATAGAACGTCATCTCGAGCGAGGCGAAGTGGGGATTGACGAGAATGTCGGGCGTGATGACCTTCGACTTGAGCTCGGGATGCTTGCCCGCGTGGCGCGGGTCCTGATGCTGGCCCATGTACCACCAGGGCCAGCCGTAGAAGCCGCCTTCCTGTACGTGGGTGATGTAGTCAGGCACGAGGTTGTTGCCGAGCGCGTCGCGCTCGTTGGTGGAGCACCACAGCTCGCCGGTGGTGGGATTGATGGCTTCGCCTACACAGTTGCGCAGGCCTGAGGCGTAGACCTCTAGGAATTTGCCCTCGGGCGTGAACTCGAGGACATCGGCGCGGTGAAATTCTTCAGGATGGGTGTCGGCGTCGTCGACATTGGAGTGCGAGCCGACGGAGGCGAGAAGCTTGCTGCCGTCCTGCGTGAAGACGAGGTCTCGCGTCCAGTGGCCTCCGCCGCGCAGACGGCCTCCGCCGGGCAGATCGGCGATGTGCTCCATGGGACCGCTGGCTGTGAGGTCGCCATTCTTGTATGGGAAGCGCACGATGGCGTCGGTGTCGCCGATGTAGACCCATTGCGGATGCGCGCCGTTGGGATAAAAGGCGATGCCGAAGGGTTGGTGCAGGCCCTCGGCGAAGACGGAAACTTGCTTGGGGTTCCCCTTCGGGTCGACGCCGCGGAAGACCTTGATTTTTCCCGATCCGCTTTCTGCGAGAAAGAGGTCGCCGTTCGGAGCGAAGCGAATGAGGCGCGGATTGTCGAGACCCGTGGTGTAGAGCTCTACCTTGAAGCCCCTGGGCGCGATGGGCCAGGCGTTGGCGGGGCGGGGAACGATGTTGGCGCCGTTATCTACGGATTGATCGGGCGCGGGGTCGGGCAGGTCGGCCACGGTGAGATGGCGGCGGATTCCGGGGGCTTCGTGCGCGGCGTCGGTAAACGCGGCCTGGCCGGTGAGAACGGGAGGTTGCGCGATTTGCGCTACCGCGATGGCGCTGAAGGCGAGCAATGCGCCGGCAAAGATGAAAAGGCGATGAATGGCAGGGAATTTTAGAATCTGGTGCAGCATCTTCAAGCAACCTCTCAGGGGATTCATTCAAATACGCGCGCGGGGAACGGAGATGCGCGCCAACATTTCTTTCGATGCACCGGGGACCGGCGGCGCATCAGATTTCACTATAGCCCAGTGGAAATGTTGCCCGGTACCGTGGCCGTGACCACGACGCGCTCGCCGTGCTGCGTGACTTCAGCGGTTTCAAGCAACTGCTTGAGGGTGTTGTTGGCGGGGTTCGAGCCGAGGGCCGGGGTAAAGCCGCGGGCCAGGGTGACGAGCGTGGCCAGATCGGCGGCCTGGCTGGTGGCCGTCGCTTCAGAGGGAGCGATTTCTTCGACACGCAATCGGATGGAGCCGAGCGCATTGTGAATCGGCAGCGCCGGCGCAAGGCTGGCGATGATAGTCGAGTCGGGCTCGAGAGGCAGGGCCAGGCCGAAGATGTGGATAGCGCCGCTCTCACTGAAGGGGAGGCCGATTTGGCCCACACCCCAGGCGAGCGAAAGCAACGGCACGTCGTGGTAGTGCTGCTGGAGCAATGTGGAGCCGGAGAGCGGCCAGGCGGCGGTGCGATGACGGTCGAGGATGGAGTGGATTTTTTCCGTGGTGGGGAAGTTGGAAGCGGCGATGGTGTCGTAGCCGATTTGCGCGACGCGGACGGTGCGGCCCTCGGAGGGAATGTTGTAGACGGTGTGCCCATCGTAGGATTCGCGCGAAGTGGCATGCGCGTCGAGCCACGCGTTCAAGCGCTGGCCGGTGATTTTGCCGACGAGGACCATGGAATAGGCAACCTGCCCATTTGGTCCGCTGGGGTCGGGCATGCGGTGCAGTGCGATGGCCACCTGGTCGAGGTCGCGCTCGGGGTCGATGCCGATGGCGTCAATGAATTCCTGGTACTCGGCAGAATGCTGGGGCGGCCTCAGCTCTTTGTGGAGGAAGGCGCGGATGGGCCGGAGATCGATGTAGATGATGCCGTCGGATTCGGGCAGCAGGCGCGCGGCCTCGGGCGGAGCTTTGGAGCGCAAAAAGACGGCGAGGGCCACCAAAACCAGGAGGGCGGCAACAATCAAAAGCGTTCTGCGCGTGCGTCGGCTCATGCGTTACGGGCGCCCCAGGCCAGGAATTTCGGGGCGAATCTCGGACATGCATTCAGCATAGCGGACTGGAACCGCTATTTGACGACCGAGAAGGTGTACAACTTGCCGGAACCGGCACTCCCTCTGAGATCGAGCGCGTCATTCGGAGCCAGAAAAGCGTACTCCCCCGCGCCTAATTCGCGGCCAAGGGTGATTTGATAAACATGCGGCGCGAGTTCCGTGCTGGTGAAATCGACGGAGTCTTTGGCCTCACTGCTGGAACGATGAAATTCGCCGCCCGTCTCCAAGCGGAATTCCCGCTTTTTTTCATGGGACCGAAATCGCAGCAGGAGATAATCGCCGACAGAACTGCCTTCAGGCGTGTAAAGAATGAAGCTGGCCGGAAGCATGAGCGTGAGCGTGCTCGACGCTCCATCGACGATGGCATTCACGTCGCCCTTGATCTTGCCTTCCGTGGCAACCGACTTGACCACGCCGCCTGCCTTTCTTGTTACCGTCTCCGCCAGCACGATTTTCCAGCTTTCGTCTCTGGCCTGGAAGTAGACGCCGACGCCGTCAACGCCGTGCGGAATCTTCGAGGCAATCTCCGCCGCGCTCGGCACAATGTCGCGCGAGGAGATGGGAGGGGCGGGTGGCGGCGGCGCCCCGGGTGCGGACTTCATCAGCACGGCCGAAATCACTTTACTGTCTGCGCCCGCGTTGCGCAGCGCGTCCAGACCATCCGCAGAGGTGTCGTACTTGCCGGGAGACGCGTCGATGGTGGTGACGATGAGGTCGTCCGACAGGCCGGCTTTCAGCAGCTTGATGACGGCGGTATTATTCATTTCCTGCTGCGCGAAGAGCAACGAGGAAATTGCCAGCAATGCCAGGGCTGGAAGTCTCTTGCGCATGCAGCTTGCATGCAGCTTCTCCTTGCCGTTGGGTTGATGGAGTGCCGGGCCGTAGGCACTCAAATCATCAACCCTAAGGCTTGCTGCGGCAAGAGCGATTTTGTTGGGATGGCGAGCGTGGGCCGGACGCGTGAATCGATTGCAGACGCGGCCCAATGTCCAAATCAGTGCGGGTGTATCATTCGACCGAGACACAATTGGGCCCGGGGAGGAGCCTCCACGTGAAGGATATTTTGAAGTCCGCAATTCTCGTTTTGTTGCTTGTGATTCAGGGAGCGCCGCTTTCATATTCACAACAGGCTGCCGCGCAACCAGCGGCAGAACAGCCCGCACCTCAACAACAGGCTGCGCCGACTGCTCCCGCGGCGCCTCCTGCGGCGACTGCGCCGGTTCCGGCAGCCGCCCCTGCGCCAGCAACTGCGGCGGCCCCGGGAATGGTCCTCCTGCCGGAAGGGACCGATGTGCCGCTTGCGTTCGACGAGGACATCAGTTCCAAGACCGCTGCCGAGGGTGATCCCGTGGCATTCGTCCTCACCGATGACATCAAGGTTGGCGATGTGGTTGTTGCCAGGGAAGGCTGCAAGGCCTTCGGCGAAGTGACCCATGCCGAGAAATCCGGAATGATGGGCAAGGCCGGCGACCTCAGCATCCGCCTTAACTACTTGAAGGTTGGAAACGTAAAGGTGAAGCTACGCGGGACAAAAGGGAAGGAAGGCGAAAGCGGCGTAACCTCTACCGTCGTGCTCACCGTGCTCTTTGGGCCGATCGGATTGATCAAGCACGGCA
>JBEKEP010000234.1:0-4643 GCA_050013775.1 Occallatibacter sp. | reverse complement strand
AGCCACGATGGTAATGACGAAGCTCGACGACTGCTGCGTGGCCGCGTTGTAGGTGAGCGGCGTAACGTTCTGCTTGAGGATGGTGCCGTGAAGCACCGCGTCGGCATCGGTTCCCGAGTCGGTCGTCACGCGGAAGCGCGTGCGCGTCAGGAACTCGCGCACTACCGCCTCCGTCAATGCCGTTTCCGTGCCGTTGGATTCAGTGCGCGTGGCGAACACCGGCACTGCAAGCGTCTTCACGTCGGGAGGCAGATGCGTGGCCGCGCCCAGCGTGTGATAGCCGCAGCCGCCGAGACACAGGCAAGCGAGAGCGGCCAGGGCGGCTGTGAACGAACGCATGAGGCAATTCTATCTCGCGAGACGCGCACGTCGAGCCGTCCATGCGCCGCAACTTTGCCTTAGGACGTGAAGGCTATTGACCCGCCACACGCGTAAACGTGAGGACCTCCCGAGTGTTCGGGTTGCTCAGGATCATGGTGTTCGGCCCGTTAAAACGATAGGTATAGCTGGAATTGGGAGGCTGTGGAATGGGCTGCTCCTGCTCTCGATTGCAAGCTGGATTGTTCGGATCGCCGCACGGTACAAAGTTCATCCTGGTCTTCGGCGACCAGTCCGTGACCGTAAAGGCGATGATATTCGGCGAGATCAGCTGGTAAGGTCCGCCTTGCGCAAACTTTCCCCCACCATTCTGTGGCGCCGCCACTTGTATATATTGTCCGTTCGCATCAATCGTAATGGTATAGATGCTGCCCTGAAGCAACGTGCGCCATTGGCCGACCACGCTCGTTTGCTGCGCTTGTGGAGCTGGTCCACCTTGCGGCCCCGCCGGCCCTTGTTGCCCTTGCCAGCCCTGTGGCCCAGCTACCGGCCCTTGCGGCCCCGGTGGCGCTTGTCCTCCCTGCGGCCCTTGTGAAGCTACCGGTCCCTGAGGCTGGGGTGCCTGCCCTCCTTGTGGCCCGCAACCTGTCGCGATGCTGGCTGCGAGGATCGCCGGGAGAAGCCATCCGCTCCGGCGCAAGATCCTTTCGCTGGTCCCCGAGGGAATAAGGGAGTTTTTCACATGGACCTCCTGAACTGTGGTTGGGGGAATGCAGGGATCATAGCACGGGTTTTTTGCACTGGGAAAGGGTTCTTCTTGCGAGACGGAATTTGCGCCGGGGGCCGAGAGCGGACGCGTATGCTGATTCCCATGAGTTGGACTACGAGTTGGATTTGCTGGGCGTTGCTTTCCGCCATATTTGCCGCCGCCACGGCTCTGCTGGCCAAGGTAGGAGTGGCGCACGTTGACTCGAACCTGGCCACGGCGCTCCGCACCAGCGTGGTGGTCGTCTTCGCCTGGGGCATCGCGCTCGCCCTTGGCAAGCACAGTGAGATGCGCTCGCTCGATCGCCGCACCTTGCTTTTTCTCGCCCTCTCGGGGATTGCCACGGGACTGTCGTGGATCTGTTACTTCCGCGCCCTCCAGTTGGGGCCGGCCTCGCGGGTCGCACCGCTCGACAAGCTCAGCGTTCCGCTGGTGATGATCTTTGCGTGGCTGCTGCTGGGCGAAAAGTTGAACGCCGCGGCGCTCATCGGCGGCGCGCTGATTACCGCCGGAGCTGTGGTGATGGTGTTGGGATAACAGGGATCAGGTTTCAGGCGTCAGCGAACCGCGAACTGCTCTCCTATACTGGAACCAATGACGGCGAGATCAGCGAGCGCGACTTCAGAAGGCGGACAGGAGACGAGTGTGCGCGCGCGGCGCATTGTGCTCACCGGTTTCATGGGCTCGGGGAAGAGCACCGTCGGCCCGCTGTTGGCGCGGCAACTGCGCTGGAAGTTCGTGGACGCGGACGACGTGATTGCAGGTGAAGCCGGCTCGACCATTCCGGAAATCTTTGCGCGCGAGGGAGAGGTCGTGTTCCGCGAACGCGAACGCGCCACCATTGCGCGGCTGGCCGGCCAAGACGCGCTGGTGTTGGCGCTCGGCGGCGGAGCCATTGAGAGCGACGCAACGCGTGTGCTGCTCAGCACTGCGCCGGAGACACTGCTGGTTCATCTTGAGGTGGAACTGGCCACGACGCTCGCGCGTTGCCGCGGCACCGAGCACTTGCGGCCCATTCTGGCCGACCAGGCGAACCTGGCCAGCCGCTACCAGCGGCGTTTGCCGCTTTACCGCACGGCGCATGTGTCGATCGCAGTGGACGCGCTGACCCCGGCGCAAGTGGTAGAGGCAATTGTTGATGCGGCGCGAGGCGCGTGAGCGGCGTGCGACATGCCCGAAGAAGGAATCTTGACGGCCGCACTTGATGGAATGTTTACGCCACCCTGGGGCGAGATCGTGATGAAAGGCAGAATTCGAGAGACATCATGCACGGAGGGGTGATGCACAGCAAAGAAGTGAGCAAGCGCATAAACGAAATTGGCATCGTGCCGTGTGCGCGCGTCAGGAACCCGGACCAGGTGCGATTTGCCGCGGAGACTTTACACGCGGCGGGCATTCCGGTGCTCGAAGTGCCGCTGACCGTGCCCAAAGCTACGGAAGTCATCGAGGAACTGGCCAGGCGTTTTCCCGATTTGATCATCGGAGCAGGCACCGTGCTGGATGAAGCATCGGCGCAGCGGTGTGTGGATGCGGGAGCCCGTTTTATCACCAGCCCGGGACTGGTTGCTAAAGTGGTGGCCTGCGCCAAGCAGGCAGACGTATGTGTTTTCCCGGGAGCGCAGACTCCGTCTGAAGTGATTGCGGCCTGGGCGGCGGGTGCGGACTTTGTGAAGATCTTTCCCGCGGCGACGGCGGGCGGTCCAAACTACATCCGCGCACTCGAAGTGCCATTGCCGCAGATTCCGTTGATCGTGACCGGCGGCGTGAATCAGCTCACGGCATTCGATTACATTCTTGCCGGAGCGCGCGCCATCGGCGTGGGCCATGAGCTTTTGCCTCATGAGGCTTTGCAACAGCGGCAGGCCGATCGCGTTCACGAACTGGCGCGACGATTTCTGATTATGGTGAAGGAAGCGCGCGCCCAGCGCAACGGCTAATAAGCGCCCACTGGCCGCCCTTTACATCATCAGCTCTTATGGACGACCTCGAACGAATATCCGTCCGGGTCAATGACATCGGCGGCGTAGTATCCCGGATAGTACTCCAGTCGTGCCCGTGGCGAGATATTGTCCCGGGCGCCCGCGGATATTGCCGCTATGTAGAACTCATCGACCTTAACATTGTTTTCGGCCATGAAACCCCAGTGAATAGAAGCCGGATCGGGCTCCCCTTGCTTGATCCAGAAGATCGCCCTCTTGCCATCGCCAAATCCCCACAAATCGGGATGACCACCTTCACCCTTGTAGGGTAGGAA
This sequence comes from Occallatibacter sp., assembly GCA_050013775.1. GTDB lineage: Bacteria > Acidobacteriota > Terriglobia > Terriglobales > Acidobacteriaceae > Telmatobacter. The sequence goes on along the minus strand of JBEKEP010000234.1, from coordinate 1,305 downwards.
GAACTTGATATCAAGAGGCTTTAAAGCCGCCTCATAGAACGCCAGCGAACGTTCGACATTGCTGACAGTCAAAATGATGTGGTCAAGCATGGCTCTCTCCTTCAAATCGCAAGGCGCTCAACGGCCCTTTCTCCATTGGATACCGCATGGATCGATATTGATTCGGCGATGAGGCCGTAGCACACTTTCCCACCCTTTTCCGCAAATGGCGCGGAAAGGGATGGAACACGGATGCAGTGTTTGGCCGCCGAATCAATGGGAAAAATGCTCCCAGCCCTGGGGTGCGAGCGTCTGCGTGCCTTCAGCGGTAACGAGCGTGATCTGTGGCCTGCCTTTACGCGTGCGCAGGATGCGGCCGATGCGTGTGACGGGAACGCCGCCAATGCGCCGCGGCACGAGCGCCTCCGGTGAAGCGGTGAACAGCAGTTCATAATCCTCGCCGCCATGCAGAGCCTGTTCGAGCGTTGCGCCCGAAGAAACTGGTAACGCAGCCGCATTCACTTCTGCAGAAACGTGGGACTCCTCGCACATGTGGGCAAGATCGGTTGAGAACCCGTCGCTCAAATCGATAGCCGCCGTCGCGACACCCCGCCGCGCCAACCACAATCCCTGCGCGATGCGCGGCTGCGGGTAGAGATGCGGCGCGAGCAGTGATTGCAAATCGGCGGGAATGCGCAGCGGGGTAATTCTCCCGGAGTTCTTTTTGGGCCCAGGCCGCGCCGCCGGCGCGTTCGCTGCTAACTCCGCGAGCCGGGCAAGGCCAGCAGCGGCGCCACCCAATGTCCCGGTCACGTAGAGCAGGTCGCCAGGACGGGCCCCGGAGCGGAGCAGTGCTTTGCCACGCCGTACCGCGCCAACGAGAACGACGTCGGCGACCGCTATCGGCGATTCCGCCAGATCGCCTCCCGCCAGGGGCGTTTGCAAGGCGTTGGCCAGCGCGAAAAATCCATCGAAAAACCTGTCAAGCCACTTTTTGTTGTCGGGCCAGGGCTCACGCGTTTTTGCGTTTTGGACCAGTTCTTTGGGAACACTGAGCGACAGGAATGCCGCGATGGGCCGCGCCCCCATTGCGGCCAGATCGCTCATGCCGCGTGCCAGGGTGCGATGCCCTATGGACTCCGGAGTTTGCCAATCCAGCCGAAAGTGGCGGCCGGAGATGGAAAGATCGGTGGTGACGGCCAGCTCTTCGTCGGCGCCGATGCGCAGCAACGCGCAGTCGTCGCCGATGCCAAGACGCAACCCGCCGCGGGCGATGCCGCGGGAGAGTTGCGCCGTCCGTGCGCGGATCTGCCGCAAAAATCCCAA
>JBEKEP010000233.1:0-4702 GCA_050013775.1 Occallatibacter sp. | reverse complement strand
CGCATACTTTTGCCCGCGCGCATCATCTTCCGTATCATTTGTCGGCGCCGAACGCCGAGGCCAGCGCTTATACGCGCTATGTGATTTCGGAATTTGTGCGCGAGTATCCGCACGCGGGCCTGATGATGACGCTGGGCGAGGCGCTTAGCCCGCGCTATGGCGCGGAGTGGCTTACGCAGACGATTATTCCCGGCGTGCAGGACGGCTTGAAGGAACTGGGCATCACCGAGCAGCCTCCCATCGTGGTGCGCGCGCACGCCACTGACATCAGCGCGGTGATGCGGGCGGCCACGCCGCTCTATTCGAACATCGACACCATGTTCAAGTGGAATGGCGAATCGCTCACGTGGACCAACGTGCGCGGGCCGGTGCTCGACGAATTTAAAATGCTCGTCGAAGCCTCGAATGTAACCACCGCGAACGTGCATCTGCTCTCGAATCTTGAGCCGTTTCGCTGGGGCGACCCTGATTTTATTCGTCAGACAGAGGCGAATTTTCAGCGTATCGGCATCGAAGGTTTGCACGTGTATCCGTTGCGCTATTGGGATTGGCCGTACGCGGGTGACAGCACGCAACCGATGTTGCTGCAAACCGATCGCGACTGGATTTGGTTTGAGGCGTGGGGACGCTACGCGTGGAATCCGAATCGCGATCCTGAAAAAGAACATGCGTACTGGGTTTCGCGTTTCGCTGAGAGATTCGGCTCAGCCGAGGCCGGCGAAAAAATCCTTGCGGCTTATACGCTTGCAGGGCCGTGCCAACCCAAGCTGTTGCCGCGCATCGGCATCACGGAAGGAAACCGCGAGGCGCTCACGCTGGGCTTGACCATGCCACAACTGATCGATCCTGCTCGCTTCAACCCGGCAGTGCCGCTGTGGACGGGCGACGCGCCGCCGGGTGAGCGGCTGGATGATTATGTAGCCGAAGAGGTAAAGAACGAACCACACCATGGCGAGACGCCGCTCAGCGTCAGCGATGAAACCGTGGACGCGTCGCGGAAGGCATTCGATGCCGCCAGAGCGGCAGAGCCTTTTGTAACGCAGAATAAGGCTGAGTACGGACGCATCGTGAACGACATGCACGCGATTGAGTTGCTGATGGAGTTCTATAACGCGAAGACGAAAGCCGCGGAGCAGGTGCTGCTTTACGGATACGATCACGATGCGGCGCACTTACGGCAGGCTGAAACCTTGCTGGCTGAAAGCGTGGACCATTTCCGGGAGCTGACTGCGATTGCGGGCCCGGCGTATCGAACCGCAACGAGTATGGAAACGACGCAGCGCCAGATTCCGTTCCGCGGCGGTATGAATCAGTTCCCAAACTGGCAGCAGTGCCTGCCGATGTATGAGAAAGAGCTGGCTACGTTCCGCAAGCGGTTGGCGCAGTTGAACTCCGGCGCGAAGATCGACGAGAACAAGCCAGTTGAGCCGCTGCCGCAGATCGCATTCACGCTCAAGCCCGGCGCGGGCGAGACATTCACGGTGGAGAAGGGCGCGAATCTGTTTGTCGGCACGAATGCGGCAATCGGCGATCTGGCGCCGGAACTTAACGGCATGAAGGGAATCCGCATCGCACCCAGCGAAGGTGGAACGCTGCACTTCGATCTCGCGGAGCCGGCGCAGATCCTGGTTGGGCTTGTGGGCAATGCATCGAAGAAAAACTCGGTGCTCGATCCTGAAACCGAGCAGTGGAACCTGGTGCTGCTGAATGCGATTGCGGCGCCGAAGGTTCCGGCCATGGCGGTGTGGGCCAAGCCTTTACCGGCGGGCGCGAACGATCTCGACCTGGGAAAGGGACAATATGTGATCCTCGGCTTCATTCCTGCCGATGATCATGTGGCTCCGCGTATGAACTTCGCGCAGTCGGGCAATGGGGCCGGTCTGCCGAATCTGGATTGGCTATTTGAGTAGAGACAGCACTCAGCTGTCAGCTTTCAGCCTGATTGAAGCAATCTGCGCAGTGACTACTGCTTTTGCGGCTCTTGAGATGAAGGCGGCGGCGCACTCGCGGGCGCATCATGACGCGCAAGTAGTCGAGTCGCTTCTTCATCCGTTATGTGCAGAAAGCTTCCGTGCTTCGAATACGGAGGCAGCGACGTTTGCGCGGTGATGTCTTGCCAATGTTTCCAGTCGGTGGTGGCTACAGCTTCGTAGCGGGCGCGCGGTGCGCGATAGTGGTCGTAGAAGACAATGTACTGTTTGCCGACCTGAATCGCAGACGGTCCTTCCGACCAGCTTTCGTTGATGGGGCCGGAGATGTTGCTCCACGGTCCTTCAAGCGTAGGCCCCGTTGCGACGCGCTCCTGAAAGGTGAGGGGATCGTATGTCTGCTCCTTGAAGATGAGCCGGTAGAGGCCGGTCGCGCCGTGAAAAATCGTCGCGTCGATGGTGACGTAGCCGGGATCGAAAAAGATCGCCGGCTTCGAGAAGGTCTCAAAATCCGACGTGAGCGAAAACCAGATGCGATTGCCGTCTTGCGAGTCTTTCATGGCGCTCGACCAGATGAGGAGCCATTGTTTCTTTGTCGCGTCCCAGTAGGTTTCTGGCGCCCACACGTTATTGGTCGCGGGAAAATCCGCCATGATGGGAATGTTTTTCTGGGCGGACCATGAGAGCAGATCAGGCGATGAGGCGTAACCGAGCGAGGTGCCGCGCCAGTTCCAGGTCCACACCATGTGAAAGAGTCCATCGAGGCCGCGCGTGAGAAAAACATCACGCATGAGTTCCCCTGCCTGCGCGGGCGCGACCCACGACTGGCCGTCGTTGAGCGGCGTGTAATGGTAGCCATCGCGGCTGAGCGCAAAATAAATGCCCTGATTACCGGGTTCTTTGAAATAGATGAAGAGCCATGCGCCACTCGCAGTGCTGGCCGCTTGCGGATTTGCAACGTTGGCGTGATTCGGCGCCTTTGCGGACATGACTCCGGTGCAAATTGCCAGCAACATCATTGCAGCGGCAAAGCGAAACAACTTGAGCGTCGCGCTCATTTTACCTCCGCGAACGTGGCGTCAAGGAGCGTCTTGCCGCGCCAGTGGGATTCGGCAGTTTGTTTTCCCGCAACATCGAAGATCTGCCATGTCCACGCATCGTCCGAACTGTAAGTCCTTTCCCACTCTTTTGAACCATCGGCGCGATAGAAGATTTCGACACCGATTTTCTGGCCGAGATGGAAATTCGTAGTCCATTGCCGCATGCCGTCTTCGAAGTAAAACGTCTGCGGCCCTTCGAGCAGAATGCGGCCGTCGCTCGCCCGCGCCGTGCCCCATTCGGCTTTGAGCTTTCCGTTGGGCCACTTTTCGGAGTGCTTCGTGATCGGGCCGATTGCGTTCGGTTCTGGCGACTGTACGGCGTCCGGCGCGAGAATCCACGCTTCGTTCAATTCGATCTCGTAGTTCACAGTGTTTTTTGACGTGACGATGTGAATCACGCCGTCGGGGCCCTGCGTGGCCGTCACGTAACCGACGGTAAGAATGTCGGCGGGCAGGCGCTTCTGTTTCCAGGTCCTGCCGTCATCGTCAGAGAGCGCGACGTATGCGCCGTCGTTGTGCAAATGTTTTTCGTTGTGAGGATTGAAGTCGGCGACGAAGAAGAGACGGCCCGAGGCGAGACGAATCACGCTGGGTCGCTCGCCGCTGTCGAGCGGGTCGAAAATGGTCTTCGATTTTACCCAGGTTTTGCCGCCGTCGGAACTGGTGGCGAGCGGCATGCGGCCGTCGATGTTGGAGTTCTTTCCGCCAAAGCCAAGGATCGTTTCGCCGTTGGCGGCCATCACGATCGTGGTATGACGGCCGGCGGTGCGTCCACCCGTGTCGTACCAGGTTCGGCCGTTATCGCGCGTGGCCCAGACCGCGGAGATGGAGCCGTTGCCGTCGGCATCGCGTCCCGTGGAGTCGGTGGGAATGTAGATGGTTCCATTCTTTGCGCGCACGATGGAGTTGATGGGTTGCGAGACGTAGCGGCCGATGGGCGCGGTGAAGTGAGGAAATTCGATCGGAGCCCACGTCGCGCCGTTGTCCTCAGAGGTGGTGAAGGCGAAGGGCGGCGCGCCGATTAAGCGGGGAAAACCGAAAAAGAGCCACAGATGCCCGTGATCGTTCCAGAAGACTGGCGCAGCGCAGGCGGCATCGGCAAAGTCGGGCCACGGCTCCGGCATGTCCCATTCCTCAGCGCCGGCGCGGCGGCGCATCACCATCACCGTCTGGTCGGGATCGTCTTCATTGCGGGGCGTGTTGTAGTACGCAGCGACGACGTCGCCGTTCGCAAGCACCTGCACGGCGGAGTTGTGATAGTTGATGCCGAGACCGGGCGCGAGACCGGCGCGCCAACCGATATCCGGCATGGATTTTCCATTGAGATTCGGGAACAGTTCGTGCAGATGGTAGAAGGGCTTTGCGGGATCGGGGCCTTTGGCAAGTTCAGCCGGCGTTTGCTTCACATCGGTGAAGAAAAAAAACTGTGCGGCGGGTGATGGATGCGGAGCTGGGCTCGGCGCCTGGACCACGCGGAATCCGATGTTGCCTTCCTTCGACGCGTAGCTCGGCGCGATGCTGGCGCGATTGGAGGAGCGCATGAAGTAGGGTGCGGTTGCGGGGAGCATCTCGCCGGGTTTCGATTTGCGGAAGTCGAGGCCACCGCCGCGCACCACGCGAAAGTATCCGTGCTGCGGACCTGTAGGGTCGATTTGCGCGGAGGAGGGATACGGG
>JBEKEP010000232.1:0-4873 GCA_050013775.1 Occallatibacter sp. | reverse complement strand
ACGTGGGCGACCAGGTGATTCCCCTCGATGCGAAGGTTGTTGACGTCAAGGGCTACAAGATCGACTCGCAAGGGCGCATTCTGGGCAAGGGACATGCCGTCCGCGATACCGTCCTGTGGATGATTCCGGTACTGTGGCCGATCGACCTGATCAACCTGCCGCGGCGGGGCCCGAGGCCGACGCTCAAGGCAGAAACGGCGCTCACGCTGCGGGTCATGGAAGACATCCAGGTTCCCGTAACTCCCGAACCGCAGCGCGATCCCTACGGGCTGTCGCAGCGCCCGCCGGATGCCTACGCGCCAGCACTGCCTTCGCCGACGCAGGAGCCGGATCAAGGTCCCGATCAATCCTATGCGCAGCCCTATGCGCAGCCTGACCAGTCGATGGCTCCGCCGCCGATGGCCTACGGTCCGCCGGTTGCAGCACAATACTACGCACCGCCGGTTGTGGCGCCGTATTACGCACAGCCTCCGGTGGCGGCTTACGGCTATGGCTACGGTTACAGCGGATTCGCAGTAGGCGTGCGGCCGGGAGCGTACGCGTACGGCTACCGAGGGTATGCGGGTCGCCCGGTAGTGAGCCCGTATGGTTATCGAGGCTATGCGCCGGGCGTGCGGACGTACGGATACGGTTATGCCGGCAGGCCGGGTGTGGGCACGATGCGCGCCGGAGTCGGAGGCCGTCCCATGACGGCCATGCGCGGCGGCGGGGGTTACGGGCGGCGGTAAAAGGACAGCCAGTCAGCGAAATTCCTCTTCGAACGGCCGGGACGGAACTGCCAGTGCAGGTGGTTCGGGTTCCGGCCGTTTGTTTTGCTTTAGCTGCGCGCGAGGGGTGAAGTTTCGGGCGTTCCTTGAAACGGGTTATGGAAAAGCTGGAAAGCTGAAGAGCGCTTTCCACTTTCCCACAACCCCTGCGGCGGCTACTTGAATGATCCTTGTGAAAATTCCGAGATGCCCTCGGGGGCTGAAGCCCCGGTCTGTTTGGCGCATCTACGGCACCCTTCGGCTTCGCTCAGGGCAGGCTAGAAGTCGTGCCCTGACACTTCTTGCTCGACCGGTCTTATCGCAAGCCGTGAGGCCGCGCACGTTTGTTCTGGTTTCAAGGAGTGAGCTCGGGTTGCGCAAATTGCAGCATTGTTGCGGCTGCGTTACAGCGCGGAGCGGAGATTTGCGCAGTTTTCTTTTGCGGTTGACCTTTCTTTCATAACACGGCGGCATACTGATGCCGTGATTGCGCACACTCCGCACTCCGATCCGCTGCAACTTGACCTCAGTTCGACTGCCATCACAGATGTTGCATTTGCTGCCGATGCGGTTGCGCCGCCGATGGCGGAGCCTGCTTCGCGCATTCATGCCGACGTGGGACGATACCGTTTGCGTCTGGCCGCGAACGCGGAAGATCGCGAAGCTGCGTGCCGGCTGCGCTTCAAAGTCTTCAACATCGAGCTGGGCGAAGGGTTGGAAAGCTCTTACCATACCGGCCTCGATGTGGATCGTTTCGATACAGTGTGCGAGCACCTGCTGGTGGAAGACAAAACCGACCGGCGCGTGGTGGGAACCTATCGCATGCAGTCTGGCGAAACGGCGGCGCAGCGTTTGGGCTACTACTCCGAGCAGGAGTTCTGCCTCGCGCCGTACGAGCCGCTGCGGCCGGGAATTTTAGAGCTGGGCAGGGCCTCAATCGATCGCGAACACCGCACACCTGAAGTGCTGATGTTGTTGTGGCGGGGCATCGCGCAGTATGCTACCGAAATGGGGCTTCGTTATTTGCTCGGTTGCTCTTCTTTGAACTCCAATAACCCGGCGGAGGGTTGGCAGATGTATCGCCAGCTTGAGAATTTCAGGGTTCCCAGGGAGTTTGAGACGACGCCAACCGCGAGCTATGCGTGTCCCCCGGAGCTGCAGGTTGCTGACGCACAGTCGTTGCCCTGCCAGAGCGATCGATCAGGTTTACCCGCGACTCATCCCATGCAGGGCAAAGTTCCCAAGCTGCTCAAGACCTATCTCGCCATTGGCGCTCGCATTGCCGCGCCGCCGGCCTGGGACCGCGAGTTCCGCACGATCGATTTTCTGACGCTTCTCGATCTCAAGTTGCTTTCGGCTGCCGCGCGCAACCGCTTCCTCGCTCCGCTGACTTCATGATGCTGCGGCGGGTCCGGCGCGCTGTGGCGCTGGCCTTCGCTCTGGCGCTGTGCGTGGCGCGTTACTGGGTGAAACGCATACGCGGTCCTCTCACGCTGGAGCAGCGTGCCGTGTGGCTGCAGCAAGCGGCGCGCATGATTCTGAAATGCCTGGGTATCACGTATCAAGTGGAAGGGCAGCCGCCGGCCTGCGGGCTGGTGGTTTCGAACCATCTCAGCTACCTCGACATCCTGATCATCAGCGCGGCTATGCCGTGCTTTTTTGTGGCCAAGACGGAGATCGATCGCTGGCCGTTTTTCGGCAAGGCCGCGCGCACCGGCGGGACGATTTTTGTCGATCGGTCGAGCCTGGCGAGCGCCATGTCGGTCGCCGAGCAGATTTCAGAGCGGCTGCGTCTTCCCGTGCCAGTGCTGCTGTTTCCTGAGGGCACGAGCACGGATGGAGCTGAGGTGCTGCGCTTCCACTCGCGGCTTATCGATCCGGCAACGACGGCAGGCGCGCCCATTACCGCGGCGGCGCTGCGCTACGTGATCGAGGGCGGCGTGGAAGAGCGCGAGCTTTGCTGGTACGGCGACGAGCAATTCGTGACGCACCTGTGGAAGGTGCTGGGCGTGGTGGGCTTCTCGGCGCAACTTCGCTTCTTCGAGCCGCAGATCTATTCTGACCGGCGTACGGCCGCCGACGAGACTCACGCGGAGATCACCGCCTGGCGCGAAGCCAACGCACTGGAATTCGAGACGGTCGAAGCCGCGGATTGACGGGCGAAACGGGCCTAACAGCCCGTGAAAGGCCATCGACCCCGCATCGAACGTGATCCTGCTCACACGAAGCGTCGCGATGAGCAAGAGCAGACTCTGCGTTCTTTCGACAACGGAGACAACCACCCCTAGACTCATAGGCATCCAATTGTTTAGCCGAAGTAGTGGCCGAGCGGGGGGCTTGGTTATGAGCACGATTTGCTTCAGGCGTCTGATTGTTTTCCTTCTTTGCGGTTCTCTCGCGCCGATTTTCTCGAGTCATGCTGCGGCCCAGGAAAAATCCACAACTCCTTCCGTTACCTTCGATACCAAGCCGCCTTCACCGGCAACCTATCCGCAGATTGTGCGCATTCGCTCGCTCGAAGGCGATGTGCGCGTGATGCGCGGGAAGGAGAGCGAGAAGGCGAGCGATTCCGGATGGGAAAAAGCCGTGGCCGGATTGCCGCTTGCCACCGGTTTCAATTTGGTGACGGGCGAGGGACGCGCAGAGATTGAGTTCGAAGACGCATCCACTGTATATCTCGCGGAGAATTCCGCGCTCGCTTTCAACGATATTCACACCACTGGCGGAGTTCCCTATACCAGCCTCGCGCTCCTGTCGGGCACGGCGACGCTGCATGTGCAGCCGATGGCTGCGAATGAGTTTTTCTCCATGCAGACTCCATCGAGCTCGGTCTCAGCACGGTATCCGAATGACCTTTATGTGCGGGTTTCCAGTTTCATGGACGCCACCGATATCACCTTCCAGGCAGATATAAGCGTCCGCGTGCCGGGGCAGCCGCCGCACGTGGTGGATTACAAGAAGGGCCAGACGATGGTGGACCGTGGCAACGGGAGTGTGTCTCTGGCCGCCGTCAAAACACCGGACCCGATGGCCGCATGGGATGCTTGGGTGGACGCGCGCGTGACCAAGCGTGCACAGGCCGAAGCGGCCATGATGAAAGCTTCAGGACTGACAGAGCCGATTCCCGGCCTGGAGGATATGGCGAACCAGGGCACCTTCTATGATTGCCCGCCGTATGGCGTTTGCTGGGAACCCAACGAGGCTAAGGATACTGAGCAACCAGAACCGGACGGCGGTGCGCAGCCCACGCAAGCAAACGCCACGCCGGCGGAGCCGGCGGCCGATCCCACGTACCGGTTTGAGCGTCTGGATTTCTTTCCCTGCGCTCCCAACGCGATTCGTAGGATGATCGAGCGCGACCGCCTCACGGGCGAGGAACAGGTGCTCTGGAGCGAGCCGGATGCATGGCAGGGAGACTACTTCGGGTTCGGTTATCCCTACGACTGGGCCGTGTGCCACGCGGGGTTCTGGATTCACCGCGGAAACCGTTATGCGTGGGTGGCGGGTCGCCATCGGCACCATCATCCTCCCGTTCGCTGGGTCAAGGCGGGGAAAAACACCGCATTTGTTCCGCTTCATCCGCACGACGTGCTGGGCAAGCCCCCGCTCAACCTGCGGCACGGTGTGTTTGTGATCGGCGACAAGGGCCAGACGGTGCAGCGCGTCATTCTCGATCCGAAGCGAGAGGTCAAAGTTCTCGACACCGTTCCGAAGGAGTTCGCGAAGCCGCACTTCGCGGTTCTGGCGAAGGCCGACGAACCGCGCGTGGAGTTGCGCCGGGTGAATCAGCCGCAAGTGGCGGGCAAGGGCGCGGGACCGACGCTCGCATTCGATCGCAAATCGCAGAGTTTCCTGCTGACGCGGCAAGTGATGCAGGGCAACAAGATGACGACCCAGACGACGCCGTTTAACGGAGTGCACGGCGATTTGCAGGCGCGCGTGGAAGGCGTGAATGCGCACGGCAACTACAGCACGCGTTCTTCCACCGGAAGCTCGGGTGGGTATTCCGGAGGCGGTGGTGGCAGCGCGCGCGGTGGCAGCTCCAGCGGAAACTCGGGTGGTGGCTCTCGCAGTGGCGGAAGCTCAGGCGGCGGATACAGCGGCGGCTCGCGCAGCAGCGGAAGCTC
>JBEKEP010000231.1:0-4881 GCA_050013775.1 Occallatibacter sp. | reverse complement strand
GGAAGCGGCTCGCGACGGCTCAGGCGCAGATTCTCGCGGATGCGGTCGAAGACCACGATGGTGTCGTTCATCGAGTAACCGACCAGGGTGAGAATGGCGGCGATCACTGTAAGGCTGATCTCGCGGTTAAAAAGCGCGAAGGCGCCCACGGTAATCAGCGTGTCGTGGAAGCAGGCCACCACCGCAGCCACGCCATAGATCAGTTGGAAACGGAACCAGAGATAGATGAGCATGCCGAGCATCGAGTAGAGCGTGGCCAGTGTTGCCTGCTTCTCCAACTGGTGACCCACGGTGGGGCCGACCACATCGACCTTTACACCGGTGGAGGGGTTGAAGTAGTTGCTGTAGTTTTTCTGCAGCGCCGACTCCACCTGCTGGCGGCCCGTATCGAGCGCTGCCTCATTGGTTTCTTCCGGCAGGCTGATCAGCACTTCGTTGTTCGCCGCGGGGCCAAAGGGCACAACCGTCGCGTCCTTCACGCCCGCCGCGTCAATTGCCTGACGAATCGCCCCGATGTCGGGGGTATGCGAGAACTGCACATCCACCTGCGTGCCGCCACGAAAGTCCACGCCCAACGGCACTGGACTGCCGATGTGCGACATGTTCCAGCTCATTTTGGCAATGCCGGCCACGCTAAAAATCATGGAAAAGGCGAGGAAGTACCACTTATATCCCAGCCAGTTCACATTTACGCCGCGAAAGAATTCCACTGCTTTTCTTCCCTTCTCTTCTTTGGGCCCGTAGCCGCCAGCTTGCAGCCGGCCGCATTCAGTCCCTGGTTCCTGGCTAAATCGACACCATCTCGCCGGGCTTCAGCTTGTTCAAGTGCGCTTCAAAAATCACGCGCGAGACAAACACGGCGGTGAAAAGATTGGCCGCAAGACCAACGGTGAGCGTGGTGGCAAAACCTTTCACGGGTCCGGTTCCGAACAGGAACAGGATGGCCGCTGAAACGATGGTCGTAACGTGCGTATCGACGATGGTCACCCAGGCGTGAGCAAAGCCCTGATCGACCGCTGCCGAAGCCGCCTTGCCGGCGCGAATCTCTTCGCGAATGCGCTCGAAGATCAGCACATTCGAATCCACGCCCATACCAATGGTCAGAATCACTCCGGCGATGCCCGGCAGAGTGAGCGTGAGCACCAGGCCCCCGCCGCCGGAAGCACCCGAAATCGCGGCAGAAAGACCCATGATGCCCAGAAGGATGACCAGGTTGAAGAGCAACGCCAAATCAGCGTTGATGCCTGATCCCTTGTAGTAGATGAGCATGAAGGCCATGACCAGAACAACGCCGACGATCGCGGCGGTAACGCCCTCGCGGATGGAGTCGGCGCCGAGCGTTGCGCCCACGGTGCTGGCCGAAATGTAATTCAGCGAGGCCGGGAGCGCGCCCGTGCGCAACAGCTTGGAGAGTTCCATCACTTCGTTCTGCGAGAAGGAGCCCTCGATCTGACCCTGATCGCGGATGGCGCCCTTGATGACGGCCACGCTACGCACCGAGCCGCCCATGATCACAGCCATGTACTTGCCAATATTGGCGCTGGTATAGCCCCAGAACTTGTCGCCGGCTTCGTCGGTGAGGGTAAAGGTCACCATTCTCTGTCCGGTATTTGAGTTCACGCCCGGCTGGGCAGAGCGAAAGTCGCTGCCGGCCACGATGGAGGTGCGGTCAATCAAGTAATACTCGGGACCGTTCGAGGTGGCCAGATCGCCCGAGAAGGGCAGAATCTCGTCATTGGGAGGCAGCGCTCCATTTACACTTTGCAGGGCCGCGTCTGCGCTGGGAAACGGACCGCCATCCACGGCATGAATCTCAAGGCGAGCCGTGGACTTGATGATGGTCTTGACCTGATCCAGATCGCTGACACCGGGCAGCTCAACAAGAATCTGATCTGCGCCCAGGCCGTACTCCTGAATCAGCGGTTCGCTGACGCCCAATGCGTCTACGCGGTCGCGAATGGTTTCGATCGCCTCTTCGTCCGTTCTCTTTTTAAGATCTGCCTCGAAAATCGGCTTCATGGTCAGAACGAATGGAGTGTCGTTGCCGCCGGTGAGATCGTATTCGTTGGCGTACTTGTTAGCGGAGAGCAGTGAGTTGATGGCGTCGGACTGCGCCTGCGAGGTCCCGTCGATGCGGATCACCTCAGGCTTGCCTGTTTCCTGGTGGGTGGCCGGATCCTCAACCAGAGGCGAAGGCTTGATCACCTGGGAGAAGCTCAGGTTGGCCTTCTTCAGGTCCTGTTGGATCTCCTGCACCGAGTTGTCGGTCTCGGCATTCACCGCTTCCAGTGACTGAACCTGCAGGATCAGGTGGGCTCCGCCTTGCAAATCGAGGCCCAGATGAATGCGACTGGAGATGGCGGTCAGCAAAGCCTTTCCACTGACTCCCGACGGAATCCCGAAGATTCCATAGAGGCAGATCAGCAGTACGGCAAAGATCAGGGCAATTTTGTTCTTGAGATTTTTCTTCATGGTTTCGTTTCTCTTGTCAGGAGGCCGAAGGCTCGTCCTGTGTGGTGACCGAGGCGATTGCGCTCTTGGCTATTTCCAATTTCAGGTTGTCGGGCGCGACGCGAAGAATGATCGAATCGTCCTTGATGGAAAGGATGACGCCGCGAATGCCGCCAGCGGTGGTCACCCGGTCGCCGGCCTTGATGCCCGACAGCATTTGCTGCCACTGCTTTTGCCGCTTCTGTTGCGGACGAATCATGAGCAGATAGAGCAGCGGAATAAACAGCAAAACGGGGAGCAGCATCCCCAGCCCGCCGCCCGCTCCCGGGGCCGGCGCAGCCGCCCACAATGCCAAAGTTGCCACAAGGTTCATGCTTTACCTGCGTCCTTTACTTGCTCCGCAGCCGGCGCTGGCCGGCTTTGGGCACAGGCGCGCCCGGCCAATACGGCCGGGGCCTGACCAATAGATTTGTCTCCGGGAAAGGTTCCCAAGCCTCGGCCTCTAAACGCCCCAGGCTATGGGTGGAGGGGTTTGGCCACACCATGCAGGACCTGAAGTTCACGCCTGCACGCACCGCGCAACCCGACTACCGCCTACTTCCTGTTCGACACAGCTCCCCATCCAGCACCGGAGGGATGAGAAAGCGGTTCCCGCCAGGCTCGTCCCGCCCCGGTTGCCAAAAAGAAAGCCTAGAACGATAAGAAATGTGCGGCCGGTTCGGTGTCAAGGAGGGGCGGTACATCAGCCTTGGCCGGCCGACCCGGAATTGTGTCCTTTACAGGTCCCTTACGAGTCCCCTACTCCCCCTTTACAGAAATGGGCGTCCACTGGAGCCATCGCGCTTCCCGAAGCGCGGGAGCTGTTTGTGGTACGCGGCGCGAGGGAAGCGGAATGAAGGATTGTCGCCGTGAAAATGGAATTCGATGTTGGCATACTCTGGCTGATTCCTGTGGGAATCGCACTCTGGTTTATGGCGTGGGCGCTTTGGAACTGGTGGAAGGAAGAGCGGCGCCAATATTCCAGCCGGACCCAATCGTTCGGCGCTTCCGGCCACCATCAACGCAGTTGGTGATGAGCGCAACGGGGGCAGAGCCAGTCGCCGTCCGCCTTTCACCCAAGCGCAAAAGGCGCGAAGCGATGGGGCGGCGCGCCACATCCGTGCGCTCAGGTCGCAAGCTAACTCGCTGACCTGCTGACCTGCCGACGCGCTATTTCGCAGCGGGTTCCGGGGTTTCCTCATCATCGCCTGAATCTTCCACCATCACGGCCGATCCCGGGACAACCTCATAGCTGACGGCGTCCTTGCCCGTGGGATGAAAGCTGATGCGCAACGGCTCGCGCTGCCAATCGGGCGGAGCGCACGCCGTCTGGCCCGACTGATTTCCCGGATCGAAGGCCGCGAGCTTCCTGGCCAGCACCGGCTTGCGCACGGCCAACTGCGCCACCACCGCATAGAGACTCTTGCCAGTTGCCGTCACGCCGCAATAAGCCGCGTAGTCGCGGAACCAGCTCACCTGGCTCACTCCGGGATCGTAGTCGGGCAAGTGCAGTGCAGTCACGCGGCCGGTCACGCGATCTACCAGCAGCCACGGCCCGCGCTGCCATACCCAGGGGCTAGCCGCCCGGGCGGACTTTTGGACGAGCTGCTCGGAAGGCAATGCGTCGTTGAGGCGGATGACGCGCCGCACCACAAAGCTGCGGTCGGTCACATCGTGCGCGTCGCCGGTGGTCCATTCCTTCAGGATGCCATCGACGAGCAGGGCGCGAATCTTGAGCGCGTCTTCGCCGGCGGCCGCGCCGGATGGATCGCCGGCTTTGGAATACGGCACTTTTCTGACTGCGCCGAGAGAAACGGTGTGCTTGTGTGGTGCGGCGCTGGCTGCTGAAGCGATCGCAAAGAACATTGCGAAAAGGAGGGCGATAAAAACAAATTTCCGTCGAGCGTGCATGACGGCGATTCTCCTGACGACTTACGAATCCGTTTCGCGCCCCGTTCTTCGTCAGGGACGATTCAGCACGGATTCCTGGAAACACGCTCTTGGGAAAAATACCGCTTCCACGCCGGCGACGGACCGAAGTGGAAAAATGCTGCGCGATGATTCTAGCGCAAAATCAGATTCCCGCGGCTTCTACCGCGCGCGCCACGCGGAATGCCGTGCTTTCGCCAAAGTGGCGGGCAAGAATCTGCATGCCGACGGGAAGGCCGGCATTCGTTGCGCCGCAGGGTACGCTGACGCCGCAGATACCGGCGAGGCTGGCGGTGACGGTGTAGATGTCGGCGAGATACATGGCCAGCGGATCGCCGGTCTTCTCGCCAATTTTGAATGCCGGGACGGGCGAGGTGGGCGTTACGATCGCGTCGATTTCAGAAAAGGCGCGGAGGAACTCCTCGGCGAGAATGCGGCGGACTTGCTGCGCCTTGCCCGTCA
>JBEKEP010000230.1:0-4932 GCA_050013775.1 Occallatibacter sp. | reverse complement strand
CCGCTATGCCGGATGTGCACCACATCTCCGTCCTGCACGATGTATTCCTTGCCTTCCAGACGCAGTGTACCCTTTGCCCGCGCTGCTGCCTCGGACCCGGCTTCGAGCAGATTGTCCCAGCGAATGGTCTCGGCGCGGATGAAATGGTGTTCCAGATCTGAGTGAATCGCCCCCGCGGCCTGCGGCGCTTTCGAGCCTGTCGGCACCGTCCATGCCCGGCATTCGTCCTCGCCCGCCGTGAAGAAGCTGATCAGTCCCTGCAACTCGTAGCTTTTGCGAATCAACCGCACCAGGCCGCTCTCGTGCAGCCCGTAGCTGTCCAGAAAATCCGCGGCCTCGGCGTCATCCATCTCCGCCAGCTCCGCCTCCACTTTGCCGCAGATCGCAGTCGCGCCCGCGTTCGGCCGATGCGCCAACTCATCAAGCTTGTAGAGGCTTACAGCGGCCTCAAGATCAGTGCCCAGCGTGGTGCTTTCATTCACGTTAAGTACATACAAAATAGGCTTTTGTGACAAAAACATGAAGCCGCGAATGAGTTTCTTTTCGTCCGCCGTCATCTCCAGCTCGCGCAGCGGAATCTCCTTCTCCAGCGATTCTTTCGACCGCAGCAGAAGCGCCTGCTCGCGCTCCAACTCGCCGGTGCGCCCCTTCTTCATGTCTTTCTCAACGCGCTCCAACCGCTTTTCCACCTGCGTCAGATCACTCACCATCAGGTCGAATTCGACACTCTTGACGTCGCGCAGCGGATCGATCGGCCCTTCCTGCGGAACCGCATCGTTCTCAAAAGCGCGTAGCACATGAATCAGCGCGTCCACGTTGCGCAAATTGGTCAGGAACGCGGTTTCTTTCAGCGCCTCCTGCCCGACAGCTGCCACATCGACGAATTCCACTGAGGCGTAGGTGGTTTTCTTCGGCGAATACAGAGCCGAGAGTTTGTCCAACCGAGCATCGGGCACGCGCGCCACGCCAATATGCGCCTCGCGCGAGAATCCGTGATCCTCAATCTTGGCTTTGGTCAGAATCTTAAAAAGAGAAGTCTTGCCCACCTGCGGCAGGCCGATAATTCCGGTTTTCATCGTCGTTCCATCGTGGCCAATGCAAAATAGTCAACAGTCGTTCGGGCCTCTTCGATGATACAGGAAGCGCTCTCGCTCGCCTTTGGGAGGTAACAGGTCAGTTTGATTCCTCTCACCTTACTTGCGTAGCGGTGGCACGGGAACCTGGTTCGCTGAAAGCCATGCTGCCGCAATCAAACACACTGTAATCAGGGCTGAGAAGACGATGGGAGTGGTGAAGGCGTATATCCAGCTCAAAGCAGTGATTGCTGCAAAGCAAATGGCGAACGCCCACGCGATGCTTCTCACGCGAGCCAGAGTCTCTGCTGGAAGTCCGCCAAGCAGCCACGCTAATATCGCCGAGAACAGAAGAAATACGGAGAAAAAAAGCCCGAACGCGCTGAAGAAGTCCCAATAAGTCCGAGTAAACCCTTGCGCGTCAAAGTGGACGGAGCGCATAAGCCCAAGAACCGCGTCCGCTCCCCACTCCGGATTATTCTGGCGAAACCCAAATGTATGTCCGGCGGCAAACAGCAGCAGAAGAACCGCAGCAATTCGATAAAAGACGGATGCTTTCATCCTTGCCTCCAGAGATCGGGACAATGGGCGCCGCGATCCTGTCGCGTGATTTCAAACTGTACTACTTCCCCCGAGGACGACCCCATCAGCGCGCGCACCCAACGGAGTGGCTCAAACTCGTGTGGTTTCCGCCCAAGCCACCATTACCACCGTCCCCAGCCCCAGTAGCAAAATCGTTTCCTCCACAAACACGCTCCGGTTGTGGAGCTTGTTGAAGTGCACCGTTGTGGGATTCGTGATGTCCGCGGTGTCGATCGCGCCGCCCGCGGCTTTGCGGTCGCGCTCCATCGCGGGGATGATGCCGTACTGGGAGTAGACCGTCCCGCCGATCATCAGAACCAGCAGCACCATGGGCGCCAGCACCGTACGCGGCTTGTAGATGCCCCACGCCGGCGCCAGCGCCAACACTGCCAGGGCTACAATTCCCGACACCAGCCCCATGCCGTGCAGGATGCGCAGCAACTGGCCTACAACAGTGCCTGCCAGATGCGTGTCGGGCTGTAGGGTATTAAACGTGATGGCGGCAACGACAGGGAAAAAGATCTCTGCCCCGATCCAGACGATGAGGGATAAATAAAGCAGGGTACGCAGCAGCGTCTTCATTGAGGAAGGATACACGAGAGGTTTCAGGGTTCAGGTGTCAGGTTTCAGGCGGGACGAACGCCGCTGCAGATCGAGGTTTCGCGCTTGATGCGCCGCTGCGCCCTACGCGCGGATTGCGCGAACCGTTCGGTTCGCAATGCACATCTGATCCCTGACACCTGATCCCTGACCCCTGATCCCTGACCCCTAGCCCTTCTTCAACGCCCGTTTCAGCACCGTCTCCAGCGCCGCCTTTTGCTCGGCGTATTCGTCTTGAGGCAGTGTGCCCGCGATCCGTTCACTCTCCAGCGCGAACAGCTCTTCCTTGAGCGCGTTCAGCAGCGCAGCATTCTTTGCCGCGGGTGTAGTGGGCGTGACGTGAGCCGCAGGAATCGCCGCCGCTGCTCCGCCAGTTGCTCCCGTCGTGGCTCCCGCCGGCTTGCGCAGCAGGAAGGCCGCAATCGCTGCCAGCAGTAACGCCAGCCCGGCCAGAATCCACCACTTGTACTTCGACAGCGGATCGGGCGTATTGATGGGCTGGCCGATTCCGCCTCCCGGCTGGCCGGCTTGCGGCGCGCCTGCCGGGCCGTTATCGCCTTGCGCATTCTGATCTTCGCGAGGGAACGACCCCGTGCCCGAAATTGAGAACGAGACGTCCTTGCCCGGCGTGACATTCCGCATCATGAGCGTCTGCACTGTCGGATCCTGCGGTGAAGGTTCAAAGCCCGTGCCCGTAAACGTCATGGACTTGGGCAACACCACCCACATCGTGTCCGCGGGCAGGGTCACCAGGGAATGAAATGTGTATTTGCCGCTGCTGTATGGCAGGTTGTACTGGATCTGGAACAGCGTGCCTTTGCCGCCCTCGTCGGGCTGGATGGGAAAGTTGAAGGAGTAGTGGCCTTTGGCTCCGTCGGGGTCGAGCGTGACGCTGGTCGGCAGGCTCTGTGCGCCAGGCCGCTGCGCCGAAACTCCGCCCAGCACTGCGTCCTCCGGCAGAATCACTTCAAACGAGCGCTTGCTCCACTGCGTGCGCGGCGGCGTGCTCTCGTTGTGCACATCGTAGCGTTCCACCACGCGCAACTGGCCGTTGTCGCTCTCGATTCCGACGACGCGCTCTGAAATCGTCACGCCGTCCACCTTGGCCGCCACATCGTACACCGAGACATCGCCCGTCCCGCCGCCCTGCGGCGCAGCAACGAAATACTCGGCCCCCTGGTGCATCACGCGAATCAGGTAAGGATTGCTGCCCGGCAGGTCGAACGAATAGTGTCCTTTTGCGTCCGTGGTCGCATGGCCCACTTCGCTCATGCCCGACATGGGCTCAACCAGCACCACGGCATCGCCCGCCGCAGGCTTGTCGGTGGTCTTGTCGGTCACGGTTCCGGTCACCGTCGCGGCCTGCGCCAGTGCGCCGGCAAACAAAAAGCTCAATGCAAAAGTACTCGTAAAATTTCGTATCAATCTCATGTCCTTGTCTCGTTCCTTCAATCCTTCTTTGCAATGTCATCCTGAGCGAGTCCCGGCGTGCCGGGACGAGTCGAAGGACCTGCATTTCTACTCCCTATTGGCTGCCGCCTACTCCCTGCATCTGGTCGATCTCCGCCATCAATTGTGCGGTTTCGTGTTCAAGAAGCTCCCGCTGAGCGACAAAATCCTCCTCAGGATATTTGCCGGCGCGATACTCGAAGTTCAGGTCGCGCAGGTTCTCGTAAAGCTGCTCCTTGCGCTCCTGCAAATAGTCCAGCCGCGTCTTCTCTCTCTGACTGGCGAACACATTCTCCGGCCAGAAAGTGTAGATAAAAAGAGCAACCAGAAGCATCACTCCCGCGATCAATCCGTCGATTTCCGTCATCGCTCAGAATCCCCCTTCGCCCGTCTCCCGGCGAATCCGTTCCATCCGCTCTTGTTCTGCCGTATCGAGCGCCACCAGTTCTCCCGTTTCCACCGCCGGCTTCTTTCCACGCAGCCCGCCCCAGCGCCGGATGAGCAGAATCGTTCCCATCAGCGCGGCGGCAAACACAGCAAACGGAGCAATCCACGCCACCAAATCAAATCCCTTTGTCGGCGGCGCAGCCAGCACCGTAGCGCCATACTTCGCGGCAAATCCATCCAGAATCTGTTGATCGCTTAAGCCCGACGCAATGGCCGCGGTTAGTTCCTTCAACTCGTGTCCCGATTCCGGGCAGCCCACGTGATTGCATTCGCCCAGAAGTTGCGCGCACCCGCAGGTACACATCAGCCGGTGGCCCAGATTATTGAAGCGCGCGCTAGCGTCCGTAGCGCCCAGCGAAAAGCAAATCGCCACGGCCAGTACGGAGGCTTCCACCGCTCTCATCCAGAAAGCAAATCGTGCGGGAGCACCCATCAGGCGCCTCCCTTCAGTGCGGGCTCGATCGGCGTCGTCTGCGTCGCCGGGATCCTGAGAGCGGCCGTTGCCGGCGTCAGACTGGGTACAAGCGCGATGAACGTGCCAGCGACAATCACCGCCAGGCCAAACCAGATCCAACCCACCAGCGGATTCAGAAACGCTTTAATGATCGGTTGGCCGGTGTCGGGATTCGCTCCCTCATACACCACGTACAGATCCCATTCAGGTGTCGAATGAATCGCCACCATTGTTTGTGGTTGTCCGCTCACCAGGTAGATGCGCTTCTCGGGCGCCAACTGAAACACTTTCTTGCCGCCTTTGTAGACGTCGAGCAGCGCATAATCC
>JBEKEP010000229.1:0-6522 GCA_050013775.1 Occallatibacter sp. | reverse complement strand
CCCCATGTGCTACGAAACAGTATGAAGCCAGAGTTCGTAATTTGCCTGGACGCTTTGTCATGGCAACTTGGGACCGCAGATATGCTGGAGCATGGACAACTGGATATGGCTTTTCAGATCGATGACGGCCTTTTGCCCTCACATCTACAGTCAGAGAGACTCTATCGCGAAGAGTGGATCTGCGCGGTAGCTCGCGACAGCAGCTTTGGTGAGCGCTTAACGCTGAAACAGTACCTCGACGCCGAGCATCTTGTTGTGTCAACGCTGACGAACGTACAAAACATTCCTGATAAACAATTGGCTGCAATCGGCAAGAAGCGAAAATCGCGAATAAGGCTGTCGTACTTCAATGTCGCGTTACATTGCCTGCAGTCATCTTCGCTTGTTCTTACGCTGACCAGCGGAATGCGCTCAATCGTGAAGAGCAATCCTCATTTGCGCATTGTTCGTGCGCCATCGGAGTTGCAGGGTTTCCACATTTTGATGGTATGGCATCCGCGTGTCAATACTGATCCTCGACACGAATGGCTACGGGGGATCGTGCGGACAGCAGCGGAGAGCCTCAGATCGTAGGCGACGCCGAAGATCCTGGCTATTTCGCGGAAACTTGCGTTGAACGCATAGCAGCCATTACCACTTTGCAATTCCTTTGATATAGCTCCTAGGGATATACCTGTTAAGACGCAGAAGGAGGAACTGGTCAGCGCATCCTGTCAGCGGGATGTGTGAGGGAGACCGGTTGCTGCGCTCGCCATGAAGTTGCAATTGCTTGAACCCGCGATTGCACCTCACATCTCTGGAACACGTCAGTGGTGCGCATCGCGCTCCGTTCGGCTGGTCATTAGTTTGTTTGCCGTGTGGCTGTTTGCCACGGCTGCGTTCGCGCTCGACTCGCAGAAGGCCATCACGCAGTTCGTACATACTGCATGGACGGAAAAGGACGGCGCTCCGGCTGATATCGTAGCCATCACGCAAACCAAAGACGGATATTTGTGGCTCGGAACGTTGACCGGTTTATTTTCTTTCGACGGTGTTCGGTTTGCGCATTTTGAGCCGCGAGCCGGAGAAGATCTCCCGGCTAAAGCTATCCGGAATCTGCTGGCGACTCGGGATGGAAGCCTGTGGATCGTGTTCACCTCTGGCGATATATACCGCCTCCGCGAAGGCGAACGCCAACACGTTATGTGTGGTATGCGGGCCGAAGTCCAGGATGGTAGGACTGCGATCAGGAGTCAAACATGACTACCTCGGGGATACTCTCCGGAGCAGAATCTTCTGAGCACGTACTCGTGCCCCTCCGGGAAGGCTCGGACTTCACCCTCTACCGCGGCCGACAGGACGGCAACCCATCGCCCATCTTGATCATGGCACTAACCAGGGAACAACCGTCGCCTCAAAGTCTCAGGCGGTTGGAGCACGAATACTCACTCGCCGCCGAACTCGATCCCGCTTGGGCAGCGCGGCCTCTCGTGCTCACACGTCACGATGGACGGACGATCCTCGTGCTCAAAGATCCTGGCGGTGAGCCACTGGATCGGATTCTTGAGCGATGCCACGGGCAGCCGCTCGATCTCACCCGAGTCCTGCGTATTGCCATCGGCTTGACGACAGCACTCGGACAAGTCCATCGGCACGGACTCATACATAAGGACATCAAGCCTGAAAATGTGCTCGTCGACGATGCCGACCGCGTATGGCTTACCGGCTTCGGAATCGCGTCGCGGCTGCCACGCGAGCGTCAAGTGCCCGCCCCGCCGGAGACTATTTCCGGCACGCTCGCCTACATGGCGCCCGAGCAGAGCGGCTTCATGAACCGTTCGGTTGATTCCCGCAGCGATTTTTACTCCCTGGGCGTCACCTTGTATCGGATGCTTACGGGCGCGCTGCCGTTTGGCGCTGCCGACCCCCTGGAGTGGGTCCACTGCCACATTGCACGTCGGCCGACACTACCTTCGGATCGCGTTGCAGTCCCCGAGCCAGTGTGTGCCATCGTTATGAAGCTCCTGGCCAAAAACGCCGAGGACCGTTATCAGACCGCTCTGGGCGTTGCGGCGGATCTTGAAAAGTGCTTCGAGGAATGGGAGTCAAGAGGGTGCATCGAACCGTTCCAGCTTGGGACACACGATGTCCCAGGCCGGCTGTTGATCCCCGAGAAGCTATACGGCAGGGCGCGAGAGGTCGAAACTTTACTCACAGCTTTCGATCGCATTGTTAAAGGCGGTGCACCGGAACTCGTATTGGTCTCCGGCTATTCCGGCATCGGAAAATCCTCTGTCGTCAATGAACTGCACAAGGTTCTTGTTCCTCCACGCGGGCTATTCGCCTCGGGCAAGTTCGATCAGTACAAGCGCGACATTCCCTACTCGACCCTGGTGCAGGCTTTCCAAAGCCTGGTGCAGCCTCTTCTCGGCAAGAGCAACGCCGAGCTGGCGATCTGGCGGGATGCGCTTCTAGAGGCTCTGGTTCCAAACGCACGGCTCATGACCGACCTCATTCCCGAACTGAAGCTCATCATCGGTGACCCACCGCCGGTTCCGGAACTGCCGCCGCAGCAGGCGCAAGGCCGTTTCCAACTCGTATTCCGCCGATTCATCGGTGTTTTTGCCCGGCAGGAACATCCGCTGGCGCTCTTTCTCGACGATCTGCAATGGCTTGATGCTGCGACTCTCGATCTGTTGGAGGACCTGCTGACCCGGTCAGATCTGCAGCACCTGATGCTGATTGGCGCTTATCGGGACAACGAGGTCGATGCCACACATCCGTTGAGGCACAAGCTGGACGCAATCCGCCAAGCCGGAGCGCCGGTTCAAGAGATTCACCTGGCACCCCTCGCTTGCGACGACTTCAAGCAGTTGATCGCGGATGCGCTTCGCTGCGATCCAGCCCATGTCGCGCCGCTAGCGCAGCTGGTGGAGGAGAAGACCGCAGGCAACCCGTTCTTCGTCGTTCAGTTTCTTTACACGCTCGCGGAAGAGGGCTTGCTCCGCCTCGATCATGATGCGGCGTGCTGGTCGTGGGATCTCGATCGCATTCGCGCCAAGGGTTATACCGATAACGTGGTGGACCTTCTGGTTAGCAAGGTGGCCCGGTTGCCGGTCAAAACGCAACGGGCGTTGCGGCAACTCGCCTGTCTCGGCAATGTCGCCACGATCGCGATGCTATCCACTATCCTCGAGGTCCCGGAGGCGCAGGTGCATGCGGCACTTTGGCCGGGGGTCCGTCAGGAGCTAGTCGAGCACCTGCAGGATTCTTACAGATTTATGCACGACCGGGTGCAGGAGGCAGCCTACTCGCTAATCCCGGAAGCATTGCGCGCTGAGGCCCATCTGCGGATTGGCCGCCTGCTCGCGGCGCGGACGCCAACGGAAAAGCGAGAGGAGGCGGTCTTCGACATCGTAGGTCACCTCAACCGCGGCGCCGCGCTAATCACCCAACGAGAGGAGCGCGACCAACTCGCCGAGTTCAACCTGGTCGCGGGCAAGCGCGCTAAGAGGTCCACCGCCTACGCCTCGGCACTCACCTATCTCACGGTCGGGATGACGCAGTTGGCCGAGGATAGATGGGAACGCCGACGCGAGCTCATCTTCGCACTAGAGTTGGAACGGGCGGAATGTGAATTTTCGACCGGGCAGGTATCGATCGCAGACGAGCGACTGGCGATGCTGTCAGATCGTGCGACGACAACGGCAGAAAGAGCCACGATCGCATGTTTGCACGTGGATGTATGTACGACCCTCGATCAGCCCGGCCGCGCGGTTGCTGTTGGTCTCGACTATCTCCGACATGTCGGTATCGAATGGTCGCCCCATCCGAAAGAGGAGGAGGTGCGACGCGAATACGAGCGCATCTGGTCCCTGTTAGCGGGCAGGACAATCGAGGACCTCATCGATTTGCCGCTGATGGAGGACGCGGCACCTCTCGCGACCGTTAATGTTTTGACTAAGATGATCCCGCCGGCCTCGTTTACGGATACGAACTTGGAATCTCTGACGATCTGCAAGGCGGTGAGTCTCAGTCTCGAGCATGGGAATTGCGATGCCTCCTGTTTCAGCTATGTCCTCCTCGCGAGGAAGGCCGGGTCGCGTTTCGGCGACTACCGTGCCGGATTTCGATTCGGCCAGCTCGGCTGCGAACTGGTGGACCGGCGCGGGCTAAAACGCTTCGAGGCGGCCACTTATTTTTCCTTCTCGCTTTACGTCGAGCCTTGGACGAAACACGTGCGGGGATGCCGGGATTTGATGCGCCGAGCATTCGAAGCGGCGAATCGGATCGGAGACCTGCTGTATGGACTCTACACGTGCGGTTGTCTCAACTCGACCCTTATCTTCGCTGGTGAGCTACTGCCCGAAGTGCGAGGCGAAGCTGAACACGGGCTGGCGCTCGCTGAGAAGGCGCAATTCGGCCTTGCGATCGACGTCATCACAACGCAACTTGCGCTGATTCGGACGCTCCGCGGCTTCACGCCGAAATTGGGCTGTTTCGACGATGAAGACTTCAATGAGCTTCGCATCGAAAGCCATTTGACGAGCAACCCGGCCCTGGCGGTTGCCGCGTGTTGGTACTGGATCCGGAAACTGCAGGCGCGCTATATAGCAGGCGACTATGCGACGGCGATGGAAGCAGCATTGAAGGCGCAACAACTGGTCTGGACCTCAATATCGGAGCTGGAGGAAGCCGAATATCATTTTTACGGCGCGCTGGTGCGGGCGGCCTGCTATTCCGATTCCGGAACGGCCGACGAGCGGAAACAACATCTTGACGCGAGCACCTGTACGAGCAGGCGATCCGTTCGTCGCGTGACAATGGCTTCGTCCACAACGAAGCGATCGCCTACGAAGTGGCCGCGCGCTTCTACCGGGCGCGCGGGTTCGACCAGTTCGCGGATGTCTACCTGCGCAATGCACGCTACGGCTATCTGCGTTGGGGCGCCGACGGAAAGGTGCGGCAACTCGATGAACGCTACCCGCATCTGCGCCGGGAACGGGATTCTGTCTCTTCCACGGCAACAATCGGCACGCCGGTCGCGCAGTTGAATGTCGAGACTGTAGTCAGGGCCTCACAAGCGCTGTCGAGCGAAATTGTGCTGCCCAAGCTAATCGAGACGCTCATGCGGCTCACAGTTGAGCATGCAGGAGCAGAGCGAGGTCTCCTTATCCTCCTCCGAGAGGATGAGCCACACATCGAGGCCGAGGCTATTACCAGCCATGAGAGGGCCGCGGTCACAGTTTGGCGAACGGCCGTCACCCCGTTCGATCTCCCCCAATCTGCGCTTCATTATGTCATTCGGACTCGGGAGCGTGTGTTGCTTGATGATGCTTCGGTCGAGAACTTGTATTCGCAGGATGAGTATCTGCGCCGGAAGCACCCTAGATCCGTCCTATGCGTGCCCATCGTCAAACAAACGAAACTTGTCGGCGTGCTCTATCTGGAGAACAATTTGACTCCGCGCGCGTTCACGTCGGACCGGGTCGCAGTGCTGGAGTTGCTGGCTGCGCAAGCCGCGATATCGCTGGAGAATGCTGGCCTTTATTCGGATCTGCAGCGCAGCGAAACTTTCCTGGCTGAAGCGCAGAGCCTAAGCCGCACTGGCAGCGTCGGCTGGAGCGTCGCCACCGGAGAAATCTACTGGTCGGCGGAGACCTACAATATCTTTGAACATGATCGAGCAGTAAAGCCTACGTTCGAGATGGTACTGCGACGAATTCATCCCGACGACAGGGATTTCGTGCAGCAGGCTCTCGACCGGGCGTCTGCGGCAAGAACCGACTTTGATGAAGTCATGGAAAGCTGTGAACGCCCCTCGCGCTTATGCGATTTTGAGCACCGCTTGCTGATGCCAGACGGTGCAGTCAAGCACCTCCGCGTTTCCGCTCGTGCATTGATCACCACCACATCCGAGAATCTTGTATTCGTAGGTGCCGTGACGGACGTCACCATACAGGTGCAGACAGAGAAGGCGCTCGAGATAGCTCTGCAAGAAATCAAGCGACAGAATGAGGTACTACGGGCAAGCGAACACAATCTTTACCTGATCATCAATACGATTCCCGCACTGGCATGGTCGGCGCATCCAGACGGCTCGGCCGAATTCTTTAACCAGCATTACCTTGAATATGTAGGTCTCTCCGCGGAACAGGTGAAAGACTGGGGGTGGACGGTCGCGGTTCATCCGGACGACCTTAATGGTCTGGCTGGTTCGTGGCAATCCATTATGGCTTCTGGCGAACGAGGCGAGAGCGAAGCGCGTCTGCGCCGCTTCGACGGCGAGTATCGATGGTTTCTGTTCCGTGCTAACCCGTTATGCGATGAATCAGGCAACATCGTCAAGTGGTTCGGGATAAATACAGACATCGAGGATCGCAAGGTAGCTGAGCAGCGCCTCCAAAACGAGAACATTGTGCTGCGCGAAGAAGTCGATCGTTTCTCAATGTTTGAGGAGATTGTTGGAGCGTCGGCTGCATTGAGCACGGTTCTTGCCCGCGTCGCAAAAGTCGCGCCCACAGACTCTACGGTCCTCATCAC
>JBEKEP010000228.1:0-5053 GCA_050013775.1 Occallatibacter sp. | reverse complement strand
GCCTTATGTGCCGCTTCTTTGAACGCGATGGAGCCGGCAATCTTAAAGGCGTTTTCATTGGAGTCCACTTCGTGGTAGCTGCCGTCAATCAGCGCCACCTTCACATCAACCATCGGGAAGCCGGCCAGAATGCCGCCCTCCATCGCGCCGCGCACACCCATGTCGATAGGCTTGATGTATTCCTTGGGCACCACGCCGCCCTTGATCTCGTTGATGAACTCGTAGCCCTTGCCCGGCTCGTTCGGCTCGATGCGCAGCTCGCAGTGGCCGTAGTTGCCGGAGCCGCCGGTCTGCCGAATGTACTTGCCTTCGGCTTCGGCAACCTTGCGAATGGTCTCGCGGAAGGCTACCTTGGGCTCGCCGACATTGGCTTCCACCTTGTGCTCGCGCTTCATGCGATCCACAAGAATCTCAAGGTGCAGCTCGCCCATGCCGCTGATAATCGTCTGCCCCGAATCCTCGTCGGTATGCACCTTGAAGGTCGGGTCTTCCTCGGCCAGCCGCGAGAGGGCAACGCCCATCTTTTCCTGGTCAGCCTTGGTCTTGGGCTCAATGGCAACCGAGATCACCGGTTCCGGGAAGACGATAGCGCCGAGAGCGATGGGATGATTCGGGGCGCAAAGCGTGTCGCCCGTCTTCACGTCTTTCAAGCCCACGCAGGCGCAGATATCGCCAGCCAGGATCTCCGTAATGTCCTCGCGCTTGTTGGCGTGCATCTTCACCAGGCGTCCCACGCGCTCGGTCCTGCCGGTGCGCGGATTCATGATGGTGTCGCCGGTCTTGAGCGTGCCCGAGTAAACACGGATGAACGAGAGCTTGCCGTATTGATCGTTGATCAGCTTAAACGCCAGCGCCGAGAACGGCTCGCCGTCTTCGCACTTGCGAACTTCAATCTTGGAATGATCGTGGGGATCGATGCCTTCCACGGGGGGCTTATCAAGAGGGCTGGGCAGGTAGTCGACGACGGCATCGAGCAGAGTCTGTATGCCTTTGTTCTTGAATGCCGATCCGCAAATGACCGGGAAAACCTTCAGATCGATCGTGGCCTGGCGGATGCCCGCCTTCAGCTCTTCCACCGTCGGGGTCTCGCCCTCAAGGAACTTCTCGAGCAGAACATCGTCGGTCTCGGCGATGGTCTCGATCAATTGCGTACGGAACGCATTCGCCTTTTTCACCAGGTTCGCGGGAATCTCTTCGATTGAAAACTCGGCGCCCAAAGTTTCGTCGTGCCAGAGGATCGCCTTCATCTCGATCAGGTCCACAACGCCCTTGAAGTTGGCCTCGGCGCCCACGGGAATCTGCAACGCCACGGGCCGCGCTCCGAGCCGCTTGCGGATGGTTTCAAGAACGTGTTCAAAATCCGCGCCGTTCTTGTCCATCTTGTTGACAAAGCAAATCCGGGGAACTTTGTACTTGTCGCCCTGCCGCCACACCGTCTCGGTCTGCGGCTGCACGCCTGAAACGGAATCAAACAGCGCCACCGCACTGTCCAGTACGCGCAGGCTGCGCTCCACCTCGGCCGTAAAGTCCACATGGCCGGGGGTATCAATAATATTGATGAGAACGTCGCGCCAGGTGCAGGTGGTAGCGGCCGAAGTGATCGTGATGCCGCGCTCCTGCTCCTGCTCCATGTAGTCCATGGTCGCCGTGCCCTCATGCACCTCTCCCAGCCGGTGCGTGATGCCGGTATAGAACAGGATGCGTTCTGTCGCTGTCGTCTTTCCGGCGTCGATGTGCGCCATGATGCCGATGTTGCGGCAGCGATTTAGAGGTACGGTGCGAGGCACGATTTCAATTCCTTGCGGGACGTCTTTCCCCGCGGTTAAGTCGTTCGTCAAACTTCGGCGGCCCACTTGCCCGGTCCGCCGCGCCAGCCACTTCTAACTCGCCGGCTCAATCTACTCAAACTCCAGAGGCATCAGGCTTTGATACCTGAAACCCGGCACCTGAAAACTACCAACGGTAGTGCGCAAAGGCCTTGTTGGCCTCGGCCATGCGGTGCACGTCTTCCTTCTTCTTCATGGCCGCGCCGCGTCCATTGGCCGCGTCAAGAAGCTCGTTCGACAGCTTGTCGGTCATACCCTTTTCGCCGCGGCTGCGCCCGTAGGTAATCAACCAGCGAATGGCGAGCGAGGTGCGACGATCTGGACCCACCTCAATGGGCACCTGATAGTTGGCGCCGCCCACGCGCCGCGTCTTCACTTCCAGGAGAGGCTTACAATTCTCGACGGCCTTCTTAAACAGCTTGAGCGCGTCGTCGCCGCCGCCCTTCTCCTCCAGGTTCTTCATCGCCTGGTAGAAGATGTTCTGCGCGGTCGACTTCTTGCCGCCCCACATCATCGAGTTCACAAACTTGGTCACGAGCGTCGATCCGTACACCGGATCCGCCGCCACTTCCCGCTTCGCAATGTGCCCTTTTCTCGGCATAAATCCTCAAATTCAGCTACTAGCTCTTAGCTTCAGCCCGACCCACCCGCACTCTCGTCCAAAACCGAAAGAGCGGAGCTTACTTCTTCGCGCCGCCCTTGGCGCGCTTTGTGCCGTACTTCGAACGGCCCTGATTGCGCCCGGCCACGCCCACCGAATCCAGCGTTCCTCGAATCACGTGATAGCGCACGCCCGGCAGATCCTTCACGCGGCCCCCGCGGATGAGCACAATCGAGTGCTCCTGCAGGTTGTGCCCGATGCCGGGGATGTAGGTAGTGACCTCGATCCCATTGGTCAGCCGCACGCGAGCTACCTTGCGCAGGGCCGAGTTCGGCTTCTTCGGCGTTTGCGTATACACGCGCGTGCACACCCCGCGCCGTTGCGGCGAGGCCTGCAATGCGGGCGACGCCGTCTTGTACCGCGGGGCCGTACGCCCCTTGCGAACCAGTTGATTAAAAGTCGGCAAAACGCAACTCCTTGCTTCAAAAAACCCGTAACTTCTCGTTCCACAGCCGCGCGCGGCCCTTCGGGCTGTCCTGGTTTTGGACCGGCTTTGAGCCCGCGCCAAAACACACAGAAGCCCCATGGTTACCGCTTCGCGTCTGTCTTCATTCCACTCTCAGACGAGAAACGGGACGGTTTGCCGGTCGCTTTCCGCGTTTTCACAGAAAGGCCAGCGCCGTATCCCGCTTCCGGCCCGCATAGCCCCTCATGGGTGAGGAACGCGCGTGCCGCCGATGCGAGTGTTTCCTGCCCTCCGCAAGAAGAGAGCGATTCCGGAAACCTGTCTGGCCGGCTGACTTCACCTGGCCCGGGAATCTTGTCCAACCAATACTGCCTGACTGATCATTTCCCTACGCAACCGTCGTAGAAACACACAACTAGCTGCGTTCTTGCGAACCTTTCCAAGATAACAAGAAAAGGCGGGTGAGTCAATAAAGAAGGCTAATGGGTGGGCGCTGGCGCCGTCCCGCGACGTCCGTTTCCGGCCTCTTCTTTCACAATCTCGCCGTCGCGCATGTACAGGATCCGGCCCGCGATCGACGCCGCCTCGGGATTGTGCGTAATCATCAGAATGGTCTGGCCCAACTCGCGGTTCGAGCGCACCAGCATCTCGAGCACCGCGTCGGAGGTCTTGGTATCCAGGTTGCCGGTGGGCTCGTCGGCCAGCAAAATGGCCGGCCGCGTGATGAGCGCCCGCGCAATAGCCACACGCTGCTGCTCGCCGCCACTCAGTTCCGAGGGCCGGTGCTGGAGCCGCCCCTTGATCGCCAGCATGTCGCTAAGATGTTCTAAATATTGACGATCCATGGGCTCTTTGCGTCCGCTAATCGTGTAGGCAATCTCAATATTGCCTTCCCCTGTAAGCGTCGGCAGCAGGTTGAACCGCTGGAAAACGAAGCCAATGCGATGTTTGCGCAGCCGCGTGCGCTCGGCGTCGTTCAAACTGGCAAAATCCACGCCGTCAATCACCACGCGCCCCTCAGTGGCCCTCGTGAGTCCTCCTAAGAGATAGAAAAGAGTAGATTTACCTGATCCCGACGGCCCGACGATGGCCACGAACTCGCCGCGCTCGATGGCCAGCGATACCCCGCGCACCGCAGCCACCTGGATGCGCCCCGCGGCGTACACCTTGGTCAGATTCTCGGCAACAATAATATGTTCGGTTGGCACGTCTGCCATTGTAAATGCGCTGCTTGGTTCTGCCGGTGACGTAGCTGATGGAGCCGAAGTCTATCCTGGACGGCCCTGTTTCGAGCTGCATGAAATCTAGCGCCAAACTAGCCACACCACCAATGCAATAGCCCCTGCGCTCACAAATAGCCATCCACGCGCTTGAAGCAGACGGCTGTGCCAATTTGAGTTTTGCCTGTTACCGTCGCCCATTCCAGCACCTCTCGTCGTTCAGTAGAGAACTTCGCGAAATTCAAGCTGCGCCACCTTCCCCTCCCGCGAGCCCACGCCCTCACTTTGCCGCGGCACGACCGCTAGCCGCAGGTTCTACAATAATTCTGCATATATCTCCAACGCAGGATTCCCCGCATGAACGCTGAACTAAAATCCTCCCTCGTCAATTCCCTCGAAGCCGCCGCTGCCAAGGCCGGCCTCACGCTGGTTTCCGCCACGCAAGGCGCCGACTTTCACGGCCATCCTACCGCCGTCTTCGAGCTTGGCCTGCCCGGCACGGAGGCCGCTGGCCGCTCCTTGAAGCTCGAATTGAGCGAGGCCTTCGACTTCGACAAGCCCAATCTGCTGCCCGAAATGACCGCGCATCTTGCCGGCGAAGCCAAGCGCCTGCGCAATCCGCGCCCCGAGTGCTACGTCACCCTGGGCGGATTGCCCCTGGCCTTTGGAAAATTCGAGTGGCCCTTTCATCAATCGACCTCCGGCGCCGACACCCATATCGTGCACGGCGAACTCCAACTGGCCGATGGCGGAACGCACGGCCTGCACGCCAAAATCTCCGCCTCCGTCACGCTCACCTTTGCTGAGATCGTGCCCGCCATGGAGCAGCCCTACGCGGAGACGTTCGTCTACAACGCGGTGCGCAAGACCGTCGACTACGGCCAGTTGGAGTTCGTCAAGTCCGGGAACCGCCAGCCTGTCCCCGTCACCACCCGCTACT
>JBEKEP010000227.1:0-5061 GCA_050013775.1 Occallatibacter sp. | reverse complement strand
GCGGCACATCTGCGCGGCCGCGCTGCCCGGCATGCGCGAGCGCACCATCGTGATCTCAGGCTTCAGCAAGACGTTTTCCATCACCGGCTGGCGCATTGGCTACGCCACTGCCGATGCGCGATGGATGCCGGCCATGGCGCACTTTCACGACCTGACGTATGTGTGCGCGCCTGCACCTCTGCAAGTGGGTACGGCCGCAGGGCTCGAGCAGTTGCCGCCGAGCTTCTACACGCAATTAGCTCACGAATATCAGGCAAAGCGGGAAAAGATGGCGGCTGCGCTCGAAGACGCGGGAATGAAGCCTACGGTGCCCGCGGGCGCGTATTACATCATGGCCAGCGCAGAACGCCTGCCCGGCAAAACCGCCGCGGAAAAAGCGCGCCGTCTTCTCAAAGCCACCGGCGTAGCCGCTGTCGCCGGATCGGCATTCTTCCGCCCCGGACGCGGCGAGAACTTGCTGCGTTTCTGCTTTGCCAAGCAGGATGCGGAGCTGGACGAGGCCTGCGCCCGTCTGCGCAAACTGTAACGACGGCAAGGAGTTCGCAACAGTTAGCTTACTGCGGCTGTGCGGCCAGCCATTGCCTCAGGTTTGGCTCCTGCAGCTTGCGCAATTCGATGCAGCCGTCGATGTGCTCGAGAGCGTGCCTGACGTACGAACTGGTTGCGGGCACCGGGTGGCTTGCGAAAAAGTCTTTGACGTCGTCGCGCGCCTCGACGGAGCAGAAGTTGGCCGTGCCCGCCACAAAGTACGATCCCATCTCGGGCGTGAACTCCGTCTTCACCTGGTCCCAATGCGTCTTGATGAACTTCCAGGCTTGGTCGCGGTTTTCCGGAATGCGCATGGCGAGATTGAATTGGATGGCCGAATCCTGGTTGCGCACCTTCGAAGAGACGGAGTATTCGAGAGCGCGCTCCAGCAGATCGGGATTCTTGAACATGACCAACTCGCGCAGTGCAACTTCCTGCAACTCGGGATCGCTCGAAGTTTCGTAGATTTTTTCGAGCTTGTCGAAGAGTGCCGAGTCGCCGTTCTTCGCAGCGATGCCGAGAGCGGTCTGGCCGAAAGTGGGATCGACCGAGGCCGGATCGGCCAAATAGCGATCCGCGACGCTACGTGCCTGGGCTTGTAAATTGGCATCTTTCCCGCCGCCGGCAAGGACGCCGAAGAGATATGCGAGCAGGTCGCGCTGGTTCGACGTGCCGCTTTCCGCGGCGTTGCCGAGACGGGTATACACAGGAAGAAACGTTCGCCGAATCCACGCGGCGAGCGCGTCGCGCTCCTGCGGAGTCGAGGCCACGGTATCGGTAATGATGCTTACGTTGTCAACGGCGTTCGCGAGAACATCTTCGCTGGGATCGGAGCTGAGCGCGGCCACAAGATTCAGATAATCGCCGACTGGAGCCTTGTTGGCACGCACCTGCGCCCACTCGTCGCCGGTCAGACTGATGCGCTCTGCAGGTGTGAGCCCCGTTTCCACATGGGCCACAAGCGCGGTGT
The DNA here is from genome assembly GCA_050013775.1 of Occallatibacter sp. Lineage (GTDB taxonomy): Bacteria > Acidobacteriota > Terriglobia > Terriglobales > Acidobacteriaceae > Telmatobacter. Next base: position 3,563 of record JBEKEP010000227.1, on the reverse strand, counting down.
ATTGGTCGGGCGCATACGCGCTGCGGTAGTAGCCTTTGCCGCCCGCGTTGGCGAAGAAGATTTTCGAGGCAGGTACCGCCAGCGACGTCGAAGAGGGAGTGAGGACCTGGCAAACCTGGCCTGTCGCACCCGCTTTAAAGCAGGCCGGCAACATCCATCTTTGTGCGGGATCGGGTTTGGTGCCGGGGCTGAGGAAGAAACGCGACTGCGCTACGGAGACTTGGCCAGCGGCGGGAGCGCCGAATTCGAGAATAGGCGCGCCCGGCTGCGCCACCATCGACTCCATGATTTTGTCCACCGGCTTGTGGCTCACCTCGGTCTGCGCGTTCCAGAAATCCTCGGCTGTGGCATTGCCGTACTCATGCGCGGCCAGGTACGCGTGCACGCCCTTGCGGAAGGTCTCCTCGCCAAGATAGTTCTCCACCATCAGCAACATGGCGCCGGCCTTGTTGTAGGCGATGAAGTCGAACATCTGTTCGATCTCGTCCGGCGTGTCGGCGCTCGCGCGGATGGCCCGCGTGGTCGGTTGCGCATCGACATTCAGCGTGCGCTGTTCGTCGGCCGCGACGAATTGCGGAATGTTCCAATCGGGATGCATTGCGCCCGTGCACTTGTTCTCCATCCACGTGGCAAAGCCTTCGTTGAGCCAGATATTATCCCACCACTGCATGGTCACCAGGTCGCCGAACCACTGGTGCGCCATCTCATGCACAATGGCGAGGGTTGCATTCCTTTGCGCGCGAAACGTTGCGGCCTTGGGATCGAGCAGGAGGTCGGTTTCGCGGAAGGTGATGGCGCCGAAGTTCTCCATGGCGCCGGCCTCGAAGTCGGGAATGCCGATGAAATCGAGTTTCTTGAGCGGAAAGTGAATGCCGAAGTAATTGTCGTAGTAGTGCAGGGCAAATTTCGCGACATCGAGCGCGAAGGGCGTGAGCTTGACCTTGTCGGGTGTGGCGCAAACGCGCAACTTGACGCCATCCTGCTCGCCGCTGGTGCACTGGAAATCACCCACCACGAAGACCACGAGATACGTGGACATCTTGGGCGTGGTCTCGAAGGTCACAGTATGATGCTTGCCATCTGGAAGCCAATCGCCCGCGCCATCCACATCGCGCTCAATCGGAGTATTCGAAATCGCCGTGTCGTCCTTGTCGATCGTGAGCTTCACCTGGAACGTTGCCTTGAAGGCCGGCTCGTCGAAGCAGGGAAAAGCGCGGCGTGCATCGGTGGACTCGAACTGCGTGACGGCATAGCTGCGGCGATCGGTCTTCGAAAGATAGAACCCGCGCAGCTTGTTGTTGAGAATTCCCGTGAAATGAATGCGCAGCGTCGCATCGCCGGCCGGAATGGTATTCGGGAAGGTGAGCGTGGCCTGCTCTTTGTCGGTATCGAAACTCACCGACCCCTTCTGCTCGCCGTGCTGGTATATGACACCCACACTCTCGAATTTGAGCTCGTTGGCGTTCAGCGTGATGGTGTTGGTGGGCTCCTTGATGTTGACGTCAATCACTTCATTGCCTGAGAACGTGGCGGTCTTGAGATCGGGCATGAAGTCCAGCGAATAATGCGTGGGAATGACGTTCGTCGAGAGGCGCTGTGCGTTGGCGGCGTGAGCAAAACTGAGAAGAAGAAAGAAGATTGCGGCAAAGGCGCATAAATCAATGCGCATCAGGTTAGAAAGACAGCGAGATTTCATCAGGTTCCTCGTGAAAGTGAAACGGCAGGACAGCTGCCCTGCACAATATGTTCCACCCTGGAATGCGGCCGCCCGCGATGGATTATCAGGCGGCTGGTTACACACAATAACGTAGCCTTCTATTCAAGCTGCGCCGGCGCCAACTTGGGCGCAAGGCCCTGAATGATGAGAAATGCCGTTGGGTAAGCGAGGCACGCGATGACGAACAACGTGACGTAGCTATGCGTGACATAGACAATTTCACCCGCACCTAACTGGAACAGAAATCCGCCTATTGCGCCTGCCATGCCACCGATGCCTGTCACGCTGGCCACTGCGGACTTGGGAAACATATCAGACGGCAATGTGAAGAGGTTCGCCGACCAGCCCTGGTGTCCCGCCGTAGCCATTCCAAGCAACGCCACCACCAACCACAGATGGTAAACAAACGGCGTGGCAAAGATGGGCGCGATCAGCAGCACACAGATCAGCAAGGTGGTCTTGCGGGCCACGTTGGTGCTGAATCCGCGCTTAATCATCACCGAGGAAAGATATCCGCCGCCAATACTGCCAATGATGGAAATGCTGTAGGCCATCACCACCGGCACGCGGCTTTGCTGCAGGCTCAGGTGGAATGTTGATTGCAGGTAGCCCGGAATCCAGAACAGGTAGAACCACCAGATGGGGTCAGTGAGAAACTTGGCGATGGCGAAGGCCCAGGTCTCTTTGCGCGGAAACACGCGGCTCCACGGAACGCTTTCCACCTTTTCCGCTGGGTCGCTGAGGATGAGCGCGAGCTCAGCCGGAGAGACGCTGCGATGCTGCTCGGGACGGCGATAGTAGATAAGCCAGCAGGCCAGCCAGGCAAGTCCGAGGGCGCCGGTCACGACAAAAGCGCCGCGCCAACTTACCACCATCACCAAGGTCGGCACCACGATCGGCACGATGATGTTGCCGATGTTGGCCCCGGAGTTGAAGATTCCCGTTGCCAGCGCCCGCTCCCGCCGCGGAAACCACTCGGCGACCGTTTTAATGCACGCGGGAAAGTTGGCGGCCTCGCCCAGTCCGAGAAGAAACATTGCAATCGCGAAAGTGATAACCGAAAACGCCGCGCCCGGCAGCATGGCAGCGATGCTCCAGATGGCGATAGCGATTGCGAATGCCTTACGCGTGCCCAGTTTGTCGGTGAGCCCGCCAGCCACCATCATGCCGATGGCGTAGGCAGCGGTAAAAGCCGCGGTCACGAATCCGTAGGTCCGGTCAGTCAGGCCAGGGATTACGGTTTCCAGGGTGTTTTTCAGATAAGCGATGACGCCGCGATCGACGTATGCGATGACCGTAGCCAGAAACAGGAGGAAGCAGATTACCCAGCGCTGATGCGAGATGCGATCGGGAGAGCGAAAGGTGGCAAAGAAACTGCGGGATTGAGTCCCTGCTTGCGGCATTCTGTCCGGCTCCTGACCGGCTTGAAAGTGGTCCGACCAATTATACCGGCCAGCCGCATCAGTGCGCCCGGCATTCAGTCAGCAGGGTCACGCGTCGGTTTTGTGGCGGGGAAGCAGGGAATCGAGGAACAGCAGGCAGGCGCCGGTGACGATCGAGGAATCGGCCAAATTGAAGTCGGGCCAGTGATAGGTGAAGATGTGCACCTCGATGAAGTCGACGACGTAACCATAGACAATGCGGTCGTGCGCGTTGCCGAGAGCTCCGCCCAGAATGAGCGCGAGCGCGACCGTGGCCAGCGTGACGCGGTCGCCCAACCGCAGCAGGGCGATCAAGACGCACAGCGCGGCGAGCAGGGTGAACGCGATCAGACCCCAGCGCACGACGTTCGGCGAAGCCGTGTCGGCAAACATGGAAAAGGCCGCGCCCTCGTTGGTCCAGTGCG
>JBEKEP010000226.1:0-5119 GCA_050013775.1 Occallatibacter sp. | reverse complement strand
CGCGGCTGAAATAGAGGTACCGCTTTGATTCCAGGTGCTTTCTGGACCAAAGCAGTCCATTGCGCTGCCGCTCGCCTTTTGTTATGATTGTTTTACTCATGGTTTGCACCCTGCAAATCGCTGGTTGTTGTTGCCTGTCGCACATTGCCGACGGGTGTACACGCTAGTCTCTTCTCCTCAGCACAATCGACAAAGAAGACGCACCCGTAGCTGAACGCCGGGTCTGTCTATTTGGATCTCGGACCTTCAGCGCAAGCCCTGAATCCCCGAGGTCACGATGCACGTCGCCGCACCTGAAATCACCAACTCCCACTCGCCCGCGAGCGCGCTCCCGCCGCAGCGCCTGAATCACCTGCGCCTGCTGGAGGCCGAAAGCATGCACATCCTGCGCGAGGTTGCGTCAGAGTTCGAGCGGCCGGTGATGCTTTACTCCATCGGCAAGGACTCGTCGGTGATGTTGCGGCTGGCGCAGAAGGCGTTTTATCCGGGTCCGATTCCTTTTCCGCTGATGCACATCGATACCGGCTTCAAGTTCCGCGAGATGCTCACGTTTCGCGACGAGATGGCGCGCTCGATCGGCGCGGAGTTGCTGGTGTGGCGCAACGAACCGGCGATCGCGGCGGGTACCAATCCCATTGCGCTCGACACCAAACGCTGCTGCGGTCTGCTGAAAACGCAGGCGCTGCTGGACGGGCTGCGCCACTACAACTTCGACGCGGCCTTTGGCGGAGCGCGGCGCGATGAAGAAAAATCGCGCGCGAAGGAGCGCATTTATTCCTTCCGCGACACGGCGGGACAGTGGGACCCGAAGAATCAGCGGCCGGAGTTGTGGAACTTGTACAACGCGCGCATCCATCCCGGTGAGAGCATTCGCGTGTTCCCGCTTTCGAATTGGACGGAGATGGATGTGTGGCAGTACATCCACGAAGAAAACATTCCCGTGGTCGATCTCTATTTCGCCAAAGAGCGGCGCATGTATGTGCGAGGTGACGCGCTCCTCCCTATTGAACAGGCATTCGTTGCGCGAAAGGGCGAGGAGCCCCAGATGGTGAAAAGCCGGCTGCGTTCGCTGGGTTGCAGCCCGTGCACGGGCGCCATCCGCTCTGATGCAGACACTCTTCCGTTGATTATCGCGGAGCTGATTTCGTTTCGCTCATCGGAGCGGGCGAACCGCGTCATTGATCACGACCAGGAAGGTTCGATGGAGATCAAGAAGCGGGAGGGATATTTCTAGATGGCCGCTCTCGCACCCTCCGTATTTTCTATCGGCGAGTTCCTTGCGCAGGAGCGCGAGAAGGATTTGCTGCGCTTTTCGACCGCGGGCAGCGTCGATGACGGCAAGTCGACGCTGATTGGGCGGCTGCTCTACGACACGCAATCGGTCTACGAGGACCAGGTGCGGTCGATTGAGGGCAAGGGCACTACGGCGCCGGGGCAGATCGATTTCGCGCTGCTCACCGATGGCTTGCGCGCGGAGCGCGAGCAGGGCATCACCATCGACGTGGCCTACCGCTATTTTTCGACAGCCAAGCGCAAGTTCATCATCGCGGACACGCCGGGCCACGAACAGTACACGCGCAACATGGCTACGGGGGCATCGACGGCCGACGCGGCCATCGTGCTTATCGACGCCAGCAAGGGCGTACAGATTCAGTCGCGGCGTCACGCTTACATCGCATCGCTGCTGCGCGTGCGCCACATACTGGTGGCCGTGAACAAGATGGACCTGATTGGTTACGACGGAGCGGTGTTTCTCTCGATCGAGTCGGAGTTCCGCGCGATTCTCGAAGAGATCGCGAAAGGTACGGGCTCGCCGGTCGAAGCGCACTTTGTTCCGGTCAGCGCGCTGAAGGGCGATAACGTGGTGCACCGAGCTGAGGGTCCATCGAGCGCGATGCCGTGGTACGAAGGACCTTCGTTGCTGGAGTTGCTGGAGGCGTTGCCTGCGGCAAACACGACGCATAGCGCAGCCTTCCGTTTTCCCGTGCAGCGCGTGTTGCGGCCCGATCACACGTTTCGCGGCTTCGCTGGGCAAATTGCATCCGGCGTGGTGCGCGTGGGCGACCGGATCACTGTCTTTCCGTCGGGACGCGAAGCGAAGATCGAGCGCATTGTGACGTTCGATGGCGACCTCAACGAGGCCGTCGCGCCGCTTTCGGTCACGCTGGTGCTCGATCGCGAGCTCGACATCAGCCGTGGCGACTTGATTGCCGGCGCCCTGGGGGACGGACCTCGATCAGTTCCCGTGGTGGCGCGCTCTGTATCGGCGTCGCTGGTGTGGATGGATCAGCGGCCGCTCGATACCAATCGCCGCTACCTGCTGAAGCACACCAGCCACACGGTGCCTGCTGTGGTTTCCTCGGTCGATCATCGCGTGGACCTGAGCGCGTTCCGGCATGAGCCTGCGCCGTCACTGCGGATGAACGACATCGGCGCAGTAACGTTGCATCTGCTGCGACCCATCGCTGTTGATCTTTATCGCGACAATCGCTCGACCGGGGCGCTGATTCTTATTGATCCAGAAACCAATGCCACTGTGGCGGCAGGCATGGTGACGGCTGCGCAGGGCCAGGCAGTTACCGGCGAAGAGGACGAGACCGCGGCGTGGGGCCGCGTGACCGCGGGCGAACGCGAGGCGCGGTGGGGGCATCGCGGCGGCGTGCTGGAACTGACCGGACCGGCGGAGCTGATTGACGCCGTGGAGCGCTCGTTGTTTGCCGTGGGCGCGGTCACGTGCCGCATCGATGCCAGCGAGCAGGCGTTTCGTGAGAACCCGAAGCTGCTCGATGCCGTGACGGACGTGCAAGCGCAGTCGGGGCTGATTGCGCTGGTGGTTCGCGTAAAACAAGAGGCCGCACTGACGGTGAGCGCAGGCGGATTCGATATCACGCTCGATGCGGACAATCGCATGCACGCCGTGACGGAAGTGCATCAACTGCTGCGGCGCGCGGGCATCTTCATTTCTTCAGAGGGGGCGGATTTGTGATGAGTGTTGCGGAAATTTCTGCCGAAGTAAATGCAAAGCTGGACGCGGTGCGGGCCACGCTTGAACGCGAGGTGACAGGCAAAACCGGGGCCCCCGCGGACGGGTCCATGTCCGCGGGGTGGAAGGGAGACGTCTGTCTGACGTGCAGCTTTCAGGCTGAAGACGTATTGCTGACGAAGCTCGCCATTTTGCGCGATCCGCAGATTCCGATTCTGTTTCTCGACACCGGCTATCACTTTGCCGAGACTTACGCGTATCGCGACCGCATCGCGCGCGACTGGGATCTGAACCTGATCAATCTGCTGCCGGAAAAGTCGGTAGCCGAGCAAGAGGCAGAGCACGGATTGTTGTATCGGTCCGCGCCCGACCGTTGTTGCGGGCTGCGCAAGGTCGAACCGCTGTTCAAAGCGGTTGCCGGGTACCGCGTGTGGCTTACGGGGCTGCGCCGCGAGCAGGCCAGGAGCCGTGCGGCGCTCGAGGAGCGAGCGCAGTTCACACTGCCAGGCGGCAAACAGGTGTTGAAGCTGGCGCCACTGACCGAGTGGACTACCCGCGACGTGTGGTACGCGTGCGAACAGCTTGGCATTCCCTTGCTGCCGCTCTATGCGCGCGGCTATACCTCGATCGGGTGCGAGCCGTGCACCACGTTGCCGCTCGATCCCAACGATCCGCGCTCGGGCCGCTGGGCAGGGCACAAGGTGGAGTGCGGAATTCACATACAGGCGGCGAGCTAGCGGAGTTTGCGCTTTATCGGGAAACGGAACTGAGGACCAGGAATGGCGTACATTATTGGATTTTTGATTGCCATGTTCATCGCGCTCACCGGCGTAGGCGCAGGAACCATCACCGTGCCCGTGCTGGTGCTGTTTCTCGGCGTGCCTGCGCCAGTGGCTGTGGGTATCGGGCTCACGTATTCGGCTGCGGTGAAGTTGATTCTGGCGCCGGCGCAGATTGCGCGTCGCAACGTGGCGTGGCGCACGCTCGGCTATATGCTACTGGGCGGGGTGCCGGGTGTTCTTGTGGGCTCGCTCCTGCTCAAGCACCTGGTCAGCACCGGATCGTCCAATCTGCTGAACGCGATTCTGGGCGTAATTCTTGTGACAACCGCAAGCTGGCAGATTTTTTATTCCTTCCGCCCCATGCGGCAAAATCTCGCCACGCGCGATCGCAGCCCATGGCTTACGTGGCTGATGTTCCCCGTAGGTGCGGAGGTGGGTTTTTCGTCGGCGGGAGCGGGCGCGCTGGGCAGCGCCGCACTGCTGAGCCTGACGCCGCTGGAGCCGGCGCAAGTGGTCGGCACCGATATTGTCTTCGGCTTTCTGGTCTCGCTCATCGGCAGCGGCGCGCACTGGTTCACGCACGCCAGCAACCCGACGCTCCTGCTGCAACTCATCCTGGGCGGCGTGGCCGGAGCCATTGGCGGGACCCTGCTGAGCACGCACATTCCACGGCGGCCGCTGCGCTTCGCTCTCTGGGTCTGGCTGCTGATCCTGGGCGGACAGTTTCTCTTCAACAGCTACCAGGTATGGGCCAGTCCCAATACGCACAAAAGCGCGGCGCCCGTAGTGCGCAACCCAAGCGATCCCGGCAACGTTCCGCGCGGATGAAGGCGCGGCGGCCGTTCAAGAATTTCTGAAGAAAACCCCGCGGATGAAACGAGAGGAGTTGGTGCGGAAGGCGGGACTTGAACCCGCAAGCCTTTTGGGCGCCAGCTCCTAAGGCTGGTGTGTTTGCCATTTCACCACTTCCGCACATGCCGGCAGCGCCACGCGGCGAGCAGCCGGGTTGCAGCTTCGACCGCATCAGACAGGTTAAGTCTATCGCAAAATGGAATCGATGGCCGAACGCTCGTTTTGACACGGACAGGCGCTAGCGCACCTCAAACACGCTCATTGATTCGGCCGGCTCATCGATGCGGAGCTGGTGCGCGGCGATCGTAGCCGCAGCGGCCGCGGCAGGCGCCTGGGGCGCAAAGCTGGTGCAGCCGGCCAACGCAGTGCCGTCCATCGGAACCTCAATGGATTTGGTCTTCTCTGAATTGTTGACCACGATCAGCATGCGCTCACTGCCTGGCGAAGCATTCGCGCGGGCTGCGCAGCCGCCTTCCTCGAGCGTGCGCAAAAATACGAAGGA
>JBEKEP010000225.1:0-5171 GCA_050013775.1 Occallatibacter sp. | reverse complement strand
CGCCGGGATCTTCCACTCCACGTGCAACTGGTAGTTGTGGAAGTGCTGCCTGGTCTCGATGTTGCCCGTGCTCTTGGCCACTGTGAGCAGGCCGTCGGCCACAATCCACTTGGCGGGCGTGTGATCCTGCGCCGAAATCCACTCGTCTTCATTCTTCCCGTCGAAGAGGACGATAGCGTCAGACGGCGGCGTGCCCGGGGTTTCGCCCGGCGTGACCACGGCCGGGACAGGCTGCCACACCTCAGTCTCTTCGGGTTTGGGCTGCTGCCCCGCCTGCTGCGCGCGCGCCGCGGGTGCCGCCAATACTCCGACTGAAGACAACACGAGAAAAAACAACTTCGTTTGAATCATGGATGAGAGTGTATACCGCCGGAGTCCCGATAATGGGCCGGCTCCCGTATTCGCTCTACTTCTCTGCCATCGCTGCTGACGGCTTCTCATTGACCGTGAACTTCGTCCACGGTCCGGCAATCATGTCGTGCAGAATCGGCTTCTGCCACGCGAACTCCGGATGCGCCGCAAAAAACGGCGCTGCGATGAAATCCTCGCCGCAGGGATGGCCCGCGCGGCCGATGAAGCTCATCTTCGCCGCCAGATCCGAGTCCATCACCTTGCCCGTCACTGCGCCCGCCGGATCGAACGCCGGATCGCCCCACACCTTCTCGCCCACAGCCGACGTCTCCATATGCCCGCACAGGCTGCGCTTGCCGGCATCGATCTTGTGCTCATACGTGTCGTAGTGGTCTGAAAGATATGCCTGGGCCAGCGCCGTATCCAGTGCGCCGTAGTGCTCTTTCATAAATTGCTCGGCACGAATATGGCGCGCATTCATGGTGCTCTCCGCGTTACCGGGGTCGAAGCCCAGCGTGTCGTCGCGAATCAGCGCCGGGTCCGCGGCAAAGTTCGACGATACAAAGTAGCCGTCCTTCTTCTTCGTGAGCGGCGTGTTCTTCAGCCCCAATTCCAGGTATGCGATCTCGCCCGTCTTGCGGTCCCCGACCAGCCATGAATTCGCGTAGCCGCCGTTGTTGCCCTTGCGCATGATCGCGGCATATTCGTCGATCGACGTCGCGTACTGCATCGCCTTGCGTGAGCGGTCGAATTCCGCAATTCCGTTCACATCGAATCCCTTGATCATCGGCAGCGTGGTCTCGGTAATCATCAGGCCGCTCGCGTTCACGCCAAAATCGTCCGCGCTTGTGATCACGCCCGGCATTCCGTCCATCAAAATGTGTTGACCGCTGGCGGGCACAATGTCAAAGACCACAGTCCAGCGCTCGCCTTCCGCATACGAGCTCCAGTTGCTGTGCGCGATCACGATCTTTCCGCCCTTGGTCGCCGAACCCGTGGCAATAAACGCGCTGCATTTGCCCGGCGCCATAGGCTCGTTCTCGGCTGTCTTACCCTCCTTCGCATCCAGCCAAGGCACATAGTAGTCAGAAAGCTCAAGGTAGCCGTTCAGCGCCACCACGTCCCAAAGGTCCAGCGCAGACCCGTGCGCCTTCAACCCTCCCGCAATCCCGGTCAGCTCCTTCTGGTACTCGGAGTCGAGATGCGGCCACAGCACATTCTTTGCCGCGTCGCGAAAAAAGCTCCATTCGTGCTTGGCGTGTTGCGGCGCTTCCACCTGGTACACCAGAACGTTGTCCTCAATCTCCCTCGCCAGCAAGTATCCATGCTGAAAGCCCACCTGTTCCGGCGAGCCTTGCAAATGCACATAGGTCCATCCGCCCTCGTTGAACTTGTAAGCGCCGTCAAGACGCGCATCGGGCGCTGCCGCCGCGGAAGCGGCAAACACAGTCAAGAACGAGGTAGCAAGAAGCAGAGCAGGGAGGCGCATAGGGTGAACTCCTCATGAGCGTGATTTTTCAAGGACGAAGGGGCAGTCAAAATCCCGAAATTCTCAATCTGAATAGAAATGAGTGTACACGCGGTCGCTCGGCTTACTGCCGCACCACCACTCCGTTCTTCATCACAAACCGCACGTGCTCCACTACGCTGATGTCGTCAAGCGGGTTGCCGGGAACGGCGATAATGTCGGCGTAGTATCCTGCCTTCAGCTCGCCAATCTGTCCATCCCAGCGCAGCAATTTGGCGCCGTTGATCATATCGGCTTGCAGTACCGCGAGCGGCTTCATCCCGTAGCGCACCATCAATGTGAGTTCACGCGCCTGCGTGCCATGCGGAAACGGCCCCACGTCAGAGCCCACGGCAAAAGGCACTCCCGCGGCGATCTGCTTCTTGAACTCCGCAATCTTGTAGTCGAGCATCGCCGACTCAGTCGCCGCCTGGTCCTGCGATTCGCGGTGCGTCGCAAAAAACTCAAAGATGGTGAAAGTCGGAACCGCGAAGATGCCTTTTTCCTTCATCAGGCGCATGGTCTCGTCGCTGAGTTGCGTCGCGTGATCGATCGATGCCACGCCGGCCTGTGCGGCATAGAGCGTGCCCGGCTCGCCCATGGCATGCACGCCCACAAACCCGCCCAGCCGGTTCGCCTCCTCCACCGCCGCAGCCAGTTGCGCCTCGGTGTACTGGTAGGGCGTGTGCAGTACACCATCGATCATCCGGTCCGGCCCGGTCTCGTAAATCTTCGCAAAGTCCGAGCCTTCCTTGTGCTGCTCGCGCATCACGGCAACGATCTCGTCAGCAGTGTTCGCGTAGTCGGCGTTTGAGAGCACATGCTGTGCGGGATTGAAATGATTGGCGTCCTCGTGCCCGCCCACAATATCGATGGCGTTGCCGCTAATGCGCAGCCTGGGGCCCGGAATCATCCCCGCGTTGATGGCATTGCGAATCGCCGTGTCAGCCGAGCCCGCGCCCTCGGTGCCCATGTCGCGCTCGGCGGTAAAACCGCCCATCAGGTCGGCTTTGGCCGCTTGCTCGGCAAGAATCGTGCGCCACGGCACGGACTCCTCGACCGTCTGCAAATCCTCCGCGCCGGGATGCAGAAACAGGTGCACGTGCGCGTCGATCATGCCAGGCAGCAGTGTGGTATCGCCAAGGTCGATCACCGTTGCGCCCTGCGGGTACTCCACCGCCGTTCCCACGGCCCTGATGCGCTCGCCCTCCACAAGAATCTCGCCGGGCTGGAGCACGTTTCCGGTTTCGACTTCAAGCAGTCGCGCCGCATGCAGCACGATGGGCGCAGTGGCCGGCTGTTGCGCCGCGGCAGAAACCACAAAACCAGCGGCAAGCCACGCGCACGCACAGCCTAACCACAACCTGGTGCGACGGTAACGGAGAAAATCTCGTGGGCTCAGCATGACTAAAACTATGCGGCATCCGCGCAGAGTTGTCGATGCAATTTTTGCCGGTCCGCGCGGCGTCAGTACGCGCCAATCCCCGTCAGGCTCTGCCCAATAATCAGCGTGTGAATATCGTGCGTGCCCTCGTAAGTCTTCACCGATTCGAGGTTCATGCTGTGGCGCATCACAGGAAAATCCTCCGTCACGCCGTTCGCGCCCAGGATGTCGCGCGCCAGCCGCGCACATTCCAGCGCCATCCACACGTTGTTCCGCTTGGCCATCGAAATGTGCTGGTGGCCCGCCGCGCCCGCATCCTTCAGACGGCCCACCTGGAACGAAAGCAACTGCCCTTTCGCAATTTCGCTCGCCATCCACACCAGCTTTTCCTGCACCAGCTGATGGCTGGCAATCGGCTGGTTATGGAATTGTTTTCTGGTCTTGGCGTAATTCAGCGCCGTCGAGTAGCAATCCATGGCCGCGCCGATCGCGCCCCAGCTGATGCCGTAGCGCGCCTGGTTCAGGCACTTGAGCGCACTTTTCAAACTCGTCGCGCCGGGCAGCAGATTTGTCGCGGGCACATGCACGTCCTGGAGCGTCAGTCCGCTCGTCACCGAGGCGCGCAACGACCATTTTCCATGAATGTCTTGCGCCGAAAAGCCCGGCCGATCGGTCTCGACGAGAAAGCCGCGAATGTTCTCCGCGCCGTCGCCCGCCTTGCCGCCTTCGTCCTCGAGCCGGGCCCAGATCACGGCCACATCGGCGATCGACCCGGACGTGATCCACATTTTTTCGCCGTTCAGAATGTACCCGTCGCCCTTTTGCCGGGCACGCGTTGTCATCCCCGCGGGGTTCGATCCGAATCCCGGCTCGGTGAGCCCAAAACAGCCCAGCTTTTCGCCACTCGCGAGGGCCGGAAGCCAGGTATTCTTTTGCTCTTCGGAGCCAAACGTGTGGATCGGATACATCACCAGCGCCGATTGCACGCTTACAAAGCTGCGCAGGCCCGAGTCGCCGCGTTCCAGCTCCTGCATCACCAGGCCGTACTCCACATTCGACATGCCCGCGCAGCCATACCCCTCGAGGCTGGCGCCATAGAACCCCAACCCTCCCATCGGCGCTACCAGCTCGCGCGGAAAACGCCCCTCGCGAAAGCACTCCTCGATGATGGGCGTCACGTTCGCGTCGACAAACTCGCGCGTCGTGCGGCGGACGAGCAATTCCTCTTCCGTCAGGCTCGCGTCGAGATGCAGAAAATCGAAACCCTGAAATTTGAAGGCCATGGCTCTACCTGTCGTCCCAGCGCTTCACCGGGACAGATGAGGGTAACAGTCCGTGGCCTTCTTTTCAATGCGGTCCTGGATCGAATCCTAACTGCGTGGCGGCATGGGCTTCTCGTGAATCACCATCCAGTTGATGCCGAACTTGTCGCGGAACTGGCCGAAACGGTGCGCAAAGAAGGTCTCTTCCATCTTCATAAAGACCTGGCCGCTCTCGGTGAGAACGTTGTAAATCCGCTCCGCTTCTTCATTGCTACCCACGCTCAGCGTGATGTAGGCGCTGCGCATGGGCTCCACGCGTTCCGGAGGCCCATCGCTCGCCATCAGCAACGCGTCGCCGAGCTGGAATCGCGCGTGAATGACGTGTTCCGGCTTCAGGCCTGGAGGCAGATTCCGCGGGCCGCCGGGGCCGGCCATCTCGCCAAATGTGCCTTTCATCAGAGTTTTCGCGCCGAGGTGCTTGCCGTAGAAATCGAGAGCCTCAGAGCACGTGCCAGGGAAGTTCAGATAAGTGTTCACCTTCATGGTTTCGATTTTCCTTTCGGGGATTTTTTCTTACTCTTGATTGAATCAAACGGTGGTATCAGGGGCATGGGATCGCGTTCTTCCCAGCGTCGGAAAGCCTCCGCAATTACGGCCGCGCGATTCT
>JBEKEP010000224.1:0-8651 GCA_050013775.1 Occallatibacter sp. | reverse complement strand
CGAATGTCGGGAAGTTTGCCCGCGGTCTTACGGGCTGATTTTCGAGGCACCAACTTATCCTAATGGAGAGAATTCGACGCGCGGAGAAAAAGTTCCTGGCGTTTTCCACCGGAGAAAGGGAGCGAGGGAGCAAGGGAGCGAGCCACCCCAGCGAGCAGAGACCGCTCGCCGGGAACCCCGGTGAGGAAGCTAAAGAGCGAGTCGGCGGCTAAGCAAGTCAGCGAGTCGAACAGCTTCCGCCTTGAGGTGATGAGTCGGAAGATCGCTAAAAACAACCGCAGGTCCTTCGACTCCGTCCGCAGCGGCGGACTTCGCTCAGGATGACAGCAGTTTTTTGTGTTGCGAATTTTAGAGGTGACGCTAGGTATTCTCTGCGATCAACAGGCGCAGGTCGCGCAGGTTGTGGCCGGTGGGGCCGGTGACCACGGTGTCGCCGATGGCGGTGAAGAGCGGGCATGCATTGAACTCGGCCAGCGACTGCTCGGGATCGTAACCGAAGGCGCGAGCGCGCGCCACGGTGGTGGGGTCGGCGATAGCTCCGGCTGACTGCGTATTGCCGTCGATGCCATCCGAGCCGGCGCTAAGCACGGTGAGGTGCTGGCCGGGATATTTGGCGAGGTCAAGTGAGCAAAGCAAAGCAAACTGTTGATTGCGGCCACCCGCGCCGGGCGTGCGATTGAGCTTTACGGTTACCTCGCCCACTGAGATCAGGCAGAAGCGCGGATAGTTGGCACGGTAGGTGTGAAAGCGCTCAAGCAAGTAGCGGGCCGCGTCGGCATAGTCCCAATCGTCGCAAGCATTGTCGACGATCACGTGGTAGCCGGCATCACGCGCCTGGGTACGCGCACTCTCCACCAGGTCGTGGCTGGAGAGCAGAATCTCAAAGACCGAATCGCGAAATGCCTCGTCTTCGCCGCTCATGTTGTCTGCCCCAGTCATGGGTCGCAGTGGCGCTTCACCGGCCCACGGCATTTTGTGCGGAAGGAACGTAGCGCGCCAGGTCTTGTTGCCGGGCGACTCGGGGAAATCTTCGCGCGCAAAGAACGAACGGATCGAGGGCGGAAGTTTTTCTGCAAGATCGTATTTGGCCAGGAGTTCGCGCACATCGGCAACCGTGGAGTGGTCGGGCGAAGTGGGCCCGGACGAAAGTGCGTCGAGTGTGCGTAGAGGCACATCGGGCAGCAGCAGGCTCACCTTGGTTGCTTCCGGAGCGGCCATCGCCAGCCGGCCGCCCTTGACCGCCGAGAAGTGCTTGCGCAGAGTGTTGACTTCGTTGATGGGCGCGCCCGAGGCCAGCAGCAACTGGTTGAACGCGATGGTGTCCTCAAGAGTGATATGCGGATCGAGAGGCAGCTCGAAGAGCGCCGACCCGCCGCCGGAGATGAGGAAAAAAACGATCGTATCCTTGCGCGCCTTGCGCAGCAGCGCAAGCGCGGCGCGTGCGGCGGCGAAGGAGTCCTCGTTGGGCAGGGGATGGCCGCTTTCGAAGTAGCGGAAGCGCCAGTTGCGCTTGGTGGGCAACTGGTTGGAGGCGCAGATGCCGCGCATTCCTTTGCGGCGCTTCATGCGCTCCAGCAAAATGTCGAGCATCGGCCCGGCAGCTTTGCCGAGCGCAATCACAAACACGCGTTTGTACGCGGAGAGATCGATGGTGGAGGGACCGCTGCCGTCGGGCAAAAGACGGTGCAGAACGTGGCCTTCGAAGCGCAAACGGCGATCGAATGCAGTGGCGATGTTGCACGCCTTGAGCGCACCGGTAAAGATCCCGGTGGCCGTGGTGTGCTGCGATTCCAGAGCGGCGTCGCTGACCGGTGTCATGGCAATTGCTCCTTCAACCAGCCGGCAAGAGAGAGCTGCATGGTTTCAAGTTGATCGGTAAAGAAATGATCCGCGCCGGGAATGAGGAAAAGGCGCTTGGGGTCGGCTGCAGAAGTGGCTACATCGATTAATTGTTCAGCGGGCGCAAACGGGTCGTGATCGCCGCTGAGAAAGAGTTTGGGCAGAGTCAGGTTCTGCAGGAAGGAATACTCATAAGCGGGACCTGGTTCCATGGTGGGCAAACCGAGGGCAACAAGCGCGCGCAAGTCGCGAGGGGTTGCGGCAGGAAGGCTACAGGCCCGCAGCGCCATGGCTGCGCCAAAACTGAATCCAGCGACGACGAGGGGCAGGCGGAACTCGCGTTCCAGCCAATCCATGCCTGCAAGCACGTCGCCGGTTTCAGCTACGCCGTCGTGCGCGCCCTGGCTCAAGCCGGTGCCGCGAAAGTTGAAGCGCAGGACAGGCCAGCCCAGGCCCCACGCAGCATCGTTGAGCACCTTCATGGCGTAATAGACAACTTTGTTGTGCATGCTGCCGCCGCCCAGCGGGTGCGGATGACAGATGAGCGCAGCAAAACGCGCATCGGGCACGCCCTGATTCAGCACCGCTTCCAGTTCGCCGGCCGGGCCCGCAAGCATAAGCCTGCGTATGGCGCCTGCAAAGGTCGTCTGCTCCGGAGGAAGCGTGCTGGAGAATTCTGAGCTCACGGCACTCGCCTTTTATGTCGCGTGCATGCCGCGATCGTCATGAGAAAAGATCGCATTCCGCAAAGCAATCGTAACTGGTCGCCTCTGTGTGCTTCAGCCTGGACGGATGCGGTTGCGAAGTTCATTCCACTGCTCATTTTACGCTGGCCGGAGCGTGTCATCAGCGAGGCCGAAGCGGACAGGGCACACCGAAAGTAACGGAAGCGGTCACTGCGATATTCTGACAACATCATGATGAACGATGCCGCCGCAAGCGCTGCTCTTGACCCGATCGGGCTGACCCGCCAGTTATGCGAAATTGAATCAACGACCTACCACGAGGGAGCGGTCGGGGATTTTCTGGCCGGGTTTCTAGCCGGGCGGGGCTGGGATGTGGAAAAGACTCCGGTGCCGCAGCCGCCGGATGGCGCCGCGGGCTCACGGTGGAACGTATATGCCGGGCCGAAGGGACAGTCGCCCGATCTGGTCTTTTCCACGCACATGGATACGGTGCCGCCGTACATTCCCTTCAGCGAAGATGAGGAGTTCATGTATGGGCGTGGAGTTTCTGACGCCAAGGGCATCATTGCGGCGCAGGTTGCCGCTGCCGAGGCTCTGCGCGCGGCAGGGTTTCGGATTGGATTACTCTTTGTCTCGGGCGAAGAGCGCGATTCGGCGGGCGCCAAGGCCGCGAATCTTGCGCCCAAAGGCAGCCGCTTCCTGATCAACGGCGAGCCCACGGACAATCGCCTGGCATTGGCCTCGAAGGGCGCATTGCGCGTGGTGTTTCGCGCCACAGGCAAGATGGCACACTCGGCGTATCCCGAGCTCGGTGAGAGCGCCGTGCACAAACTGGTGCAGGTGATGGCCAAGCTGCTGGAACTGGAAATGCCCGTTATCGAAGACGTGGGGCCCGGCACGCTGAACATCGGGCAGATTCATGGGGGCCACGCGCCCAACGTGATTGCCGATAAGGCCGAGGCGCAGGTGCTGGTGCGGCTGGTAGGTGACTCGGCACCGGTGCGCGCCATGATTCTTGATGCAGCGGCCGGACTTGCGGAAGTGGACTTCACCTTGGAGATTCCCTTCGTGCGTTTGCGCGCGGTGGAGGGATTGCCCACCATGATCGCCAAGTTCACGACCGATATTCCGCAGCTCTCGAACTGGGGCGAGCCACTGCTGCTTGGCCCGGGGAGCATTCATGTGGCACACACGCCCTTTGAAAAGCTGGCGAAGAAAGAACTCCGCGAAGCCGTTGAGCTGTACGTGCTGGTGGCGAAGCAGCTGCTTAGCTAGAGTTCGGATCGCGTGATTCTGCAGCAGCTCTCTGATCGGTGCGGGTCTGGAGACCGGCGCTACTGGAAATTGCCGATGAGGACGAAGGGCGCCCAGTAATAAGGATGGGCGTAGCCGAGACTGGATTGCGTGGCTGGAGTCTCGGAGGTTTGGAAGCCGCGACCGGTTTTACCGCCGGGAGCAATCGCAGTGCCGTGCAGGAAGGCGAGCTGGGCCTGGCGCAGTGCCTCGGCTTTGCCTTGCGCGGGGTTTTGCACCCAGCGCGCATAAAAGTCGCTCATGATGTGGCTGGTGCTGAGGTCGTTCACGTCCCAGAGCGTGGCCAGCACGGCTTCTGCCTCCTTCTGCTGCGCCACCATGCCGAGACCGTCCATTTCGAGACCGTTGCGGCTTTTGTAATCCTTTGCGGTGCTGCATGCCGAGAGCGTGAGCAGGCGCGTGCCGTGGAAGACGACCGTGGAGTTCTCCATGTCAGAGAGATTCCAGTCAAAGCCGTTGGGGTCGCCGGCTTTGTCGCCGCCCATCAGCAGGTAAGGCTCGTTGCCGCTGCCGGCGATGAGAACGAAGTGACTGGCAATGTGCACCACGGAGAATTGCTGACCGGAGTCGAGCTCAGATTTCAGCGCAGCCAGCGTGAACTGCTGGTCGGGCAGCAGGATTCCCTGCATGGGGCCGTGCGAATCCGGAGCCGAGGGGTCGTGGACCACGGAATTCAGTTCGGGCAGCACGCCGGGAAGCGCCGGCATGCCGCCGTAGCTCTCCGACAGGCCCATGGCCAGTGCGCGAAGAGCCTGGCCGTTGCCAAGCGGTGAATCGCTTATGTGGCTGTAGCTCTCGGGAGTGAAGAGCACGTTATGATAGCGCTCGATCATGTATCGATTGCCGTCGTAGAGCGCGCTCATGGGCACGTAGCGCAACGCGTCGTCGAGCGACCAGAGCAGCGTGGGCACGTTCTTTTGCGAGGCGGAAAGGGTTTTCAATTCGCCTTCGAGCGGCGCCACGATCATCGTGTAGAGCTGATTCAACTCCGGTCGTGGATCGGTGGAGGGCGAACTGAGCGCGTGAACCGCCTCAAGCGCTTTGGCGCGCAGGTCGGCGGACGAGGCGGGCAGCTCGATCTTCTTGCGCGAGTTGGCCGTGACCACGATCGCGTAGGCATGATCGTCGCCGAGCAGCAGGCGAATGCCCATCACGTCCGGACCGAGTTTATCGAGGGATTTGAGCTGCGCTTCGTCCTCGGGGGTGCGTGTGGGTTTGGCCTGAATCTGCGCGCGAGCGAGGCTCAGCCCCTCGATGATCCGCGCTTTCTTTTCAAGATCGGGCAACGCGCTCTCGGCTTTTTGCTGCGCGGGCGAGAGCGCGATCGGCTCAAATCCTGTTCCGGCATTCGCGACGGCGCCGGCCACCAGATCCTTCAGTTCTTGTTCCTTTAAAAGATCGAGAATCTGCTCCGCTTCGCCAAGCCGCCCGGCCTCGATGAGCAATTCGGCCAACATGCGGTAAACCCCGGACTTCGATTGCACGAATCCGGATTGCAATTCCTTATCGAGCCCGGAGATGTTCTTGCGGATCTGCTGATAGGAGTTCACGGCATCGAGGCCGAATAAAATTGCTTCTTCGGGGTGATGCTGCTTGCGAAAGCCGAGCATCATGGAGTTCTCAACGCCGGCTTCGATTTGGGGATCGGCCGTGGACTTTGCCAGTCCCAACGCAGCAATGGCGCTGGCGAAGGACTTCTCAGGCTCCTTCATCTCGGACCAGGCCCAGGCGATGGTCATCAGGGCGGTGGCTTCGTTGCGCTCATCCTTCACTTCGCGCCAGAGGAGGAGCGCCTGCACGTCGAGATCCATCGCAGCCTTCGCATCATTCATGTCGGAGTGATCGCGGCCCATCGTATTCAGGACCATAGCTTGGCCGCGCCGGTTGCCGGTTTCGCGGAAGATGGGCAGCGCCTGGCTACCGTAGTCGAGCGCCTTCTGCGGCTGGCCGAGATCGGCGTAGGCGCGGCCGATGTCGCTCAGCGCCATGGCTTCGCCGCTGCGGTTGCCGGTTTCGCGCCAGATGGGCAAGGCCTGGTTGTAGTAGTCCATCGCCGTCTGGTGCAGGCCAAGGTCGCGATAGAGGCGGCCCATGTCGTTGAGCGTGAGCGCTTCGCCCTGGCGGTTGCCGGTCGCGCGCCAAATCTTGATGGCCTGGTTGTAGACTTCGAGCGATTTTTGTTTTTGCCCCAGTTCGGCGTAAGCCGGTCCCATGTCATTGAGGATCAGCGCTTCGCCATTGCGTTCGCCCGCCTGACGGAAGAGAGCGACGGCCTGGTCATAATCCTTGAGCGCCTCGAGCCCCTGGCCCATGTCGGAATAGGCGCGCCCCAGATTGTCGAGTGTTCCCGCTTCACCCTCGAGAATCATGGTGCGGGAAGTTGACGGGCCGGCGCTACTGGATCCGGGCGATGGGTTATCAATCTGATGCCAGATCGCCATCGACGCATTGAGATTCTTGAGCGATTCGTCGTGGTTGCCGAGATTGTTGTAGGCCTTGCCGATGTAACTGAGGGTGGCAGCTTCGCCGCTGCGCGAGCCCAGGGCGCGCCACATGGGCAATGCCTGGTTGAGGAGCGCGAGGGCCTTGTCTTCCTGGCCGATGTCGCTGTAGACGCGTCCCATCGTCATAAGGGTGGTTCCCTGGCCGAGCAGGCTCGAAGCTTTCTGCTCGATGGGCAGTGCCTCGTTCAAGTCGTCGAGCGCCTTTTGCAACTGACCGGAGAGCCGGTAAAGCCCACCGAGAATGTTCAACTCGGTGACGACCGTGCGCATATCGTTGCTCGCGCGCGCCTGCGCCAGCTTCTGCTCCTGCTGGGCGATGGAGTCTTTAAGCGATGGGGCTTGCGCAGTGGCAGTCGCAGCGGCTAGACCTGCGGAGCAGCAGATCACGAAACCAATCGTTCTGAGGCGTTTCATGGCGTGCCTCTCTTGTGCCGGGCCAGGGCTTTGCATTGGCCGCGCTCGTCGCTGGCGAGCGCAGCGCGGAATCTGGCGAGACAAGCATACCCGTAGAGCCGAACCCACGTGGTTCAATTCCTCGAGGCACGACCCTTACTTGGCGGTCGTGGTTGTTTTGGTGGTGCTCTTCTTGGCCGCGGGGCAAGTGGCATCGCCGCCGCCGGCTTCAGACTTGGGCGCTCCACCGGAGGACTGCGCCGCCTGCACACTGACTCTCATGGATGCATAGGTGATGCCGGGGACTGCGGTTTGCGCGCGTTGCGCCAGCGGGAGATTGGGATCGGCATCCTTGGCTACGAGGTAGCCCTGCAACAGATCGAGGTTGGGCAGCGCTTTGGAGAGCTCGTCCACGTGCCTCTGCGGAACCATAAGGTAGTCGCCGGACGCAAGGCCGAGGTACGTGGGATCGCGGTCGGGATCGTCCATGGCCTGCTGTGTGGCCACCGCAGTCATCAGGTTGCCAGCCATGACAAAGCGGGTGCGATCTTCCCAGTAGCTCAACATCTCACTAAATGAGCTGAGCGCAGGGACGCTGATGGCGGGAATGCCGAGGATGGGAGTCGCAATCTTGGCGCCAGCGATCATGATGTTCAAGGCCTTGACGAAAAACGAGGCTTGGGCGGCCTTGGAGATGTTGACGGCCATCTTCCCCGTTCCGCCGGTGAGCAGAATCTTGTTGGTGCCTTGCATGGCCTGCGGCGACTTGAAGCCGAGCTGGTCCATGGACACTTGTCCCGCCTTGTTGGGATTGAGCGAGGCAATGGCCGACCAGGCCAGCGGCGCCACGATGCCCATGATGGGGTGTATCTGCGTGGTGTCAACACGAAATTGCGACGGATGCTCGCTCAGTTCTCCATTGGCAGGCCGGAATTGCGCCAGAGCAATGTTCACCGACACATCGCCGTCATGGTCGAGGAGTTCCTCTTTCTGAATGTCAGAGGCGTAGCGCAGGCGCTTGTTGCCGGTGTCGTAGTGCAAATACTGGGTCTGGGCGGCGGGATCGGGCAGCTGGTCCTCCGGCCCCCTCGATGCTGCCTTGTTGCCATAGTTGGCGCTGTTCGGGTTGACGGAATCGAAAAACCCATTCCAGAAGGCGTACGAATCGTGGGGCAGGTCCTCGCCGGCTGCCAGCGACGACTGTGCTTGCGCCGCGGCCAGTTCGGGAAGAAGCGCGCTCATCATGCCGAGCATGGAAGCGTCTGCAAGGAAATTACGTCGCGAGAGTGACATTGTTAAACCTCCATCGGTTACCGGGAAAACCACGAGTTGTGAGCCGCCGGCTGCTCAGTTGATTCATGAAGCCCGAATTCAAATCGCAAAACTTACTTTGTCTCATCATTGGTTTTGGGGGCGCTATGCACGGTCGACAGGCTGATGCCCCAGTTGGTTGGTTCCGGTTCGTTCATTCCGCGGGTTCCTCCGCTTTTATCGCTTAGAAGTTTTTCCAGGGGCGACGTCGCGCCGCGCGTACCGCGCGAGGCAACGCCTTCAAAATTCAGCGCAAAAGGATCGGGCAATGGCTGCTCGGTCGAGAGCAGGATCAACGTATCGACGCCGTACGGCTCTCCGATTTTTACTGCTCGCGCGCCGGGCAGCGCAAATTGCAGGTCCTCATCGCCCTTGTTGGGAAATTGATTGCCCGTGTAATTGCCCGGATAGAGAAGTTGCCCTGCGCCGTGGCAGTCGATGTCGAGCACATAGACCCAACGCGGGTTGCGGATGCGGTCTGTCGACGTGAGCGCCAGCCTGAATTCATCGCCCTGGTGGGTGAGCTGGTTGTCGGCCAACGGGGTGTCGCTGAGCGGTTTGTCGTTCGCAGAGGGAAGCAGCGCCAGGGAATAGTACTCGAACA
>JBEKEP010000223.1:0-5340 GCA_050013775.1 Occallatibacter sp. | reverse complement strand
AACAAAAAGGTTGTTGAGTTGATGCTCCGGTCGCGGTAGGGACGACCATCTCTGATCGCCCCCCGCGCGGATCCGTACGAGCGGCACTACCGCACGACTTTGGCAGTTCCGTGGAGATCACCTCCGGCCTGACGCCTGCCGACGAGGTCATCCTCGATCCGTCTGATTCGCTGGCCAGCGGCACTGAGGTTCATCCGGAGTCGGGGAGCCAGCGAGGGCAATCATGATCAGGATGCGCATTGGGCGTCTGGCGGGCTTCGCGCTCGTGGCGGGAGCTTGCCTGGCGCTTGTCGGCTGCCAGGTCGGGCCGCAGTATGCGCGCCCCTCGGCCCCGACGGCGCCGGAGTTCAAAGAGCCGCTGCCTGAAAACTTCAAATCAGAAGACGGATGGAAGCCGGCGCAACCCAGCGACGCACGACTAAAAGGCGACTGGTGGACACTCTTCAACGACACACAGCTTAACACGCTCGAGGCGCAGATCGATCCGGCCAACCAGACTCTGAAAGAGGCGGAGGCGAACTTTCGCGCAGCCCGGGCAGCCGTCCGCTTTAACCGCGCGTCTGAGGCGCCAACCATTGGAGCCGCACCCAGTGTGGGCGTCGTCCGAGACTCCGACCATCAACCGTACCTGAACATCGCAGGGGCCAACAATGGCGAAGGCGACTTCACTCTTCCATTCGACCTGAACTACGAGATCGACTTATGGGGACGCGTCCGCCGCACAGTTACGCAGGCGCGGGAGCAGGCGCAGGCCTCGGCCGCGGACCTTGAGACGTCGCGGCTTTCATTGCATGCTGAGTTAGCCTTGGATTACTTCGATCTGCGTTCAGCCGACGCGCAAAGCAAACTTCTTCGCGACACAGTAAAGGCCTTTCAAAGCGCCCTGCAACTCACTGAGGACCGTTACAACGGAGGCGCATCGCCGCTCTCCGATGTGACGCAGGCGCGCACGCAGCTCCAGGTCGCGCAGGTGCAGGCAACCGATGTCGATATTCAGCGTGCCAGTTACGAACATGCAATCGCCGTGCTTGTAGGGAGGGCTCCCGCGGTGTTCACTCTGGCGCCCGACCCCATCACCGTTGACGCGCCTACGATTCCTGCAATACCCGGAGTGCTTCCGTCGCAGTTGCTGGAGCGCCGTCCCGATATCGCCTCCTACGAGCGCAGCATGGCGGCGGCCAACGAACAGATCGGCATCGCTCAGGCGGCCTACTATCCCACGTTATCGCTTTCGTCAGTGGCTGGCTTCGCCGGCACGTCCGCGCTTAACTGGTTCTCGTGGCCCAGCAGTTTCTTCGCCGTCGGCCCCACAATGTCTCAAACCCTCTTCGATCATGGCCGCCGGCGCGCCACTTCAGAGATTGCCATGGCACAGTACGATGGCACCGTTGCCGCCTACCGCCAGACCACACTCACTGCATTCCAGCAGGTTGAGGACAATCTGAATGCACTGCACAACCTGGAGATTGAAGCGCGCCAGCAGCACGACGCCACTGACTCGGCGCAGCAATCGCTCGACCTCTTTAATACGCGTTACGAGGACGGCGTGGATACTTACCTTCAGGTGATTACATGGCAAACCGCTTTGCTGCAAAACCAGCGCAACGATATTGAAATCATGCAGCGACGCTTTGAAGCCAGCGTATTGCTGGTCAAAGCTCTCGGAGGCGGCTGGGATGCGTCACAGCTCCCACAGCGACTCTGAAAATGAATTGTTCCCCATGAAACGACATCGCAATACGTTCTTTGAATCATCAACCCGAACCATCAACCTTGTATGTGTGGAGAGAGTTCTATGAGCGAAACGCAAGTTATTACTGCTGCGGCCTCCGGCACGATCACGATCGGTGGCGACCTCACTGTCAACCGGCTCGGCTACGGAGCGATGCGCATTACGGGCACCGGGATCTGGGGACCTCCTGCGGACGAGGCGGCATCTCTTGCAACTCTGCAGCGAGCGATTGAGCTTGATGTGAACATGATCGACACGGCAGACTCTTACGGGCCCGGTAACTCGGAAACGTTGATTGCTAAAGCGCTCATTCCATATCCCACCGATTTGGTTATCGCGACTAAAGGCGGATGGGAGCGTCCCGGTCCCAACCAATGGACACATAACGCCAGTCCCAAACACCTGACTGAAGCGCTCGAGGGTAGCCTCAAGCGCTTGCGTCTCGACCGAATCGATATTTACCAGCTCCACGCTCCCGACAATGCCGTCTCATTCGAGGCATCGGTTGAAGCGCTGTCGAAGTTGCGCGAGCAGGGGAAGATTCGCCATGTTGCACTCTCTAACGTCACACGCGAGCACATCGAACGAGCTCGCAAAATCGCACCTATCGTCTCGGTGCAAAATCGCTACAGCTTTGCCGACCGCGAGTCCGACTTCATAGTCGATTACTGCGCAGAAAATGGAATCGCCTTCATGCCATGGGCTCCGCTGGGTCAGGGAAGAAAAGCGGATACTGCGATCGAGAGAGTCGCCAATGAACTCGATGCGACACCGCTTCAAGTCGCATTGGCCTGGCTGCTCAAGAGGGCCAAGGTGATTCTGCCAATCCCTGGCACATCGTCGGTTGCGCATCTGGAAGAAAATGTTGCAGCAGCAGGGTTGGAGTTGCCGCAAGCAGCGTACGACTTTCTTTCCTCAGTGAGCCATCCGCCGGCAAGCCTGCGCGGCTAGGCAAGACAGTCCTACGGAGGAGCTATGCAATATCAATCGATTCGTGTGGTCCGTCCAGAACAGTTCGATTCAGCGACTGCCCAAACATCGGGATCACTGCGCATGGCCGCTGTCCATTCCGGCGCCGGCATCGAGTCGCCGATTTGGGGTGGGCTATTCCGAGTCCAACCCGGAGGCCAAACAGGAATCCATCACCATGGCGAGCAATACACGATCGTCTATGTCCTTAGCGGTTCCTCCTACATTCGCTGGGGCGAGCAAGGGGAGTTTAATGCAACTGCGCATGTCGGAGACTTTCTTTATGTCCCGGCTTGGCTCCCGCACCAGGAAATTAATCCTTCCCGCGAAGTGCCATTTGAATGGGTGGTTGTTCGTAGCACTTCCGAACCCATTGTTGTGAATCTGTCTGACGACTTCTGGGGCGATGCAGGTCTTTGAGCTTTCATAGCAGTCGTCGAGGTTTGAGCGCCGTTGCCCCGTTCAGCCAGATGAAACTCTCTTTTTACCGAACGGCGCGTGGCATTGGTTTTTATGTGTGAAACGCCAGGAGCGAGCTAGGCATGGCGAAGCGGGAAGCGGTGTTGGCGGGAGGACCGAGCACGGTCCGGGCGTCCGCCGTGGTTCAATCGCCCATAGTTGCTTCCACAGTCGAGAGTCCGTGGATCGTCGCCATCGCCGTCATGCTGGCGACGTTCATGGAGGTTCTGGACACCGCGATTGCCTCCGTGGCTCTCCCATATATCGCGGGCTCGCTGTCGGCCTCGACCGACGAAGCAACATGGGTGCTGACCAGCTACCTGGTCGCTAACGCGATCGTGCTGCCCGCCTCGAACTGGTTTGCGATGCGGATTGGGCGCAAACGCTTCTTCATCATCTGCGTTGCCATTTTTACGGCATCGTCGTTCGCATGTGGGGCCGCGCCCACGCTGGGCTTCATTCTGCTGGCGCGTGTCCTGCAAGGGGCCGGCGGCGGAGCTCTGCAACCCCTGTCGCAGTCCATCCTGTTAGAGAGCTTTCCGCCGGAGAAGCGCGGGGTCGCGATGTCGGTGTTTGGGTTTGGCGTGGTGTGCGCCCCTGTTCTCGGACCCACGCTTGGGGGCTGGCTCACCGACGCATATAGCTGGCGCTACGCCTTCTATATCAACATCCCGATCGGGATACTGGCCATCCTCATGATCGCCCGATTTGTTCAAGATCCGCCGAACATGCGAGGGTCGAAATCGGTTGGCTTCGATGGTATCGGGCTGGGCACGCTTGTGGTCTGGATCGGCTGCCTGCAGATCATCCTCGACAAAGGCCAGGAAGACGACTGGTTCGGCGCCACCTGGATCCGCTGGGCCGCGCTGCTGCTCGTGGTCAGCTTCGCATGGTTCGTGTGGCACAGCTGGCGCGCTGAACATCCGCTCGTCAATTTGCGCGTGCTCAAGAACTGGAACTTCACAGTCGGCTGTTTGCTGATTCTCATGTTCGGCATTTCAATCTATTCGACGGTTACGGTGTTGCCGCTGTTCTACCAAGAGCTTTTGGGGTATACCGCGTTCACCGCCGGGATCGTGGTTGCTCCACGAGGACTGGGCAGCATTGTGGCCATGCCGGTGATTGCCTATCTCTCCGAACGGATCGACGCGCGATATTTGCTCACGTTCGGCTTTGTACTCTTCGCTGCGACCACGCTGTACATGGGCAGCGTGACCACCGAGATCAGCCCTTGGACGCTACTGGTTCCCTTGCAGCTTTTGACCTGCTGAGCCGTGCTCGCATACGCGCCAACCTCGGTGCTAATTCGGTGCTAATCAGGACGAGAGCGGATTTTTCTTCAATGGACAGAAGAGTTTTGTTCGGGTACAGTCGAACATCACCGGGGCAGAGTGCCGTCCGTCAAGCGGTTCTTACGCCAAGAGGGTGTTGAGGTCCTCCAAACCTCTCTCCAAAAGAATATTCTGAGATCGTGCTGCCATGGCGACGAGGCTTTCTTCCATCTCGGGGCCTTCTGGGTACCTGCTGGGTCCCCTCCGGGAGAGTGCGGACTTCACACTTTTCCGCGGCCGAGAGAACGGCAATCAAACGCGGGTCTTGGCAGTGGCGCCAGCCGCCGAACGGCCGTCGCCTCAGGATCTCAGGCGACTGGAACACGAATACTCACTCGCGGCCGAACTCGACTCCGCATGGGCGGCCAAGCCCTTGGCGCTCACGCGTCATGATGGGCGGACCATCCTCATACTTGATGACCCGGGCGGCGAACCGCTGGATCGGATTCTTCAGCGGGACCTTGTGGGGAATCGGTCAACCACTCGATCTGACTCGCTTCCTGCACATCGCCGTCGGCTTAGCGAAGGTGCTCGGCCAAGTCCATCGGCGAGGCATTATTCACAAGGACATCAAGCCTGCGAATGTCCTCGTCGACGATTCCGATAACGTCTGGCTCACAGGCTTCGGGATAGCATCCCAACTGCCGCACGAGCGCCAAGCGCCCGCGCCGCCGGAGATCATTGCGGGCACGCTGGCCTATATGGCGCCTGAACAGACCGGCCGCATGAATCGCTCCATTGATACCCGCAGTGATCTCTACTCTTTGGGCATCACCTTGTACGAGATGCTCACAGGCCACCTGCCGTTTGCTGCGGCCGAGCCGCTGGAGTGGGTGCATTGCCACATTG
>JBEKEP010000222.1:0-5390 GCA_050013775.1 Occallatibacter sp. | reverse complement strand
GGCGAGATGGCATAGCCGCTGTCGGTCATGCGCTGCACATTGGCGCCATCCTGATCCATCACGTAGATCTGCGGCTCACCCGTGCGACCACTGACAAAAGCCAGTTGCGTCCCCGTGCGCGGATTCCACACCGGCGATACATCCGCTCCGAACGTTGTGACCTGGTGCAGATTGCCGCCGCCCGCATCCGCGGCCCAGATCTCCGGATGCCCCGATCGCGCCGAGGAGAATGCCAGCTTCGAGCCATCGGCCGACCACGCCGGCGACTGGTTGCTGCCTCCCGCCGTGCCGGCCGGGAAACTTACCGTGCGGCCCAGGTCCAGCGAGAACATCCGGATCGCCCACCCTGCGTTAGCCAACGAAGCAAACGCGATGCGCGAATTATCCGGCGAGACGCGGGGCGAAATCGAGACCGTGCCCAAGTGCGTGACGGCGTGCTGGTTGGCGCCGTCATAATCCATCACCCAGATCTCTTTCGATCCGGTGCGACTGCTCACAAAATAAATCTTGGTTTCGGCGATGCCGTTGATGCCCCCGCCCAGACGGGAGATGATGTCGTCGGCAAAGCGGTGCGCCACGGTGCGCGCCATGTCTTCGCTCGCCGCCTCGTTATACTGCCGCGCCAGCGCCGGCGGACTGCCCGCCGTGGTTGCGTCCAACAGCCAGCCGTACACCACCAGCCGCCCGTTGTCCGCCGAAAGCGCTCCGAGCGCTATCATCGTCGCGCTGGCCGGCGGCGCCGACCACTGCGCCGGCACCAGCTCCTGCGGCGAGCCCGGCATGGCCTGCGGCGCCAGGCTCTTTGACACCATGTCAAAGATGCCCGCGTTCGAAAGATCGTTGTAAAGGGTGGTATCGAAGACATTCTTCAGGACCGGCGTCTGGGGATCGCTTCCCACCGGCTTGAAATCCGCCGCTGCCAGCCGAATGTGCTGATTCCCCAGGTTCGTTCCCGTGCGAACCCAATCCTGGGCCGTTGCCTGGACGCCATGAAAATACGCCAGGGAAAACAAAAACAGAGGCAAAACCCTCAAGATTGCCTTCATGCGATGTGCAGTCCTTCCTTCATGGTCTGTCCTCAGACCCGTGGTACGGATGGTGTTGCGCACGCCCTTGAAAACGGGCCTTTTTTGAGGCCGCGAAATGCTGCCACATGGTTAGATGCCGCATTGCAGCTGGAGGGGGCACGAAAGGGCATCTCGTCTGTTAACCCTCTATTTTTCTGCGGTCTCTGCGATGCAGGCCTACGCCTAAACCAGCTGACCTCTGACCCCGAACTCTTAAACCTGTGCCTCAGTACTCGCAGTAGAACGAAACCTTCAGCGTACTTTGATTATATTGCGGCGGCAGGGGACCGAACGTATCCACGCGCTGCACAGCGCGTTTACATGAGGTGTCCAGCGTGGGGCTCCCGCTCGATTGATCCACTTGCTGGTCGGTCACGCTTCCGTCGCGGTGAATGGTGAAGACCACGTAGGCGCGCGCTCCTTTGGGAGTGGCCGGGTTCACTTCGTACTTATTCCACTTGCTGCCTACGCCGTTGTTGATGCCCTGCACGTACCACGGGTACATGCTGGCAAAATTGTTGTCGCCCACCGTGGTCTGCCCGATGGTGCCCGGCTGCATCTGGTGCGGCATCAGCGAGCCCGACTGCTCGCCATACTGCGCCTGGTTCTGCCGCGGCACGGGCTGGTGCTGTTGCGTCTTTGGCGTGGTCTGCTGCTTTGGCGGCACATGCTTGCCCGCAATCGGAATCGCTGTCTCATCGACGCGCTGCTGCTCTTTCGGGCTCGGCGGAGCCGGCGCTTTGCTCGGCGTTTCCGTGGCCAGCACGTTCTGGTTCACCTCATCGGCAGGCAAGGGAAGCGCGCTCGAAACCAGGTTCACCTGTATGGATCCACCTGCGCCCGGACTGCCCCAGAAATTGTGGTGAAACAGTCCCAGCATCCAGGCGTAACTCAGCAGGAGCCCGATGAGCGCAAGATGCAGCACTACCGCTCCCGTTGCCGGTCCCGCGAATGGCTCCGGCGCCAGTTCCCGCTCCAGGTGATCGGCGCTGTCCAGAATGGTGTTCATGCTTTTCTTAGCCGGTCTCCAGAGGCGGCGCAAATCCGTCGAATTTGGGTGCGCCCCAGAAGTAGCGCCACGCAGGGGCTAAAGCCCATTCTAATTTTGCGCAAGTTACGGCACGACTAAAGTCGTGCCCTGACACTTCTTGCTCCAATTGAGGCGTTCTTCCGCAGCCTGTGCTAATTCCCGCTTCCAGTTGGACTCTTCGCATCCAGCGGTTGCGTCACAATCGATACATTGGTGATTCCTGACTGCTTGACCGCATCCATCACGCTGGCAAAATTCCCAAATGAGACCCGCTCGTCACTGCGCAGATAGATCGACTGGTGCGCGGGATCGACGCCCGCCTGATGCAGCTTCGCCGGCAGGTCGTGGATGTTGACCGGCTGATCGTTGAGGAAGATATTGTCGTCGCGGTCAATCGTTACTACCATGCGCTGCTCGGTAATGGCTGTTACCGTTCGCGTCTTCGGCACATTCACTTGAATCCCCGACTGCAGCACCGGCTCGGTGATCATGAAGATCACCAGCAGCACCAGCACCACGTCCACCAGCGGCGTAATGTTGATCTCCGCCAGCGACGTGCGTGTTTGTCCGTTGTTTGTCGTGAATGCCACGGTTGAACTCTCCAACAATGGGGGCGTTCTTCTGACTCCGCCAGCCCCCAGCCCGCTAACTCTACGCCTTCGGCGGCGTTTGCGTCCGCACCGGAATCTCTTCAAGCGAGTTCAGCAGCTCCCGGCAAAAATCATCGATGGCCGCGCTGAAGATCCTGATCCGCGCCGTGAACTGGTTGTAGGCGACCACCGCCGGCACGGCCACAAACAGTCCCGCCGCCGTAGTAATCAGCGCATCGGCAATACCCGGAGCTACCGACTTTATGGATCCGGCGCCCCCGGTCGCAATCCCGTGGAAAGCTTCCACGACCCCCATCACCGTCCCGAACAGTCCTATAAAGGGGCTTGTGCTGCCGATGGTGGCCAACCACGTCATGCGCCGTTCCAGCGCGGTCACGGCCTCGCTGGCCGCCGTCTGCGCCGTGCGCTCAAGTGGAGCCAGGCTGCGTGGTGGTCCCGACCCGCCACTCACCCGCTTATAGGTCTCGTAGACGTCCTCGAAGACCTGGGCCAACGGGCTGGCGCTGTAATCGCCGGCCAGCGTCGCAATCTCCTGGAGCCTCGTGGCCTTGCGGAAGGCGCGGATAAACTTACGGCTTTGCGTCGTCGCTTTGCTGAACGTCGACATCTTGCCAAAGATCACTGTCCACGAGTACAGGCTGGCGATCAGCAGCAGAACCAGCACGCAAATCGCGATGGGGCCGATGTCGCTCATCATCTCGGCCAGTGCGCTGAAACCCTGGGTTGGCTGCGGCGCACCCGCGCCGCCGCTATCCGCCTGAAAAACGATTGCAATCGCTGCGGTAAGAATCGTCCTTCACCTCAACTTCCACGGTATCAGACCTCGTTCCCCGCGCCCAAGTGACCGTTTGGGTGCCTCCATTGTCCTTCGAACCCTCATTCGCTAGCCCTTTCGCCCTGTCATTCATGCTATGCTGCGCTCGGATTCCATTAGGATCAACGGATCAACCATGCTCGTCGAACTTCGCGCTGAAAATTACGCCGTCATCGATCACGCCATCGCCTCCTTCGGCCCCGGCCTCAATCTGCTTACGGGCGAAACCGGCGCGGGCAAGTCCATCCTTGTGGACGCGCTCGCCCTGCTGATGGGCGGCAAATCCTCGGTCGACGTGGTCCGCCACGGCGCTGACAAGGCCGTGGTCTCGTGCGTCTTCGAGTCCACGCCCGGCGCGGAGGCCGTTCTCGAAGGCAACGGCATCGACGCTGAAGCGACCGAAATCATCCTCCGCCGCGAAATCCTTTCCACCGGCAAGGGCCGCGTCTTCGTCAACAACCAGCCCGCCACCGTGCAGGTTCTCAAACAGCTCGCCCCGGAGCTGGCGCTGGTCCACGCGCAAACCGAGACGCTGTCCAGCTTCGACCCCACCCAGCAGCGCATTCTCCTCGACCGCTTTGCCGGCATCTCCTTAGACGCTGCCGCGGAGGCACACGCTCGCTGGCGCGCCGCGCACGACAAATTGAACGACCTCCTGCAGGGCGAGCAGGACCGTTTGCGAATGGTCGATCTCTGGACCTACCAGCGCAACGAAATCGAGCAGGCGCGCCTTCAGCCGGGCGAAGACGAGGCTCTCGAAACCGAGAAGCGCGTCCTGGCCAACGCCGAAAAGCTCTACGCCGCCGCGCTCAGCGCCTTCGACGAGCTCTACGAGGGCGGCACGTCGGCAGAGGTGGCGCTCAAGGCCGCCATTCGCAATGTCGAAGAGCTTGCCCGCTACGACACGCGGTTCGCCGAATCCGCGCAGCAACTCGCCTCCGCGCGCGCCACTATTTCCGACCTCGCCGCGTCTCTTCGCGATTATGCGGAAGGCATTAACGCGTCCCCAGAGAGACTGGCGGAGATCGAAGACCGCCTGGCCCTCCTCGATCGGCTCAAAAGGAAATATGGGAAAACTGTCGGCGAAGTCATCGCCTTTGGTGAAGACGTGGCCGGCAAGCTTGCGGAGGTCGAAGACCGCGACGAAATCCTGAAAACGCTTCGCGCCGCTCTCGAAGAGGCCTCAGCGGACTATCAAAAGGCTGCCTCCGCTCTCACGGCCGAGCGCAAGGCCGCCGCAACGAAACTGGCGAAGCTCGCCGAGGCCCACATCAATTCGCTTGCCATGAAGACCCGCTTCTCGGTCTCCGTCACTGCCAGCCACGCCGAATCCGCGTGGACTCCTTCCGGAAGGGACACGGTCGAATACCTCATCGCGCCCAATCCCGGCGAGCCGCTCAAGCCGCTCATCGAAATCGCCTCCGGCGGCGAGCTCTCGCGCATTCTTCTGGCTCTTAAGGTGGCGGTTGAAGAATCCTCTTCCAAGAGCAGAAAGAAAACGACTCCCCGCACGCTGGTTTTCGACGAAATCGACATTGGCATCGGAGGCCGCGCCGCTGAAGCTGTCGGCCAAAAGCTCAAGACGCTCGGCAGCGCGCAGCAGGTTTTGTGCGTCACGCATCTGCCGCAAATCGCCGCCTTCGCCGATCAGCACTTGGCAGTTGAGAAGCGTGAGCAGGACGGGCGCACGACCACCCGCATCCGCGTCCTCGACGATCGCGCCCGCACACACGAAGTGGCGCGCATGTTGAGCGGCGCGAAAGTGACCGAGACCAGCTTGCAGCACGCCGCGCAGATGATCGCTGGGAGCCGGTAGCGGCTGGTTTCTCGGTGATCGTCGTGCCAACGGGAGCGGAGAGACGAAAACC
>JBEKEP010000221.1:0-5397 GCA_050013775.1 Occallatibacter sp. | reverse complement strand
GAAAACAAGTGCGGCGTGCACTGGGCGAATCCGGCTTACGCTGTGACGCACCAGAAGACCATCACTGTAGATGCGGCGACATCGGCCATCATGACGCTGAACCTGACGCCAACCGACTATAAGACCACGCGCGACTTTGCGGTGATCACCAACAATACCGCAGACGTGGCCGCCATTGAGACGACCTTCAACGCAGACTTTACAAACGCCAAAATTACGCCACCCACGGGCGAGAACCTGGTGTGGAGTCCGACCAATGCGAGCAGCGCACTGCTGGGGCTGATCAACGGAGCCACGAAATCGCTGCTCATGTCGCAGGAGGAGTTTGGCGACGAGACGCTTGTGGCTGCGGTTGTGGCCGCATTGAAGCGCGGCGCTACGGTCACGCTGGTGCAGGAAAACATGAACAACCAGTACAACGCCACGCTGACGACGATGAAAACCGCAGGGGCAAAGATCGCCACGTACTCGTCGAATACGGGCCGCTACATCCATGCCAAGACGGTGCTGGCCGATTACGGCACGTCCAATGCGAAGTTGTTTGTGGGCTCGGAGAATTTCACCACCCCATCGCTGGCCGACAACCGGGAGCTGGGGCTGATTTTTTCCGACGCGAATTGCATGGCAGGCGTGAGCGCGGCTATTACCGCAGATTTCAACGGCGGGACGGCATTCTGAGCGGCTGCGCCTTGCCCTTGCGCACGACAGCCACGTACACTGATGCCTCATCCTCACGCAGGCATCATGTTGGATTTCGTCCGCTCCTATCTCGACGAATTGTTGACGGGGCTCTTTCTGCTTCTGGTGGCAGTCCTCACCGTCGCTCATCCTCCCCAGTTCGCTACGCACGGCGGCCTGTTGCTGGCGCGCATTGTGCTTTGGTCAGCCGCGATTCTGGTCACGGTACTTCTGGTGGCTTCGCGCTTCAGCCCGCGGGCTCACGGCGCTCTGCATTTTGTCTTTGACTTCGGGCCGATTGTGGTTGCGGTGCTGGGTTATGTGAGCCTGCGGCTGTT
Organism: Occallatibacter sp.; assembly: GCA_050013775.1. Lineage (GTDB taxonomy): Bacteria > Acidobacteriota > Terriglobia > Terriglobales > Acidobacteriaceae > Telmatobacter. The sequence goes on along the minus strand of JBEKEP010000221.1, from coordinate 4,381 downwards.
TGGCGCGCACGCAATTACGGCGTGGCTGGGCATTCCGTCATTTGACCGCGAGATGATGGCTGCCGACGTGGCGATCTTCGGCAAGACTCCTTATCTCTGGTTCGTGCAGTGGGGGCTCGACCGGGGATCGTTTGCGTGGGTCATGTCCGGCTTTTACGCCTTGTACCCGTTCACGCCTTTGCTGGCGGTGGGCTGGTTTCTGTGGACGGGCGACAGGAAGCAGTTCCGCCTGGTGCGGCGAGCACTGATTCTTTCGCTCTATACCGGCTATTGCTGCTACCTTCTGATTCCCGTCTCCGGCCCTTTGACGCTGGCTGTTACGACGCCGTCGAATTTTCTCGAGTCGACGAGCACCTATTCGTTCCTGGAGTCGAATTTCCGCTACGCATACGACTGCTTTCCCAGCCTGCACGCGGCGAACTCTTGGCTCATCGTGTGGCTGAGCCGGGGCAAAGCGCCGGGATGGCTGATGGTGGCGGCTGTGATTGCAGCTTGCGGCATCACCCTCTCGACCATCGCATTGCAGGTGCACTACGGGATCGACGTTCTTGCGGGGTTCGCGTGGATCTTCCTGATTGTGGCGGTAGCCAAGGCTTCGTTGCCGGGCGAGCAGTTGGCGTAGTTACCGCTGGCGCTAGAGTTCAGGCCGCGTGTGGGCGCTGCCAGACGGCGGCGTCGAAGCTGTGGGCTGGCTGGTAGCCTTCGTCCTTGTAGAGTTGGATGGCCTCGGCGTTGGCTTCAGTGACGGTGAGAGAGATTTCGGTGGCGCCCAGGCGCATAAAGTTGAAGGCCGCCTGCGCGAGCATCAAACGGGCCAGTCCGCGACGCCGAAACGCTGGATGCACGCAGACCTGGGTGAGGTGCCCGCTCTGCTCGCTGACGCGCGAGCCCAGCACCAGCGCCGCCAACTCGCGGCTGCCGCGGTCGACCACCACATACGATGCCTGCGAGGCAAAGGTGCCGCAACCCGCGTAGCGCACGATGTTGTTGAGGAAACGCATGGAGCCGTGCACGGAACGGTACTGATCGTTGATGAGGCTGTCGGGATGGTCGCGATAGGCTTCGCAGATGAGCCGTGCGGCCGGAGCCAGATCGGCTTCGCGCCAGGGACGCAACTCCAGGTTCCCGGTCAGATCCGCATGCGGCTGGCTCCAATGCCCGGCGAGGGACTGCACCAGAAAAAGACGGCGGAAGACTTCAAACCCGGCCGCGCGAAAGGCCGGAGCAAACTGACCGGAGGGATGGAGGAGCAACTGCGATTCGATGCGGTCAACGTGCGGCGAGTTGAGAAGCAACTCGAAAAGGTGCCGCAACAGCGTATCTTCGCGGGCGCGGGCGGGGCTGGACACACCGCTCGCACCGTCGGCAGATGCAGGCAGGGCGAATACGTCGCCGATCACGGCTTTGGTTTCTTCATAGACGCAGAATACGTAGCCGGTCACCTTGCCGGACTCAAGGGCGGCGTATCCGGGCAGCATACGATTGTCGAGATACTGCATCAGCAGCCGGGCCGAGGCGCGATAGTCCCAGTGCAGTCGCTGGGCCCAGATCTCGCTTTCCGCATCGAGCAGCGGGCGCAGCACGGGCGCTGCGAAGTGCCGAAGGTCGAGAATTTCCAGGGTCGCGTCCGATGCCTGCATCTTTCTCCGATGTGGTGCTGTAGGGCGGCCGCTCGCGCGCCTGATGCGAAATGCCCTTCCGGCCACTTTGCCACGAGTTCGGGTTGAGCCGCAAGTGTAGAGGCCTTCTCAGCGAGCTCCAACGAGATAAATCTCCAATCCCTGTTCCGGCCAACTGAAGAGTTGCTGATACTGACGGCCCTCCAGAAGCTCTTCAAGGGCCATTTGGGTATCGAGGTCGACGCCATGACGGCCCTGAACACGAGCGACCAGCAGATGCTGCTCGTCGGGCACGCCGTTTTCGTCGTAATTCACCATTTCGTGATCGCGGTAAAACCCGAGGCCGAATTCAACATCGCGACGCACGTGGAACACAGCCACGGTCTCTCCGGGAGGCGCAACTTCAGCCAATCGCTCGGCGAGCGGCCGCGCGGAGTAGTAGCGGTCGAGCATATGAATGACGCGCTTGGTGGCGGGAATCTCCGGGATCCCGAAAACCGGCCCCACGCCGTAGATGAACAACACCAGGACCACCAGGATCCAGCAGGTGGCGGGGCGCAGCCAGGCCACGCCAAAGCCTTTGGTCACGACCAGAATCAGCAGGCCTGCGCCGATGGCCGCCAGCGTAGCTGCGACTAACGCGTGCACGGGAGGCATGGCCAGGTTGTGCGCCACGAACCATGGCATGAGCAGGACAGCAATCGTGGTGGTGCCGCAGACCGCGGCGTGGCCGAGAAGGAGCCAACGGTTCAGACCGGATTGGCGACGGCGGAACAGGTAGTCGCCGGTGAGGATGGTGATGGGCGGGATGGAGGGAAGAACGTAGCCGGGGAGTTTGGATTGGGAGAAGGAAAAGAAGAGAACGGGGATGAACGCCCACAACACCAGAAACTCGGGGAAAGCGTCGCCGGGGCGCGTGGGCGGACATTTGCCGACGCGGGAGCGGCGCAACCTCCACTCAGCCACCGAGGTGAGGATGCCATCGATGAGCGCACGCACCGCGATCACTGTCCAGGGCATGAGCGCGAGCAGCATGACCGCCAGGTAGTACCAGAACGGCTGGCTGTGCTGATAACGGTCGGTGGCGAAGCGCTCCAGATTGTGCTCGAGGAAGAACTCACGGAAGAAGATTGGATTCTGATGCTGCACGGCAATGAACCAGGGCAGCACCATGGCGAAATAGAGAATGATGCCCGGCCACCACAGGGAGCGGAGGAGGATGCCCCACTCCTTGCGCAGAAAGGCAAACGCGAAAATGATGAGCGCCGCTAGAAGCGGCGCGACAGGACCCTTGGCCAGCGTGGCGAGGCCGGTGAAAAAATAAATGTCGTAAAGCCAGAATTTGGAGCCGGTTTCATACCAGGCGTACCAGCCCAGCAGACCGATGGCGAGCGGTGCGGCCATCTGCATATCAGTAGAAGCGCCGCGCGCAAAGCCCATGATGCCGGCGCAGGCCACCGTAATCAGCGCCGCATCCAGATGCCCGCCAGGGCGGAATCGCCGCATATGCAGGTAGATGAGCGCCACCATAATAAAGGCAAATGTGGTGGAGGGAAGGCGGGCGCTCCAGTCGTGCACACCGAAGTCCTGAAAGAGGAACATGGCGCGCCAATAATAGAGTGCAGGCTTCTCCAGCCAGGGACGGCCGTAGAGATAAGGCGTGACGCAGGCATCTAGGCGCCCGACAAGCGTGTGCGCTGAGTCGAAATGCACCAGCATCTCATGCGCGATCTGGGCGTAGCGCGGCTCGTCTGCGCCTACCAGACCCATTCCGTCGCCGCCCAGAATGGGGGTTAGTCCGTAAAAAAGGAAAAAGATGGTGAAGGCAAGAAAGATCGCCGCTTCAATGAGGATGGGCCAGCGTGGCATGCTCCAGCGCCGCCCTGCGGATCGATCAGGAGCCAACGGTTCCACGGGATTTCCCATCTCAACCAATTTTCGATGACCATTTCTTGAGAAGCACCCAACAGCACGCTTCTTTCAGACCTGGTTTACCTATTGACGCAGGACGGATGGGGGATAAACCCGGGCCCGCAAAGCAAAGCGCCGCAACCAGAGCGGACGCGACGCAGTATTTCGACAGGGACAAGGCTAACAGATTTCCCCAGGTTCTCAAGTTGGCCTCAGGGCCCGGCCCCTGATTCGCAGGGCGCTGCGCAGCTCAGCCTGAATCTGCTTGAGGGCGCGCGGCAACGGTCCATCGAGCGTGCAACCGGAAGCGTTCTGGTGGCCACCACCACCCAGGCGGACGGCAATTTCTGCAACATTCAATGTGCCCTTGCTGCGCAGGCTCACGCGGATGTGGCCGTCGGGCACTTCGCGCAGAAAGACGACGGCGTCGACCCCGGCCATGCTCAAACCAACGTTGACGATGCCTTCGGTATCTGCCTCGGTGGCTCGGGTGCGCTGCATATCCTGGTGCGTGACCCAAAGCCAGGCGAGCCGGCCTTCGTGTTTGAGCGTGTGCAACGCCGCGCCCAGCAGCAGCAACTTCGAAGCGGGTGCAGAATAATAAACCTCCTCGGCGATTGTGATGGGGTCGGCGCCGGCATGGACCAGTTCGCGCGCCAGGGCGAAGGTGGACTCACGCACGTTGCCGTAACAGAAACCTCCCGTGTCCGTGAGGATGGTGGTGTAAAAGCATTGCGCCATCTGCGCCGTGACGGAAAAGCCTCCAGCCTGCGCCAGGCGATACACCATCTCGCCCACACTCGCCGCACTGCGATCAATCCAGTTGAGTTGCGCAAAGTCCTGGCCGGTCA
>JBEKEP010000220.1:0-5410 GCA_050013775.1 Occallatibacter sp. | reverse complement strand
GCCGCCAAATGACCTGGCCCCCGGGGTAAAAGAGGCAGCCAATAGCCAGTAGAAAAGCCAGAAGCTCCGAACAAGAAACAAGGGGCGCGCTCGCATAGAGCGTGCCCCTTGTTCTATTGGCTACTGGCTGTTTTTTAGAACGCCGGCTGCCGCTCGACTTCTTCTTCCTCTTCCACGCCATAGCGGCGCAGCAGGATCGGCAGGCTTTGCGAGAAGGCCGAGCGCGGCATCACCGCGTCGCATCCCGCTTCCTGTGCTTTCATCTTCAGGTCTCCCTGCAAATGATTCAGGAAGCCGATAATCGAAACCGCTTTCTTGAACTTTGTCTTGAATTTGGGAATCAGCGACATGGGTTTGGCGTTCAGGTTGTTCAGGTCGAACACCAGCAATGCCGGCCGTTCGTTTTCAGGAAACTCCAAAATCCGATCCACGGCTTCCTTATCGCCCTTCACGAACTCCACCTTCACTCCCAGCTTGCGCGCCGTCTCCTGAATCTTGGCCAGGAAGAAGAGATCCTCGATGAAGCAGAAGATCCGCGTGGGGGCATTCTCGCGAATAGGCGCCGGAGCCTGGCCGGAATAGACATCGGGATAATACCCACTGCTATGGCCGTTGCCCGACGTGGGAATTGTCGAAGGCGGTCCGTCGGCCACATTGCCGTTCGCCACGCGATAGCTGTGGTCCATGGGACCGACAAACATGCGCGGGCCTTTTTGCCGTCCCCTGCGCTTGTCCCGCGGCGCGTTCATGCTGTTGCCGGGCGACGGGGCAGGACCCCTGTCCTTCTGAAAGAACTTCTTCTTGCGGCCGCCCTGGCGCTGCTGCGGAGGCCGAGACGGAGCAGCAGATTGCTGCGACGGCGGCGACTGCATTTGCGGTTGCCCCTGCGCCTGCGGCTGACCCTGCGGAGGCACCGCGCCCTGTTGGCTTGATTTATTCTTGCGGCGGCGCCGGCGGCGTCGATGCCCTTGCGACTGCACCTGACCGTTGTCAGGAGTCGGCCCCTGTTCAGGCTGGGGCTGCGTTGGTTCTATTGTCATGATGCGTGTACTTCCTGGTGCTTCGCTCTAGTGCGTTGCTTTGCGCGCGCTGCAATCGGTGAACCAGCCAATTTACTTATGCCCCAATTTTCTCCATACAGGAGAAGAAACGCGGCAGATTCCCGGCAGCGCACAGCCTTCATCCAAAGTGGGGTTGCCTCTGGTATTCACGCGTATTCGCGCTTCTCGTCATGCTGCACTGCAGCCGGCAAATGCGCTTCCCTGTGCGTGCTCCCACTACTTGACCCTCTGTGAAAATGCGCTTGCCGCTTCGTTTGCGGGAGTCGTCCATCCACTCCATCCGCTCGCCGGTATCGATTCGGCGCGGCTGCTGCTTTTTCAGGTGATGCCATTTCCTATGTGAGCAACTGTCGCACGCAGTCCACTTCTTTTACGATCTCAACTGTTTGGCGATTGTTTCTTTGCTCTACGGCGAGCTTGCGCTACCCATGCCCTGGGTGGCCCGCGTCAGCCGCTTGATAGGCAACTCCGATACTACAGCGAAGGCCCACCTCTGGCAAGGGGGCTAAAGTGGCATTGGTGACTACCAGGATGCGTCAGAAATCCACAATCGTCGGACGCCATCCGGTCCGCTGCCCGGCAAAAATGCCCCAAACGTCAAAAACGCCACCCTTTAAGGTGGCGTCTCCGGTCCTGAATGCTGGTCACTGGCCTCCCAGCTGTATGTTGGGCAGTGGCTGTATCCACTGCTTCCTATATTCGGGCTTCCCGGCTGGCTCTCCCTTTTGAGGGCCGCTCATTGGCGGTTGCTCGTGCCGGGTACCCTGTGTGTCTCTGGCTCGCTTGGCCTACCTTCAGCGGCCTATTGATCACTGGCGCCCATTACATAGCAATTAACATGCCTTTCGTAACATGGCTGATTCTTAATGAGTTATCAAAAATCCTTATACGAATCTTATGGGTTCCCGGAGCTTTTTCACCAAAAACCTACCGAAAACCGTATAACTGAGACCGCTAAGGTGTCCTAACCTCGCCGCAAATCCAAACCCGACGCCAACCAAACCTCCTGATCGAACGAGCCGAACTAATTCCGCTAGCTCCGCCAACCCCGCTCGTCTCTCCTCACCGCTGGCAAATGGGGCAAAAGTGGGTTCCACGCCCGGCCAGCTCAATGCGCTGGATCGGCGTCTGGCAGCGGCGACACGGTTCGCCTGTGCGCTGGTAGACGCAATGCTCCAGCTGAAAGAAGCCCCGCTCTCCCTCGGCGTCCACATAATCCGAAACCGACGATCCGCCCAGGCGGATGGCGTGCGTGAGGATCTGGCGCAGCGCCAGGCGCAGCCGCTCCAGCTCCGCCGCGGTCAGCCGGTTGGTCCGCCTGCGCGGCCGGACCCCCGCCTGAAAAAGGCTCTCGTCTGCATAAATGTTGCCCACCCCAGCCAAAAGAGTTTGGTTCAGCAGCGCCGCCTTGATGGGCATGTGCCGTTTGCGGAAGAGCTCGGCAAACGCGCTTGCGCCGATCGTCAGCGGCTCGGCTCCCGGCGCTTCGAACGCGGCGTCGCCGCCGCTGCGCAGATTTCGGAACTCCAGCCGGCCGAAGCGGCGCGGATCCACAAAGCGCAATTCGTTGCCGCTCGCCAGGTCAATCCGCGCGTGCGTATGCGGAGCCACGGGAGTATCCGGCGTCGCAATCAGCAGTCGCCCCGTCATTCCCAGATGCACAATCCACTGCGCATCCGCCGCTGCGGCGCTTGCCTCCGCGCTCAACTCAAAAATAATGTGCTTCCCCGTGCGATGCACCGCCAGAATCGTGCGCCCCGCAAGACCCTTCGCCTGCCGCGAGGCCGGATTCTTGAAGGTTTGCGGTCGCTTGCCGAACCACGCTTGCATAATGCGATCGCCGCGCACGTGCTTGTTCACTCCGCGAGCGACAGTTTCCACCTCGGGCAGCTCAGGCATCGTTTTATTGTAGAGGGCTGCGCCGCGTTGTCTGCACCGCGCGCAGGTCTTAGCGTTTCACTGCGGATTCTCTGCGAGCTCGGGCTCTTCTTCCTCGCCTGAGGACACTTGCATGGTGCCCCACTTCTCCAGATAAACCGCGCTCAATACGAGACCGATAAGAAAAATTCCTACCGACGTGAATTCCCACGTGTTGAGCAGGCGGTCTTCTTTCACGGTCTGGTACACCGTCTCGCCATGAATGCTGCGCGGCACAGTGCGCAGTTCTCCAGGCACCGGCCCGCGGGGCATCACATCAAGATAATGCGTGGAGATGGTGGCAGACGCGATCAGGCCGGCCAAGCCCACCAGCAGGAATGCCAGGGCAAAGAATTTGAGTGTGGCCAGCCGCGTAGCCTTCATCGCATTCGCCTCAGGCCGGTCGCGTTTCCCGGAGGGGTAGCTATCCAGGCCGCCGGGAGACACATCGACACCTAAACTGTAGTGCAGTTTCCACCGTCAGCGCCACTATCACGTAAGTACTTATTTCCCGGTTACCTTCCAAAATTCGACCCTTCTCATTTGCTTTCAATCGGATCTGCACCAGGATTGAGGACCTGCCCGCCTCGCACACTACACTGAGGGGTGGAAATGCCCACGCCCACCACGGTTACCGAAACCATCGCCGCCATCTCCACGCCCCCGGGACGCGGTGGCATCGGCATCGTGCGTCTCAGCGGATCGCAGGCGGCGACCATCGCCTCCCAACTTGTCCGGCTGCGCCATCCCGGCCAATTTGAGCACGCTCACGCACTCCTCGCCGATGTGCTCGACGCCGCAGGTGACAACCCCATGCGCATCGACGAAGCCCTGGTCACATTTTTCGCCGCGCCGCGCTCATACACCGCCGAAGATCTCATCGAGATCGCAACCCACGGCTCGCCGGTAGTTCTGGAACTGCTGTTGCGCCGTGCGCTGGAGCTGGGGGCGCGCCTCGCCGAGCCCGGTGAATTTACGCAGCGCGCATTTCTCTCCGGCCGCCTCGACCTCACACAGGCTGAAGCGGTGCGCGATCTCATCGACGCGCAAACTCTCACCCAGGCGCGCCAGGCCGCCAGCCAGATGGGTGGTGCGCTCAGCCACCGCGCCGCGCCCGTGAAAGAAGCCCTCGTCGAGTTGGTCGCTTTGCTCGAAGCCGGCATCGACTTCGCCGAAGACGATCTGGACGTGACGCCGCAGCAGGAAATTTCCCGGCGCATCGCTGAGCTCACCCCGCCGCTCGCCGCGCTCGAAGCCTCTTTTGCCCGCGGCCGCATTGTGCACGACGGTCTCACTCTCGCCATCGTCGGCCGCCCCAATGCCGGCAAGAGCTCGCTCTTCAATCGCCTCGTCGAGCGCGACCGCGCCATTGTCACCGCAACTCCCGGCACCACGCGCGACCTCGTCACCGAGCGCATCTCCATCGGCGGCATTCCCATCGAGCTAGTTGACACCGCGGGCCTGCGCGAAGGACCCCGTGCGAATATCGACGAAGTGGAGCAGCTCGGCATCCGTCGCAGTCGTGAAGCCCTCGCCGATGCGGCGCTCGTGCTCATCGTGCTTGACGCTACGCAGCCCCTCAACGACGAAGAGCACCGTCTGCTGGCCGCGGTCGTTGGCCGCCCAGCAATTGTCGCCGTCAACAAATCCGATCTGCTGGAACAGCACCAAAAAATGGGTGCCCCCGGTCTCAATTTTGAGACCGGGGAAAGCTCAATCTCCACCTCCGCGCTCTCCGGCGAAGGCATTGCCGCGTTGCGCGAGAAAATTCTGGCATTAGCCACCGGCGGAGCCGCATCCGAACCCGGCATGTTGACGAATCTCCGCCAGCATCAGGCCGTCACTACCGCGCTTGCCGCATTAGCCGACGCCGCCACGGCCAACGCTGCCACCATTCCCCACGAGATGATCCTGCTCGATCTCTATCGCGCGCTCTGGGCTCTCGACTCGCTCACCGGCCAAACCACTCCCGACGACATCCTGAACCTGATCTTCTCCACCTTCTGCATCGGCAAATGATTGTAAAGCACTTATAATAAATAAGTTGCCATCGAATATCTGCTTTCACGGACGGGCAATTGGACTTGCGTCCAAGCCAGCCGGGGACTGTGGGCATCCCGACACCACTTGTTGCCGGCGCTCCGCTCCACCCTAAACGCCTGCAAGCCGTTGCATCAGTGCCCTGGGTATCTGATCTAGCGGGAGCACCTGATCGACAGCATTGAGCAGGATGGCCTCTCGCGGCATTCCAAAGACGACGGACGTAGACTCATCCTGCGCAATATTGAAGGCCGCTGCTTGTTTCATTTCCAGCATGCCCCGCGCACCATCCGCGCCCATGCCAGTTAGCAACACGCCGAGACCGTTCTTTCCCATACTCCGAGCGCAGGAGGAAAACAATACATCCACAGACGGTATATGGCGATTCACTC
>JBEKEP010000219.1:0-5545 GCA_050013775.1 Occallatibacter sp. | reverse complement strand
CGACACGAAGCGCCAGGAAGCGCTGGGCATCCAACTCGGTGAGGGCCAGAAGCACCTGACCGGCGACTACTACGTTGACGAAAAGAGCCGCCAGATCGGCGTGACGGACGACGGGTGGATGACGATCGAGAAGGCGCTGGGCATCGGCAACATTGCCGACGCGGAGAACTGGGAACTCAAACACTACGTGGAGACGGGGATTAAGGCGCACGCGCTCTACAAGCGCGACGTGGACTACGTGGTGAAGGACGGTGAGGTGATTATTGTGGACACCTTCACCGGCCGCCTGATGCCGGGACGCCGCTGGAGCGACGGACTGCACCAGTCGATCGAGGCCAAGGAGGGCGTGAACATCCGCAAGGAAGACCAGACGCTGGCCACGATCACCTTCCAAAATTACTTCCGGCTTTATCAAAAGCTGAGCGGCATGACGGGCACGGCGGAAACCGAAGCGGCCGAGTTCGAAAAGATCTACAAGCTGGAGATCGTCGTCATCCCGACCAACAAGCCGATGCGGCGGTTGGAGAATTCCGACGTGGTGTTCCGCACCGAAAAGGAAAAGTACAAAGCCGTGGCCGACAACATTGCCGAACTGCACGCAAAGCGGCAACCGGTGCTGGTGGGCACGACGTCGATCGAGAAGAGTGAACGCCTCTCGACGATTCTGCAGAAGAAGGGCGTGAAGCACGTAGTGCTGAACGCCAAGTTCCACGAGCGCGAGGCGGAGATTGTGGCGCAGGCAGGCCGATCGGGAGTGGTGACGATCTCGACGAACATGGCCGGCCGCGGCACCGATATTCTGCTGGGCGGCAACCCGGATTTCATGGCCCGCAAGGAGTTGGTGGACAAGAAAGAGGCCCGCGCTATCAGCGTGGCCGAGGGCGCGATCAATCCCATGGCGCCGCCGGGATTCCAGCGTTTCTATTACCAGGGGCAGGAGTTCGAAATCTCCGAAGCGGGCTGGGCAAGCGCGTTCCATGTGCATGCCAAGGCCGCGCAACTGGAACATGAGCAGGTGATCGCAGCCGGGGGGTTGTTCATTCTTGGCACGGAACGGCACGAGTCGCGGCGCATCGACAACCAGCTGCGCGGACGCGCCGGCCGCCAGGGCGATCCCGGAGAATCGCGCTTCTTTCTTTCGCTCGAAGACGACCTGATGCGCATCTTCGCGAAGCAGTGGGTAAGTACGCTGCTCGAACGGCTGGGCATGGAAGAGGGCGTTCCCATCGAGTCGCGCATGATTTCAAAGCGCATCGAGGGCGCGCAAAAGGCCGTGGAGGCGCAGAACTTCGAAGCCCGCAAACACCTGCTTGAGTACGACGACGTGATGAACAAGCAGCGCGAGGCGGTGTACGGCCTGCGCCGGCAATTACTCGAAGGTGTCGAGCAGCGCGAGCTGATTCTGGAAGATTACGTCGGCGGGGTTCTGTCGAGCCTGCTTGACGAGTACTGCAACGAGCGGGTGCGCGAAGATCAGTGGGATCTGAAGGGATTGAGCGAGAAGCTCGTCGATCATTTCGGATTCAACCTGGCAGCGTCGGGCATCAAGGCCGAGGAGTTGAGCCGGCACGAGCTGGGCGAGGCGATCTTTGCCAAGCTAACGGAGAGCTACGGGGCTAAGGAGAAGATTCTTGGCGCGGAGACGATGCGCTACCACGAGCGCATGATCATGCTGAACGTGATTGACGGGCTGTGGAAGGATCACCTGCTCTCGATGGACCACCTGAAGGAGGGCATCAATCTGCGCGGCTATGCGCAGAGGGATCCGCTGGTCGAATATAAGCGCGAATCTTTCGACATGTTTGAGGCCATGATGCTGAAGTTCCAGGAAGACACGGTGCGGTTCCTCTTCCGGATGCAGATTCTGGGGCCTGACGGGCAGCCTGTGACGGAGGCGATACAGCCGCGCGGTCCAGTGCCAAAGGCTCCGCCAGTGGCGAGCGCGGCGCAACCGTTGGCTGGGGGCGACGGTGCTCCGCGCGAGATCGCGATTTCCCCGCGCCCGCCTTCAACGACCATCGATCAGATCGAGAAGGAATTCCATCGCAAGAAAGAGCGGGAATTAGCCGCGGCGAGCCGCGCGGGTGGCGGAGACAGCAGCGAGCCCACGCAGCGACGCACCGGCGACAAGGTGGGGCGCAACGATCCCTGTCCTTGCGGCAGCGGGAAAAAATACAAGAAGTGCCATGGAGCGGCGGGGTAAGAACAGGGAATAGTAAGTAGCCGATAGGGAATAGAACAAGGGGCGTGTTCTGTGCGAGCACGCCCCTTGTTTGTATGTGGGTTTATTGTCCTTATGCTCCCTACTGATTACTCTTTAATCCCTGTTTTTCTATCGCAGGAAGCGGAAGAAACCGCGCTTTTCGCTTTTTTCAGCATGCAGGCCGGTGGCGGTTTTTGCCATTTCGCGAATGGCGCGGGCGATACCGGAATCGCCGAGCACCATGGGCGTCGCGGTTTCGCGGGTGCGCCGGGCGGCGGCGTAGTCGTCGGGGACCTTCCACTGTGCGGGCCGAGTGAGCGCCTCATCGATTTTTCTCTCGTCAAAGAGCAAATCGCTGGGCTTGAAGCGATTGAGCACGATCTGCAGGGTCTGGTCGCGCGTGAAGAAGAACTTCGTCACCATGCGGTTGGCGTTGAACAGCTCGGAGATGCCGACCTGCGTGATGAGGTAGAGGACGGCGGATTTGTTAAAAAGCGAGGTGCCGAGCAAATCGATGCGCGAGCCCACGTCGGCCACCACGAAGTCGTAGGCATCGCATGCCACCGAGACCAGTCTGTCAATGGAATGGAGGGGCAACGGGTTATCGCTGAACTCAGAAGGCGAAGCCAGCACCGAGAGTCCCGTGCTGTGCTTGACCGCCATCTGAGTGAGCATCCTGGCATCGAGGCGGTCAGGTTGCTGCAGGGCGTTGACCACGGAATACTCGGCCTTGATCCCGAGATTGATGGCCGCGTCGCCTAGTGGAAGGCCGAAGTCCATCAGCAGAGTTTTGCCTTCGGATTCCTGTGCCAGCGCGAGCGCGAAGTTGGCGGCAAGCGTGGTGACGCCGCAGCCGCCTTTTGTTCCGAGAAACACGAATAAGCGGCCGGCCTCCTTCGAATCCTGGTTCGACTCGGCATAGCGCTCGGCCGCGCGCTCCATGGCGGCGGCAAGCTCTACTGGGTCAAGAGGCGTGGTAAAGAACTCGCGGGCGCCGGCACGCATCAGGTGGACGGCCAGCTTCATGTCGGCTCGCGACGAGTAGGCCATAACATAAGTGCGCGAGATGGCGCTGAGGTTCTCTGCCATTTCGAACGCAAGGTCCTGGGCGCAGTCGACATTGAAGAGCACGACGTTGTAGGGATCGGGAAGAATCTTTGCCAGTTCGCCAGCTTTCTCGGGGAAGAAGGGGACCTCTGTAATCTCGAGATTCTCCAGCCGCGAGAGAGCTGCGGCCGCGGCTTTGCGGCGCTGTTCATCGGAGTCGAGAATCGCTACGGTCAGGGACATGCTGTCCGGGGCGTCGGAACCCTTGGTTGCATTGGGCATAGTCTTTGAAGGTACCCCAAGAGAACATGATATTCCATCGCGATCCTTTCAAAGACTGGCGGGAGTGTACCAACGGTATTCCGCCCCGAGGGGAGCGCAGTCCATGGTTTGCGGGGTCCTATATGGGGTGGGCTTAACGCCATTGCGCAGGGCCATAGACGAGGCGTATTTGTGCCTGCGCAGCCGAGAAAAAAGGGCCGCGCGACACGGCAGCGAAAGGAAGGGAAGAGGGAGCGGCCAATAGCTGGCGTCAGTGGGCGGGCTGGGGTTGGGGAATGGCGGCGAAGGTTAGGTCCTGGGCGGTGCTCGCGTGTTCTTCGCGCCAGGCTTCAAAGAGACGCCCGTAGCTGAGGGTCACGTACTGGGCGGGATCGATGCCGAGCCGGGCCGCGGTGCGGTCGATCCAGGCGGAAGAACCCTCCAGTTCGGCGTAATCGCCGATGGGGGTCTCGTCGATGACGCAGTGGCCTTCGCCGTCGGTCCACTCGGTGCGCCATTTCTCATAACGAAATGCGGCGACTAATCCAAGACTAAGAAAATACTCGGCGAGCGCGTCGCCGTCCGCGATGCCGGTCTCGGTTTCGACGCGGTGCTTGTGCCGGTCCTCGCCAAGGCCGTCGTTGGGCAGCCGCTTGTGGGTCAGCGTCCAACGGCCAGCGTAGCTGCGAATGCGGAGAATCTCAGTGCGCGCGCGCATTTGCCGGTCCGGCGTGTCGTAGAGCACGTTGCTCTCGAAGCTGCGCGGAGTTTCGAGACGGAAGTTCGCCGATTGGAGTTGCTGGGCCAGTGCGGCGAGGCCGGCCACGCGAAACTTGATTTCGGTTTCAATCGGCATGCGATGAATGAAGTATAAGTGCGCAGAGGGCCCTTGGCCGCTCATGCTTTGCTTTACTGCACAAGTCGGATCGCGGCGGGATCGTAATATAACGTGACGGTGTCTCCGTGGCCGAGGCCGTCAATTGGCTCGGCGATGGTTTCGACGATCGTGGGAGGCTGAAAATGGTCGGGCTTGGTGGCCGGGTCGGGAATGTAGAGCAACGCTTTGTAAAGCCGCTCACCGAAACCGACCTGCGCCGCGCTCAGGTAGAAATTTTCTGCGGGCATTAGATTGGTCCACTCGACGGAGCTGAGAAAAAATTCAGGCCGCAGGATTTGCACGCGCCAGGGCGCCACGTCCAGATTGAGCGTGGCGGCGAGAAAATTGCCGGAGAAGTACGCATTCAGATCCAGCCCGCGCGCGGCAAAGAATGGCAACTGCAGGCGGATGGTGCCCATGGGAAAGCGCGTGTCGGCAGTGGATTGGCCAGAGGCAACTCCGTGGCCGCGGGCGACGACGGCCGAAACCTGGCGGAGTTCGGAAGATGCGTCGGGCATGGCAGAGATCTTAACGCAAGGCGCCTGGCGCGCGACGGCTGGTGCGGGCCGCGCGGAACGGCGACAATAAACAGGTGAAGACACTGCATCTGACCGTAGATCCAGTACGCCTGGAAACGCGTGAGGCCGGCGAATCGCTGGATCGGGCAGCCGCGATTTTGCGCGCTGGAGGGCTGGTGGCGCTGCCGACCGAAACGGTATACGGTTTGGGGGCGAACGCACTCGACCGCACAGCCGTGGGGCGCATCTTTGCCGCCAAGTCACGGCCGGCGTGGGACCCGATCATTGTGCACATTGCTTCGGAAGCGATGCTCGAGGGCTTGGTGGAGGAAGTTCCGGCGGCGGCACGGCGGCTGATGGAGCAATTCTGGCCTGGGCCGCTGACGCTTTTGCTGCGGCGCGGGCCAGCGGTGCCGGACGTGGTGACCGCGGGCCGGCCGTTGGTGGGCGTGCGCGTACCTTCACATCCAGTCGCGCTGGAGTTAATTCGCCGCGCCCAGGTTCCCGTGGCCGCGCCCAGCGCCAACCGCTTCGGGCATATCAGCCCCACGACGGCCCAGCATGTGCTCGATGATCTCGAAGGACGGATTGATGCAGTGGTGGATGCAGGACCTTCGCAGCGCGGCGTTGAGTCCACGG
>JBEKEP010000218.1:0-5551 GCA_050013775.1 Occallatibacter sp. | reverse complement strand
AGAAAACGCTGGACCGGAAAGGAAGGGCGAAAACGGCAGGGGCGCGACCGATTGGCCGCGCCTCTGCTCTTTGCTCATGGCCGCCGATTCGGCGGTTAGCTTGAACTATTTCGTTGGAACCTCGGCAATCGTCTTCACAATCTGCGAAACGATCTGATACGGGTCGGCTTCGGAGTTGGGACGGCGATCTTCAAGGTAGCCCTTGTAGCCGTTCTTGATGAAGTTGACAGGCAGACGGACGGAAGCGCCGCGATCCGAGAGGCCGTAGCTGAACTTGTCAATGGCTTGGGTCTCATGCAGGCCGGTGAGGCGCAGGTGATTGTCCGGGCCGTAAACCGCGATGTGATCGGGAATATTCTTCTCGAAGGCCTTCATCAGGGCTTCGAAATAATCCTTGCCGCCCACTTCGCGCAGGTACTTGGAAGAGAAGTTGCTGTGCATGCCGGAGCCGTTCCAGTCGCCCTTGATGGGCTTGCAATGCAACTGCACGTCGACTTCGTACTTTTCGCAAAGGCGAGCCATCAGATAGCGCGCGGTCCACAGGTCATCGGCGGCCTTGTGCGAGCCCTTGCCGAAGATCTGGTATTCCCACTGGCCCTTGGCCACTTCGGCGTTGATGCCCTCGTGGTTGATGCCGGCATAGAGGCAAAGGTCGAGGTGCTCCTCGACGATGGTGCGGGCGATGCTGCCCATGTATTTGTAGCCGACGCCACAGTAGTAGGGGCCTTGAGGAGTGCTGGGGTAGCCGTCTTTGGGGAAGCCGAGCGGACGGCCATCCTTATAGAGGAAGTACTCCTGCTCAAAGCCGAACCAAAGACCCGGATCATCGGGGGCCGTGGCGCGCATGTTGGTCGGGTGCGCCGTGCCGTCGGGGAGCATGACTTCGCTGAGCACGATGAAGGCGTCTTTGCGGCTCGCGTCGGGATAGAGCGCCACGGGCTTGAGGACACAATCGGACTTGTGGCCTGCAGCCTGCATGGTGGAGCTGCCGTCAAATCCCCACAGAGGCAGATCGGCCAGGGTAGGAGTTTTGTCGAATTCCTTGATGTTGGTTTTGCCGCGGAGTTCGGGAATGGGCTTCTTTCCGTCAAGCCAGATGTACTCAAGTTTGTACTTTGACATGGTTCTCCTTCATTGTGCGGAATTGAGCGTTAACCCCGGCGAAGCTGCCGCTCGCCGGTGTGGGTAGGGTCACTTACAGCATAAGATGAGGTCAGCCGGATCGTATAAGGATGGTATAAAGAAAGCGCAGAAACCGGGCGGATGCAGTGCGCTCATGCCGCGATGTGCGACGACGCGATGTGAATTGCCGGGGAAAAACCTTCCGGCCTCCGGCCTCTGTGCGCTACCCTGATCCCTCAGGAGTAATGCTCCGTGCGCTTGTTCCGATGCAAATTCCAAGCCGCTTTGTCCTCGCTTATCTTGTTCTTTGCGCTGCCTGCGGCTGGCGGGCAAAAAGCGCCCATTCAAATTACCGCTGACCTCAGCGAAGCGCCGCGCAAGCTCTTTCACGCCGAGGTCGACCTGCCGGTAACGCCGGGCCCGCTGACGTTGACTACGCCGAAGTGGATCCCTGGCGAGCACGCGCCCAACGGCCCGGTGCAAGAGATTACGGGCGTGGTTTTCACCGCCGACGGCCGGACCCTCGCGTGGCGGCGCGATGACGTGGACCTTTATCAGTTCCACCTCACGATCCCGCAGGGCGTGAGCACGCTGCACGCACATCTGGACTGCATCGTGACCGAGCGGGTTACGCAGAAACTTGCTGCATTCGAGTGGGAATCGCTGATGCTTTACCCGGCCAACACGCCGGTGCGCGACATTCCGATTCAGCCCTCGGTGAAGGTTCCCGCGGGATGGGGCATCGGCACCGCGCTCACGCCGGTCAGCCCCGGCTCCTACCCGGTTCCCGCGCCTGGCGCCGTGACGCAGTTTGCAGTGACGACGGTGGAGCAGCTGCAGGACTCGCCAATCCTGACAGGCGAATATTTCCACGAGTTCCCGCTGGCTCCCGCGATAACACCCAAACACTATATTGATGTGGTCTCGGATCTGCCGGACGACTCGAATCTGCGCCCGGCCGTGCTGGCATCGATAAGCAACCTGGTGCGCGAGGCCGATGCGCTCTACGGTTCGCATCATTATCACGTCTATCACTTTCTGCTGACGCTTTCAGACGTGGCGGGGGAGATGGGACTGGAGCACGGCCAGTCGTCAGACAATGGCGCGAGCGAGAAGGCATTTTCTGACGACGCGCACGAGCTGCGCGATTCCGATCTGCTGCCGCACGAGTTCACGCACTCGTGGAATGGAAAGTATCGCCGTCCCGCGGGACTGTACCAGCCGGACTTTGCGACAGCACAACAGGGCGCACTGCTGTGGGTGTACGAGGGAATGACGCAATACCTGGGCAACGTACTGGCCGCGCGCGCCGGCTTTGAGACGCAGGCGCAATTTCGCGACCGGCTGGCAGAAACTGCAGCGATTTTGGACTACACTCCCGGCCGCGAATGGCGTTCCACCGACGACACTGCGATCGCAGCCAGCGTGGTGCGGTCCTACACGCCGTGGATGAACTGGAGGCGCGGACAGGATTACTACCATGATGGTTATTTGCTGTGGCTTGATGCCGACACGCTCATCCGCAAATTGACGCAAAACCAGAAATCGCTGAGCGACTTTGAGAAGATCTTTCTGGCCAAGGGTGGCAATACCGGCCCGCTCATCGTGACGTACGACTTTAACGAATTGGTGCAGGACTTGAATACCGTGGTTCCCCACGATTGGTCGACTTTCCTGCATGACCGCATCGATAGAATCAATCCCCATGCAGACCTGGCCGGCATTGAGCAAGGCGGCTACAAGCTGGTGTACGAGGACAAGCCGAGCGCCACCCAGCGCACAATGTCTAGGATGCCGGGCGGGCGCATGGGAAGTAGGGACTGCTGGTTCTCGATCGGTTTGAGCTTAGGTGGCGATGGCAGCATTTCCGATGTGCGCTGGAACGGCCCCGCCGACAAGGCGAACCTGGCTCCCGGCGAGAAGATCATCGCGATCAACGGGCAGATCTTTAGCGCGGAGGTGTTGCACGCAGCCATCAAAGCGGCCAAAGGAAACACGGAGCCGATTCATCTCATCGTGCAGGCCGACGCGTTCGTTTCCACGGCCGACATCGACTATCACGACGGCGAGCGCTACCCGGTGCTGGTGCGCGTGGAGGGCACACAGGATTACCTGGACGACATTACCAAGCCGCTGACTGCACCGGAGAAGGCGCCGGCTGAAGAAAAGAGAGCGGACGAATAAGGTCACGATGCGCGGCGGGGGCGAATCTGCCAAGCGCTGGCCATTTCGGATCCGACTGCTTTACTCTCAAACTCAGGAGATTCTGTTCAAGGATGTTTCTCGCGCAGCGCTTTGCTCTCACCGCTTTCGCCGCACAGATTCTCGTCTTGCCTTTGGCTCGCGCGCAGCAACCTGCGTTGCAGCCCGCAAGCGATGAATACGTCCGCGCCCATTACACCAAATATGAGTACAGAATTCCCATGCGCGACGGCGTGCGGCTGTTTACGGCCGTCTACGTGCCCAAGGCTTCGGCATTCCCCGCCGATCCGGGCCCGTACCCGTTTTTGATGAATCGCACGCCGTACAGCGTCGCTCCCTACGGAGAAGACCGCTACCCGGCGCGCCTCGGGCCCTCGGATGAATTCGAAAAAGCCGGTTACATTTTTGTCTATCAGGATGTGCGCGGCCGCTGGATGAGCGAGGGGACGTTTGTGGAGATGCATCCGGCCATCGACGAGAAAAAATCTGCTAAGGATGTGGACGAATCTTCCGATACCTACGACACCATCGAGTATCTGCTGAAGCACGTGCCCAACAATAACGGCAAGGTGGGCATTTGGGGCATCTCGTATCCAGGGTTCTACACATCGGCGTCGATCATCGACTCGCATCCGGCCATTGCTGCGGCCAGTCCGCAGGCGCCCATGACCGATCTATTTCTGGGCGATGACTCCTATCACGGCGGGGCGTTTATGCTTTCGGCGGGTTATGGATTCTATGCGCCATTCTTCCGCGAGCAGCAGAATCCGACGATGTTGGGCGACGGCGCACCCTTTGACTTCGGCACCACAGACTCGTACAAGTTCTACCTTGAGGCCGGCAACCTCGCGAATCTGGACACGCTGATGAAGAGCCCGACTGGGTTGTGGGACGACCAGTATAAGCACGACACGTACGACGACTACTGGCAGGTACGCGACCTGTCGCGGCACATGAAGAATGTGAAGTGCGCAGTGCTCGTGGTTGGCGGCTGGTATGACGCGGAAGATCTCGAGGGGCCATACCGCACCTTCAACGCTATCCGCAAATTCAATCCCGATACGCCGATCACTTTGGTCGAGGGCCCGTGGGTGCACGGTGGATGGGCGCGCAGTGACGGCGATCATCTGGGCGATGTCGAATTCAACGCAAAGACATCGGAATATTTTCGCGCCAACATTCAGTTTCCATTCTTCGAGCATTATTTGAAGGGCGGGGGCAAGACGCTTCCCTCGGCGATTGTGTTTGAAACCGGAAGCAACGTGTGGCGCCGCTACGACGAGTGGCCGCCCAAAGCCGCCACGGCAAAGACGCTGTACTTTCACGCCGGCGGCAAGCTCAGCTTCGATCCTCCTGCAGAGCAGAAGAGTTTCGACGAGTACCTGAGCGACCCTGCCCACCCGGTGCCATTCGTGGGCTATACCACCGATACGGTGCCGCAGCGCTACATGGTCGACGATCAGCGTTTCGCGAGCTCGCGGCCCGACGTTGTGACTTACGAAACCGATCTGCTCACTGAGGATTTGACGATCGCCGGTCCGATCTCTCCGCATCTCAAGATTGCGAGTTCCGGCACGGACTCCGACTTCGACGTGAAGCTCATCGACGTCTACCCCGACGATTATCCCGATCCCGACACTTCGCTCAACGGCAACAAGCGCATCATGAGCGCGCCGCCGCTGCACATGGGCGGTTATCAGCAAATGTTGCGCGGCGAGCCTTTCCGTGCCAAATTTCGGTCCAGCTGGGAGAAGCCTGAACCGCTCACCCCCGGAAAAGAAACGGCCATCGACTTCATGATGCCAGATCTTTACCACACTTTCCGCCGTGGTCATCGCATCATGGTGCAGGTCCAAAGCTCGTGGTTCCCGCTCACTGATCGCAGTCCGCAAACCTTTACCGATATTCCCTACGCCAAGCCGGAGGATTTCAAGAAAGCTACGGAACAGATTTTCCACCAGAGGGACGCAGCCTCTGGTGTGGAGGTAATGGTGCTGCCGCAGCCGTAACTGCCACGCGCCGCGCCCGGGCTTTTCTGTGTGCGCACGCCAGCCGGATGCGAGCGCGCCGAAGGGGGCGGGTCGATTCAATATGTGAGCACGATTCGACGTACAATCAAAGAGGATCGGTAGACTGCGGAGAGGTGGCCGAGCGGTTGATGGCTCCGGTCTTGAAAACCGGCATACCCGAAAGGGTATCGGGGGTTCGAATCCCTCCCTCTCCGCCA
>JBEKEP010000217.1:0-5564 GCA_050013775.1 Occallatibacter sp. | reverse complement strand
GGCGCGCCGTCATGCAAGCGGGACTGCCCAGGCGTAGCGCCAGGTCCACAAATCGAGTGCGCGGCCAGGCCGGCCAAGACGCCCGTCTTGCAACGTGGGATATGCGCTATACTCAACCTAGCAATTAGCCACAACGGGACAAGTATGGCCTCACTTCATTCCCATCACCCTCCGGAAGATTGTCTGAATTGTGAGCACCGCCATTTGCGGATGTTCTGCAATCTCACCCCGGAGGCACTGGCGGATTACGACCAGATCGGCATTATGATGAGCCACGCCCGCGGCGCCAAGCTCTTTACAGAGGGCGATGCTGCGCGCAATGTGTTCGTAATCTGCTATGGGCAGGTGAAGATCTCCTCCACGTCCCGCGACGGCAAAACCATGATTCTCAAGATTGCCGGGCCAGGCGACGTAATGGGGCTGAGCGCGGTGCTGGCCAACGTTCCGCACGAAGTGACGGCCGAGGCGATCGAGCCCTGCCAGGTAAAGACGGTTCGGAAACAGGAGTTCGTCGAGTTCCTGGGCCGTCATGGCATTGCCTCGATGCACGCGGCGCAGTCGCTTTCCGGCGAATACATGACGGTGTTTCACGACGCCAAGCGGCTGGCGCTTTCGGGCTCGGCGGCGGGGCGGCTGGCGCGGTTGCTGTTGGATTGGGGACGCACGGCGGCGGACAACGGCAAGCCCGAGATGCGCTTTACCATGGCGCTCACGCATGAGGAGATCGCCAACATGGCGGGCACCTCGCGCGAAACCGTCACGCGGCTGCTGAACCAGTTTCGCCGCGACCAGTGGATCACGATCAAAGGCACCAGCCTGACGATTGTGAAGCCGGACCAACTGGAACGGCTGACCGCGTAGAACCAATTCCCTTCGATCATCTGCCTTGGCTTTGGAACACCGCGACTCAGTTTGTGTCTCCCCATCCCTCCCCGTCTACAGGCAAGTCATCCAATCATTGAGTACGAAACTTCGTACAAGGACAAACCCATGCAGGTTCCGAATCATTTGCAGGAACACATCGACACAATCGCCAAACATGAGCAGGAGTTTCTGGCGAGAAGATCGCCGGCGGAAAGACTGGGAGATTTAACGGCGTCCGTCGTCGGCAATCTGGGATTCGTGGCCGTGCATATCCTTCTCTTCTTTTCCTGGATTCTCGTAAACACCCTGCATGTGCCGCGAATTCCGCATTTTGATCCCATGCCCTTTCAACTTCTCGCAACCGTTGTTGCCATGGAGGCGATCCTTCTGGTCAGCCTTATCCTCATGAGGCAGTCGCGACTGGCCCGGCGCGCAGATGAACGGGAACATCTCGTGCTCCAAATCCTTCTCCTCACGGAAAAAGAGGTGACGGCGGTGATCGGCATGAACCAGCAAATTGCGCACAAGGTGGGATTAGCGGATATGGAAAACAGCGGGGAAATCGAACAGCTCGGTCAGAATACTTCAATCGATGAAGTCGCTCAAGACATACAACGAAGTTTGTCGGAAGAATCGAAATAGGCGCGATTACCGGGCGGCTCGCCAGCTACCCGTAAATGCCAAGGCCGCCGGTTCTGGTTTATCCGCCGGCCTGAATGGTTGGGGGAGGGTGGCTTACTTTACGCGGATCACGGTGCGGATCTGGAAGTTCGAAACGTTCACGAGAACGTAGTTGCCATCAATCATGCGCCACTCGTAACCGTTTGGCGGGGCGCTCAGGTGATATTGGGTGTAGTCGACCTTATCGCCGCGGTCCCAGTCTTCGTGCTTAATGGTTGCGCCTTTCCTCCATTCCTTGTGTTGGACGTAAGTGTGGTTGTCATGCTGGTCCTGCTGGGCAACGGCGACGACGCCCATGAGACTTGTGGAAAGGATCGTGAGCGCCAGGATGGTGTGCAGTTTTTTCATCGTGAATTCCTCGGTTGCTAAGATGCCCACGATTCAAGTCGCGTTGTCTGGCTTCGCGTTGTCTGGCTCAACCTGCCACCGGGTGCGTCGCAATCTCGACTGCGGTGACGACAAAGAAACTGCGCAGGTCCGCCCTTCCAAACGAAGTGGTCATTGCCACATCGGCCGCATCCCGCCCGGTCGCCATCAGCACACGGCCAATCCGCGGCTCATTGTTGCGCGCATCGAAGGTCCACCAGCGCCCGTCTAAATAAGCCTCGAACCACGCGCTGAAGTCCATAGGTAGCCTTTCCGGCACTCCGATGTCGCCGAGATACCCGGTTGCATAGCGAGCCGGAATATTCAGCGCGCGGCAGAAGGTGATCGCCAGATGTTGAAAGTCGCGGCACACACCCACGCGCTCCGTAAACACATCCAGAGCCGTTTTTGTGGGCCGGGCGTGCTGATAGTTGAATGCCACTTTGCTGTTCACCCAGTTGCAAATGGCCTGCACGCGTCCCCATCCTGGTGCGATGTGCCCGAAGAGTTCCAGCGCAATGGCCGAGAAACGATCCACCTCGCAGTAGCGGCTGTTGAGCAGGAAGCTCAGCATCTCATGTGGCAAATCGCCCACCGCCGTCTCGCCCGCCAACCAATTCGTCTCATCCGGTAGTCCGGAGTCTCGAATCAACGTGGAATTAAAGAGCCTCAGTTGCCCTTGGGGGGCGACAAACCGCGCACAATGATTCCCAAAACTGTCCCGGTAATCGGCGATCTCTAGCCTCGGCTCAATCTGCAACTCATCCGGCTCCTCCAGATCGTGGACGCGCGAAGGGTGCACATTCAAAAGTGCCACCATCGCAACCGGTGCCGGGATATCGAATTGAATGTCGTACGCAAGCCGGATCAACATAGCGGTGTCACAATCATCATCGCAAAGTCGCCATGAATTTAGGGTGTAGGCCCTTGGCATTTCATCGGAGAAGACGGCCTATTGGAAAAGGCGGCGTTGGCTGGAATCCTTTGACAGCAGGAATCCAGGTGATGACTTCGATGCCCCTCGGACAGTTAACGTTGTTCGCGTTCCCTCGAGACTAAGGTCATTTCGACGCAAAATCCAGGCGGCCTGCTGACTTTTGCGACCATTGGATCACGATCAAGGGCACCTGCCTGACGATTGTGAAGCCGAACCAACTGAAACGTCTTACGGCGTAGAACCAATTCCCTTCGTTAATCTGACTTCGCATCGCAGCGGGAAGGCCTTGCGACGAAAGCTCCCCGCCTCATTTTGTGTAGGAGTCGCACTCCGCCGGCCATGACCGGTTTTTCGCATCCAGGCCATCGCACCCATGCGACCAGTCCATAACGGGCTCAAGACTCGGCGGCGCGCAAGGCGAGGCCGTGCGCAACGGAGGTAAATTCATTTCCGCCACGAATGCGATCCTTGCCGAAACGGGTCTCGAAGATGCGGCGCACCGCGGGCACGAATGAGCTTCCGCCGGTCAGGAACACGCGGTCAACCGAGCGCGGATCAGCGCCGGAAGCCCGGAACAGCTTGTCGATCGACTCCTCGATCGCCCGCAAATCTTCAACGATCCACGACTCGAATTCGCGGCGCGTGACGGGAATGCGCAAGTCCATGCTGCCGTCGCGGAAGTGGAACTCAGCGGCGTCGTTGCGAGAGAGCTCGAATTTGACCTTCTGCACGGCCTGGTGAAGCTGATAGCCGAGATCTTCCTCGATGAGTGTAATCAAAGCTTGAATTTTCTCCGGCTCGAGAGCTCGAACGCGCGCACTCTTCAGGATCTCGCGTACATTGTTGGTGCGCAAAAAAGAGAGGTAGTGCCAGCGTTCGAGATTGGCGTAAATCCACGCCGGGACCGCGGGCAGCAGCTTGCCCAGCGACCTGGCCTCGGAGTTCGATCCCAGCGCAGGTGACACGAGCTTACGAACAATGCGAGCGTCGAAGGCGTCTCCGGCGAGTCCCACTCCACTGTTGCCCAGCAGATCTTGTGGCGATCGGCCGCGACGGCGGATCTCCGGCCCCACGCGCAACAGCGAGAAATCGCTCGTGCCACCGCCGAAGTCGCCAATCAAAATCAATTCGTCGTGGTCCAGTGAGGCCTCATAGCTACAGGCAGCTGCCACTGGTTCCAGCTCAAAATCGACGCGCTCAAATCCGGCAACCGAAAACGCCGCGCGCAGCCGCGTCACTGCGAAGTCGTCATCCTCAGCTGTCTCTGCGCCCACAAAACGGACTGGACGGCCTACCATGGCAGAACGAATCGGACGGGCAAAATACTCTTCTGCCTGCTTGCGCAGGTCGCCAAGAATGCGGGCCACCAGGTCTTCGAGCTTGTAGCGCCGCCCCAGAACCTCCGTTCCGGTAAGCGAGCGGCTGGAAAGGTGAGACTTCAGTGACTGAATGAGCCGTCCCTTCTCCTCTGCCTGAAGGTAGCGCTCAATGGCCGCGGAGCCGACCAGCGCGTGTGCCTTGCGCGCACCGCTTGCAGTTCTAAGGCCTTCGATGTAGAGCACCGAACGAACCGCTTCGATGGGACCTGAAAGCGATGGAAACGAGGCGAGCTGCACATCGCGTTCTTGATTAAGAACTGCGATCGCGCTGTTTGTCGTGCCGAAGTCGAAGCCAACGGCATCCAGTCCAGGTTTCGTCTTCTGCATCAGTCTTATTATTTCGCACCGACCGGAGCATTGGAACGAAATCCCGGGAACAGGTAGTGCCGGCGGAGAGTTAACGGCCCACGAAGGTGCGCGCGTCGACGACTCCGGCCATCTGCTTCAGCTCGTGTTCTTCAAGCGCTGCGGATTCGGTCTGGCCGCGTTGGCGCAGGAATCTTGCGTACTGCGCTACTGCATTGACGTAGAGGGTGTATCCCCAATCCCAGTCTTGCTTCATGCGCCCGATTCCGCGCTGCATGTAATCCGCGGCTTCGTCCATTTGGCCGTTCTGCCAGTAGGCGTAACCGAGCAGGTAGTTGTCGACACCAGCGGCGAGGCTGTCGGCGCCGAATTTGTTGCTTGCGAGCGAGAGCGCTTGCTGGAGCAGAGGAATTGCGCGATTGCATTGGTGCGAGCCGCAGAGCGCTGAGGCGAGCGTCTGGCGGATTGCGATGCGGTCGGTGGCTTGAACAGCAGGATTCGAAGCAAGCACCGGCATGGCGCGCTGGGCGTAGTCGAGCGCTTTGCTGAACTGCCGCTGCCGGACATAGAGACTGGCCAGATCGTTCCAGGTGAGCGCGAGGCCGATGGGGTCGCCGATCTGTTCGCGAATTGCCAGGGCCTCCATCTGTTCCTTTTCGGCTTGTTTGACATCGCCCATCACAAGGTGCAACACGGCGAGCTGCCCGATCTCGTCGGCCAGCGCCGGCTGCGGACCGTGACGCATGAGCGCGATGGCGTGGTGCATTGCGTCTTCCGCCTTGAGATACATGTCAACGTCGAGATAGCAGTTGCCGAGGCTTACATAGACCCGGGCGACACTTGCGTCGTCGATGCTGTCGATGCCGGGCCTGTGCAGGGCAGCTTCATAGAGGTCGATGCGGCTCAGCAGTTCGGCTTTCGAGAGCATGGATGGGTCGGCATTGTTGCTGGCCGCTGAGGGCGGCTGCGTGTGGATTTGCGCGGCGGACAAAACGGAAACGAGCACGATGAGCATAAGACGAGTCATAACA
>JBEKEP010000216.1:0-5636 GCA_050013775.1 Occallatibacter sp. | reverse complement strand
TGCAGCCAACTGGTCACAGGCCGCGCCAGAAACAACACGGCCAGCACAACGGTGATGGTGATGGGCGTGATGACTCCGGTCTTGACCTGCCACCAGTAGTGAATCACTCCACAAATTGCGGCGACGTAGACGAGCTTGTGCAGGCGGTTCCAGTTCTTGCCGCCGAGTTTGCGGATGGCCCACGTGGTGGACGTGAGCGCGAGCGGCAGCAGCAGCAGATAGGCCGCGACGCCCATGGTGATGAAGCGGCGCTTGGCGACGTCGGCCAGCATGGCGTTCAGGTCGAAACCGGAATAGAGCGCCACGTAGGTGAGCATGTGCAGCGTGGCGTAGAAAAAGGCGAAGAGGCCGAAGAGACGGCGGAATTTAATCAGCCAATTGAGACGCGGCGACAGGCGGCGCAGTGGCGTGACGGCGAGCGTGATAGCGAGCAGCCAGATCGTGGCCTTGCCGGTGGCGAAGGCGATGGCGGCCGAGGGATCTGGTCCGAGGTCGTTCGAGACCATGCCCCAAGCAAGACGGACTGCGATCGAAAGGCACGCGATCCAGGTGAGCGTTTTGAGGAGGATGAGTGTTTTGCGATTCATTGTTATCAAGGCAGCCAGTTAGCTGGGAGTGAACCGACGGTTAGCCAGAGAGAGCGCCGTTCTTTCTGTTCCCTGTTCCCTGTTTCAAAAGTTCCTGCGCAGGTCCATTCCGTTATACAGAGAGGCGACCTGGTCTGTATAGCCGTTGAACATAAGCGTGGTGCGGCGCTGCGCGTAGAAAGGCAGACCGATGCGGCGCTCGGTTTTCTGGCTCCAGCGCGGGTGGTCGACGTTGGGGTTCACGTTGGAGTAGAAGCCGTATTCGCTGGGAGCCTGATCGTTCCAGGTTGTGGGCGGCTGCTTGTCAACGAAGCGCACGGTGACGATGGACTTGGCGGATTTGAAACCGTATTTCCACGGAAGAACCATGCGGACCGGCGCACCATCCTGGTTGGGCAGGGTTTCGCCGTAGAGGCCGAAGGTGAGCAGTGTGAGCGGATTCATGGCCTCGTCCATGCGCAGGCCCTCGGAGTAGGGCCAGTTGATGGTGGCGTCTTCGTAGGTCCATTTCTCGACCTTGGTGTTGTAGTAGGAGAGGAACTGCACGTACTTGGCGCTGGGCAGAGGGTTGCACTGCTTGATGAATTCAGAAAGCGAGTAGCCGACCCAGGGAATGACCATGCTCCAGGCCTCGACGCAGCGATGACGGTAAACGCGGTCTTCAAGCGGATGGAGCTTGAGGAGATCGTCAATATCGAAGGTGAGTGGCTTGGCAACTTTGCCTTCGACTTTGACGGTCCAGGGACGCGTGGGCAGGCCGCCGGCGTTCTTGGCGGGGTCACCCTTGTCCACGCCGAACTCGTAAAAATTGTTGTAGTGCGTGATGTCGTCGTAGGTGGTGAGCTGTTCGCCCGTGGTGGTCAGCGGACTTTGCACGGTTTGCAGCTTGGTTCCCGCTTGCACGGTGCGCGGCGCGATGAATTGATTGGCGCCGAGGGCCGCGGCGCCCGCTGCCGCGGCCGCGCCTTTCAGAAAGCGGCGGCGCGAGAGGTAGCGGAAATAATCTTCGCGGGAGGTAATTTCCGACGAAGGAATACCGGATGGCTTGCCGATGAGCATGGACGACCTCGCTTGGGGAAGGCCTGTTTCATCTATTAGACACCGAACCGCTGCAGACGTCACAGAATTTGTGCGAAGCGGGTCTCAGAGACGAACACCTCAAGTACGCGCCATGGAGCGGATTTGGATTGGGGCAAAACCGCCGGCGCGGGGATATAATTGCGCACACAACGGAGAAACACGGGGCCATTCGAAATCGGGTTTGCACTGAGGAGAACGTCGTGACTGAACCTTCGATTGTCTACTGCGCGCATTGTGGAGCAGCGGTAACCCTCCCGTCCAGCTTTTGCGGCGCTTGCGGGCAACCGCTGCAGAATGCAACCCCGCCTGCGCCCGCGGCACAACCACAATATGCTCAACCCCAGAATCCTCAACCCCAGAGTCCTCAGCCGATGCCTGGCTCGGCTCCCCAGGCGCCGGCCGTGCAGTGTCCGTTCTGCCATTCCACTCAAGTGCAAGCGGGAAAGCGCGGCTGGAAGTGGTACGCCGGATATGTCGGAAGCAGCAATGTGGTGTGGACTTGCCAGAGCTGTGGAAAGACGTTTTAGCCCACGATGCCGGATTTCTGCGCTGCGCCCACGAACGGCCACTGCCGCAGGCGATGGGCGCGAAGCAGATAGAGAATGGTTCCGGAGGCTGCGATGGCAGCGGCGACAGCGAGCTCTTTGACTGCGTGGACGCGATAGACGAGAAGATATCCAAAGCCGGCCATTGCAAACAGCGGCGGCAGCGGATAGAGCGGCATGCGGAAGGGGCGCGGGAAATCGGGTTTGCACACCCGCAAATAGATGACACCGAATTGCTGCAGGAAAAATTGCAGCAGAATGCGCGTGATGACGAGCAGGGTGATGACCTGCGTGAGCGAGAAGAAGCAGAAGAAGGCTCCCACGACGCCCAGCGCCACAAGCGACCGGTGGGGAATGCCGTGCTTCGGATGCAGCGCGCCGAGAAAGTGGAAGTAGTTGCCGTCGCGGGCGGCGGCGTAGGGCACGCGCGAGTAGCCAAGTTGCAGTGAGAAGATGCTGGCGAAGGCGGTCCACACGATGAGCGCGGCGATGGTGTAGCCGGCCCAGGGGCCGAAGGCGGAGCGGGCGATGTCGGCAACGAGTTGGAAACGCAGCACCGCGGACTGGCCCGCATGCGATGCGGCGCCTTGCAGCGATGGCAGCACGGCCAGGTTCATCAAGACATACAACGCGGAGACAAAGAGGACGGAAAGCAGAATGGCGCGAGGGATGGTGCGCTCGGGACGGCGGACTTCGCCGGCGAGAAAGCAGATGTTGTAGTAGCCCCAGTAGCAGTAGGTGGCGAGCAGCGTGGCTTGAGCGAGGCCGCCCAAAGCTCCAACGCTCCCTAGCGCGGCGGGCAGCGCAGGCGCAACCGGCATATGCCATCCGCCAGTTGCCGCGGCGTGCGCAAATCCGGAGACGATGACGCCGGTGAGCGCGGCCATGACGCCCGCAAAGAGTACCCAGGCCATGCGCGCGACGGAGCTGATGTTGCGATAGAGCAGCATGGTGACGAGGAGACATGCTGTAGCGGCAGCAAAGTTGGCGTAGTGGAGCGGGGGCAGCGCGGCGATAGGCGCAGAGTCAATGCCGGGCCAAAACACCGCGAGGAATCCGGAGAGGCCGATACAACCGGAAGCAATCGACAGCGGCGCAGTGAATCCGACCTGCCACACATAGAGAAAGCTCAGCCAGTTCCCTGCCTTCTCGGGCCCGTAGATCTCCCGGAGAAATGCATAGGATCCGCCCGCGCGCGGAAACGCTGCGCCCAACTCGGCCCAGACCAGGCCGTCAGCGACGGCGATGGCCGCGCCGAGCACCCACGCCCACACCGACATTCGGAATCCCGCAGCGGCGATCACGAGCGGCAGCGTGATAAAGGGACCGACGCCGATCATCTCCAGCATGTTGAAGAGCACGGCGGAGCGAAGGCCGATGCGCCGCTGCAACCCGCCCGAATCGCCCGCACTGGAATCGCCATTGCGCGGCGCATGTCCGGTGCGGTGGTCGGCGGAAGTTGAGGTGGATGGAAGCATTGAGCGACCGGTATCCAGCTTACTAGGGCAAAGCGAGAGACACAGCGAAAAGCCCATTGATATGTATTGACGAGTGCGCCCGCGTTCTAAGAGACTGGGGGCTGCCGTACACGTGTGCAATAGGAGTTTCGGGCCATGGTGGAGAAGGACGGAGGCAAGTCGGCAGGAGTTCCGCATGCGGGCATGAAGCGCATGCCACGGCAACCTTCGCGGCAACCCTCCATCAAGGACATTGCGCGGCTGGCGCGGGTTTCGCACCCCACGGTTTCGCGCGCCCTGCAAAACAGTCCCCTGGTGAACGCGGCGACGGCGGCGAAGATCCGCAAGATCGCCGAAGACGCCGGGTATCGCGCCAGCGCGGTCGCGCGCGGCCTGGTGACGCGGCGAACGCGCACCATCGGCCTGGTGGTGACCACGGTCGACGATCCCTTTGCCAGCGAGGTGGCATGCGGCATTGAGGAGATCGCCAACGATCATAACTACGCGGTGTTCCTGGCCAATTCGCACGCCGATCCGGAGCGCGAGCGCAAAGTGGTGCAGGAGTTTGCCGAGCGGCGCGTGGACGGGATCGTCGTGACGTCTTCGCGCGTGGGTGCGTTGTATATGCCGCTGCTCAAGGAGCTGCAGGTTCCCATCGTGCTGGTGAACGATCAGGCTTCCGGCGAGTTTGTGCACTCCGTGATGATCGCGAACCAGGAAGGAACGCGCGCGGCAACGGAGCACCTGATCGCGTTGGGACATCGGCGGATCGCGTATCTCGGCGACCGCGGCGGATACCAATCCGATGCGGAACGGCTCGCGGGCTACAAAGAGGCGCTGGCGAAAGCGGGAATTGGCTTTGCGCCGGAGCTGGCCGTCGAGGGCGACAGCCGGCCGGAAGCGGCGATCGCGGCGATGGACGCGCTGCTGCACTTGAAACATCCGCCGACCGCGGTCGTCTGCTACAACGACATGACGGCGCTGGGCGCGATGCGGGCGATCCGCGCGCGCGGACTCCGCGTGCCTGAGGATGTGTCGGTGACGGGATTCGACGATTTGTTTTTTGCCGCTTTCCTGACGCCGACGCTGACCACGGTGCGGCAGCCCATGCGGCGCATGGGACAGTTGGCGATGGAGAATTTGTTCAAGCTGATGTCGGGCCAGGAGTCGGTGGTGCAGGTGAAAGTGGAGGCGGAATTGATCGTAAGAGGCTCAACGGGAAAAGCGTCGAAGCGGGACGGGCACCATGCCTGAGCGGAGCGACCCCAAAATTGACGCGGGCCCGAGAAACGCGGCATCGGCGCCGCTGACTCCGCTGCGCATCTTCTGCGCGGAGACGCCGATCATCCCCGCCATCCGCAAGCCCGATTTTGTGGAGCTTGCCATCGCGTCGCGCAGCCGGCTGATCTATCTGCTCACCGGCGATCCCGATACCATCGAGCCCATGATCCAGAAGATTACGGCCGCGGGCAAGGTGCCGATTGTGAATCTCGACCTGCTGAACGGCTTCTCGCGCGACAAGTACGCGGTCAACTACCTCAAGCGCGTGGGCGCGGGCGGCATCATCTCCACGCACCTCGACCCGCTGCGCCATGCGCTGGCCATCGGGCTGTACGGCATCCAGCGCACGTTTCTGCTCGACAGCGGCGCCATGGATACCATCTCGAACCAGCTGCGCAATACGCCGGTGCATGCGCTGGAGATTCTGCCGGCGCTGGTCGCGCCCAAGATGCTGGAGCGGGTGCGGGCCATCAACTCCGAACTGCCGATCGTGGGCGGCGGGCTGATCTCCAATATGAAGGAAGTCGAGGCGCTGCTCGAGCAGGGACTCAGCGCCGTGTCCACCAGCCATCCGGAGATGTGGATCAAGTAAAGCAGGGAGCGAGGGAGCAAAGGGAGCAAGGGAGCGCCGGTTGCGGCGGGTGTTTCTCTTTCAGTACCCTCCACCCCCCCCCCCCCCCCCCCCC
>JBEKEP010000215.1:0-5680 GCA_050013775.1 Occallatibacter sp. | reverse complement strand
CATCGACGTGCAGGGGCTAAACAAGCACTACGGCGACAAACATGTGGTGCGCGATGTTTCGCTGCGCGTGCGCAAGGGCGAGATCTTCGGCTTTCTGGGGCCGAATGGCAGCGGCAAAACCACCACCATCCGGATGGTGTGCGGGCTGCTCAAGCCCGACTCGGGCAGCGGAACCTGCCTGGGCTACGACATTGTGCGCGACCGCGCCGAGATCAAGCGCAAAGTAGGGTACATGACACAGCGATTTTCCTTCTGGGAAGATCTCTCGATCGCGGAGAACATGGATTTTGTGGCGCGCATGTATGAGATACCTCAGCGCAAAGCGGCGGTGCAAAGGTCACTGGACAATCTGGGGCTTGCGGCACGCGCAGATCAGCTTGCGGGTGCGCTTTCGGGCGGCTGGAAGCAGCGCATGGCGCTGGCGGCCTGCATGCTGCACCAACCCAACCTGCTGCTGCTCGACGAACCGACCGCGGGCGTGGATCCGCGGGCCAGGCGCGACTTCTGGGACGAACTCCAGAGTCTGGCGGCGAAGGGCATCTCGGTGCTGGTGAGCACGCACTATATGGATGAGGCCGTGCGCTGCCACAAGTTGGCGTATATCGCTTACGGCACGCTGCTGGCGCAGGGATCAGCCGCTGAAGTGATCGCAAGCCAGCACCTTAGCACGTGGGCCATTCACGGTGATCACCTCTCCGAGTTGCAGGAGAAACTACGGCGCGAACCTGGCGTGGGACAGACGGTGACGTTTGGCGATGTGCTGCACGTGAGCGGAAGCGATGCGGAGCTGTTGCAGCGCACGGTAGAGGCTGCGGCCAGCGCAGGCGGACGGCGCGCCGAGCTTATCGATACGAACCTGGAAGACGTCTTTATCTATTTGATGGGCAAGGCAAGCGACAACGACGGAGGCGCGGCATGAAGGTCTGGAGCAGCTTTTCGGTGGCGCGCTGGTGGAGCATGGTGCTCAAGGAGTTCACGCAGCTCAAACGCGACCGGCTCACCTTCGCCATGATCGTGGGCATACCGATTATGCAGACGGCGCTGTTCGGCTACGCCATCAACACCAATCCCAAGCATCTCGATACCGCCGTGATCAGCGCCGACGATACCGACATTACGCGCAGCTTCATCATGGCGCTCGAGAATTCCTCGTACTTCAACGTCGTGGCCACGCTGCCCAACGAGGCCGCTGGGCGCGAGGCGCTGGCGCGGGGGCAGGTGCTGTTTGTCATCAATATTCCGGCGGGATTCACGCATCAATTGTTGCGCCACGAGCGGCCCTCGCTGCTGATCGAAGCCGATGCTACCGATCCTACGGCCACCGGAAACGCATTGGCTGCGATCAACGGCATCGTACAGTCGGTGGTTCAGAAGGAAATCACCGGACCCCTCGCCAGTCTCAGCGGCAGCCCTCCTCCGTTCGATGTGACGATTCATCAGCTCTATAACCCTGACAACATTACGCAGTACTTCGTGGTGCCGGGACTGACGGGTATGGTGCTCACGCTCACGATGGTTTTGATGACCGGGTTGGCCATCACGCGCGAGCGAGAGCGCGGCACTATGGAAAACTTGCTGGCCATGCCGGTGACGCCACTGGAAGTAATGACGGGAAAACTGATTCCCTACATCGGCATCGGATTGATTCAGGCAAGCATCATTCTGCTGGCCGCGCGTTACGTGTTTCAAGTGCCGTTTTTCGGCAACATCGGTGCGGTTTACCTTTCGGCGCTGCTCTTCATCGCGGCCAATCTCACCGTGGGCATCACGTTTTCGTCGTTGGCGCAGAACCAGTTGCAGGCCGTACAACTGGCCATCTTCTTTTTTCTGCCGAACATCATGCTTTCGGGCTTCATGTTTCCGTTCGAGGGCATGCCGAAATGGGCGCAGGCGATTGGGAATTTGCTGCCGTTGACGTATTTCCTCCGGCTCATACGGGGAATCCTTCTTAAGGGCAACGGCTGGGCCGATTCGTGGCCGAGCGTGTGGCCCATGATGGTTTTCATGGTGGTTCTGATGTTGATTGCGTCGGTCACCTATCGCAGGACATTGGATTGAACGAGCAGGATTGAGAGGCAAAGCTATGCGTTGGCCGAAACATTCGAATTTGACGCGAGTCGCGGTTGCATCGCTCGGGCTCTGGCTGATTGCCGGTTGCAACGTGGGCCCGAAATATCAGCCGCCGACGGCGCCTTCGCTCACTGCCTACACGCCACAGCCGCAACCGGCTGAGACTACAAGTAGCGCAGGGCCGGCGGGCGTCGCGCAGCACTTCGACGCCGCAGCATCGATTCCCGCACAATGGTGGACGCTGTATCACTCGCCTGAACTCAACAGCATGATGGAACAGGCGCTGGCCAATAGCCCGTCTCTGGCGCAGTCCACGGCGCGACTGAAAGAAGCGCAGGAGGAGTTGAACGCGCGCACCGGGGCGACGAAATATCCGACTGTGACCGGCAATGCGTCCGTC
Source organism: Occallatibacter sp. (assembly GCA_050013775.1). Classification (GTDB taxonomy): domain Bacteria; phylum Acidobacteriota; class Terriglobia; order Terriglobales; family Acidobacteriaceae; genus Telmatobacter. The sequence continues at coordinate 3,210 of JBEKEP010000215.1, read as the reverse complement.
GAAGAAGAGCAGCTGAATCTCTCCGCGTATGGCATTCCGTTTCCCAATCCATCTCCCTTCACCCTGCTGAACGGATCGGTTGCCGTGTCGTATGCGCTGGATATTTTTGGCGCCAACCGCCGCGCGATTGAAGGACTCAAGGCCGAGCGGGATTACGAGAACTGGCAGCTTGAAGGGGCGCGCCTGATGCTGACGGGGGACGTGGTCTCCGCGGCCATCCGCCAGGCCGAGTTGCGCAGACAGATCGAGCTCTCAAATCGGTTACTGGCGGTTGAGCAGCGCGAGCTTGCGATTACTGAAGCGCGGAATCGTGCCGGTGGCGCCTCCGATGAGGATGTGCAGAACCAGAAAACTACGGTGGCCCAGACGCAGGCCACGATTCCTCCGCTGGAGGAGCAGTTGGATACCGTAAACCACCAGCTTGCCGTGCTGATGGGCAAGTCACCTGCCGAAGCGCGGATCCCCGATCTCTCGCTCGATGCGTTGCGCCTGCCACAGGAGCTGCCTTTGAGCCTTCCTTCCGCGTTGGTGCGGCAGCGCCCCGATATTCGGGCATCTGAAGCGCTGTTGCACCAAGCCAGCGCCAACGTCGGCGTCGCCACGGCCAATCTCTATCCGCAAATTGTGTTGTCGGCGAGTGGCGGCGGCATCGGCACCAGTTTTGTCACGGGCGGCGATGTGTGGAACGTTGCGTCGTCGCTCGCGCAGCCAATCTATAACGGAGGCGCCCTGCGCGCAGAGAAGCGCAAAGCCGAGGCGGCTTACCAGGAAGCGGACGGCGTATACCGGCAAACCGTGCTGCAAGCCTTTGGAGAAGTGGCCGACACGCTCACATCCATTAATCATGACGCGCAGACTCTCACTGCGCGCAGCGAAGCCGCGGCCGCAGGGGATTCGAGTTATCAAATCGCCCAGGGACGCTATCAGGCGGGAGGCATCAGCGAATTGACTCTGCTGGAAGCCGAGCGCCAGAGCCTGCAGGCCGAGCTCGACCTTACGAGCGCCGCGGCGGCGCGCTACGCCGACTCCGCAACCCTCTTTGAGGCGCTCGGTGGAGGCTGGTGGAATAGCGCGCCGGCCGCGACAGCTGATCCAAAGGCGCAGGCCAGAGCGCGATAGGCTGGCTTGGCAGTTTAGGTCGCTTGCGTCCCCACCCTGAACGCGAAACGCGCGGTTAGGGTGGGGCAAATGGCCATCGCCCATAGTCCTATCCCCCGTCCCCCTACCCCCCTCTCGGATTTTTCACGCAAAGTGCTCGAACACGACCGGTTGCGCCGCAGCATCGCAGCAATGTCCCTCGATTGAGATGGTTCGTGACAGAATCGTCACGGCAAAAGGGTTGTGCGACGCCCCGCTTCACATCGAGGAATTTTTGCCCCAAAATGCGAACGCGGCGGGGATTAGAGCAGTTCCGCAGTTGTTGTAACCGTTTCTAGCCTCGGTGCAGGGTGGATTTTTCTTAAGGAAAAATCCACTTGGCTGCCGTGGCTTCGGACACAGTAACTGCGGAACTGCTGTAGCCGCCGCGGTTGAGCCTGATTGAGGGCTTATTGGAACAGTATGCGCCGGGAGAGGGAAATATTATGCAAAACGGCGGGGAAAACTTTGGAGGGGTGAGCAGGGATCAAACATCCTCCGCGCTGCGCGGGCCAGGAGGCCCGCACTACAGCCGGTCTGGAGACCGGCTGTACAAAATCGCCCAGCGGTACATGCGGTACATATAGACGACGTTACAGAATGGCCAGTCTTCGCTTTTTGTTCTCCTATCACAGACCGAGTAGGCTGTCTAGTGGGGGAATCTCAGCAGTAAACCCCATATCTTGTGGTCGCCTGAAAATTTTGACCTATTAGTCGGCTTTACGGATTAAAGCCCAGGTTTTCGACAGTTTAGCCCGTTTTTTCTCTTCCCAATGGATGAGAAGCGGGGTACTATCGTCAGGAGTTGGAAATTTTTGGGATTAATTGGCACCGTTTGGAGTTGATTAAGTGAACCTTCTAATCGGAGCCAAGCAACGGGATTTCCAAAGTACCGGCATTTCCACAGAAAGTGTACTCCCTCTGGGGTCCACGGACTGAGTTTCACGCAGCAAAAGCGGCTGAGGAATCAGCCTGGCTAACCCGGATGGGCTAAAGGGCGGTGTGAGTTGAGACCGCAGGGTTCCGAAGGGGGCAGCAGTGAGGGAAGCAGATGTTCAGGGGCAACCATCCAGCGAAGATCGAGGAGAGCGGGCGGCTTAAGGTCCCGGTCCCTTTCAAGCAGTTGCTGGACGCCGCGAACATTACCGACCTCTACGTGACGACCGCGGACGGCGAACGCGCACAGATTTGGCCGCTCGACGAGTGGAAGAAGAACGAGTTGCGACTGAAGAAACACAGCGTCGGGAACAAGGCAGTGAAGAATTACCTCGATATGACGGGCTACCACGGCCAGGAAGTGAAGATGGACGCCCAGGGACGGTTTGTGCTGGGGCAGATTCTGCGGAGCCGGACGAAGCTGGAAGGCGAACTGGCGGTGATGGGCAGGATCACGCATCTCGAGGTGGTGAGCAAGGCGCTTTTCGAAAAGGATATGCCGGCCAGGGTTCCCACGGAAGACGATTTGAACGCGGTGGATGCAATTCTCTCCGCGGAGGGTGATGTTTAAGCCCCTCAGGGGGGCCGCATGACGCAGCAGAAAGCACGCCATGTGCCGGTTCTTTGGAACGAAGCATTGGATTTCCTCCGCGTGAGGCCCGCAGGGACCTACGTGGACTGCACGCTGGGACTGGCAGGACATGCCGAAGGAATTTTGAGGCAGCTGGGACCTGAAGGACGGCTGATCGGATTCGATCGCGATCCCGAGATGCTGGAACTGGCAATGACCCGCCTCGTGAAGGTTTTGGAAGAGATGGGCAGCCAGGCGCCGCAGTTGGTTCTGATCGGCGAGGCTTTCAGCCGGATCGAGGAGCACGTGGAGCCGGCAACGGTAGATGGTTTGCTGGCCGACTTCGGCGTAAGCAGTTTGCACTTCGACGAAGCGCGCAGAGGATTTAGTTTTCAGGCGGACGGGCCTCTCGACATGAGATTAGATACTCGGTCGGGGCCGACCGCCGAACAAGTGGTGAATGAGATGGAAGAGCGCGAGCTCGCAAATCTCATTTACGAATACGGTGAGGAAAGGAGGTCGCGGACAGTCGCCAGAGCCATTGTGCGGGGGCGGCCGGTTACAAC
>JBEKEP010000214.1:0-5788 GCA_050013775.1 Occallatibacter sp. | reverse complement strand
ACCAGCGCTTCAGGCAGGTCGTCGACAACGCGGCACTCCAAAATCGTTCCGCCGCTGAGTTCCACGGCGATTTCGATTTCAGTTGGGCTGGAGAGTGAGGGCGCGTTGCTCCAAGAGCGCTCTACAGTGATGGATTGCGGAGCAGGCAGGCGCATGCCGTCCAACAATGCGACGACGAGAACCAGCGCGTCCCAGATCAGCATTCCGTAGCCGAGACGCGCCGAGAAAAATCCCGGCAAGGCCAGCGCCAAGCCCCCAACCAGCAGCCAGATGGTGCGCGGCGTGAGACCGAACGCAAAGCGGCCGCGCGGCTTACAGGCCGCACGCACGGATTCGGGATGGAGCGAAGCCGAGATCATTTAAGCTACCGAGGCCCGCGGCACCGCGACCGCGGCAACGACGTCGTTCAGCACGCGATCGGCATCGAAGCCCTCCAACTCCGCCTCCGGCTTGAGCAGGATGCGATGGCGCAGCACGGGCAACACGGCGCGCTTCACGTCGTCGGGAATCACGTATTCGCGGTCTTCAAAGGCGGCGAAAGCCTGTGCCACACGCAACAGGCAGATGGCCGCGCGCGGGCTTGCGCCGAGAGCCAGCATGGGCCACTCGCGCGTGCGGCGCACCAGATCGAGGATGTAGCCGTAAAGGTCCGCTTCCACACGGATGGCGCGGATTTCGTCGCGCGCCGCCTGCAGGAGCTCTGCGGCCAGCGGCTGGATCTTCGCATCATCGAGCAGGTTTACGCTCGTGCCGTGATGCCGCTCCAGCATTTGCCGTTCTTCGTCCGCGCTGGGATAGCGCACCTTGATTTTGAGCAGAAAACGGTCGAGTTGCGCTTCGGGGAGCGGATAGGTGCCCTCGAAGTCGATGGGATTTTGAGTGGCGAAGACCGTGAACCATTGGGGCAACTGCCGCGCAACGCCGTCGCTCGTTACCTGGCGCTCTTCCATGCATTCCAGCAGCGCCGCCTGGGTGCGCGGCGGCATACGGTTGATTTCGTCCACCAGAAGGAGGTCAGTGAATACCGGGCCGGCGTGAAATGTGAAGGTATCGGAGCCAATTTTGAAGATGGTGGTGCCGAGAATGTCGGCCGGCATCAGGTCGGGCGTTCCCTGCACGCGCTGGAAGTTGAGCCCCAGTAACCGGCCCACCGATTTCACAATCAGCGTCTTGGCAATTCCCGGCACGCCTTCGAGCAGTGCATGCCCTTGCGTGAGCACGGCCACCAGCACTTCGCCGAGTACTTCTCCTTGCCCGGCAATCACGCGTCCCAGTTCCGCGCGTGAACGGGTCAGCAACTCTTGCGTGGCCTTGAGGGTTGTGGCCAGCGCCTGCGCGTCCGGTTGCAACGCATTCTCTTCGCTCATTCCGGTCTCCTTGCTTGCTATCCTGCTGTTTTTTTCGATCCTGATTTCAAATTCATCCTCAATCGTAGATTCTCACTCTGGCCGCTCGGTCCAAGGCTTCGCCGTGGCGGCTGAGGGTTTGCACCAGCGCCAGAGCCTTCTTGGGCTGCAAGGCATCGCTCCCAATGGCCTCCTCGCATTCCGCCAAATCCTTCTCGAGCGTTTCAGGGGCTTGCGGAAAACGTCGGCGCAGGGCAAAGCCCAGTTCCGATGCGCTCATCCTGGCTGCCTGCAGCCCGCACAAGTCGCCCATGCGCCGCCGGAAACGCTCGTAGGCAAGCTCCACGGAAGTTGCCGAAGCGCCGGCCTCAGCGTAGAGCGAACCCAGCGCCTCAAGAAACTCCACCGGCGTGGCACGCACTGGCGCCGGCAGGTCGCGCACAGGGCCGCGGCGGCGGCTGAAGCTGAAGATGACGAGCAAGGCAATCCCGAGGAGGCCGGCCTTGAGCAGGTTCAGAGCCGCGCCGCTGGCGTAGAACCAGTTCGAATAGCTTTCCCCGTGCAACGATTCATCCCAATAAAAGTGACGGTTCTGGGGCGCGCCCAGGGAATTCAAAAATAGGTTCAGATTGTCGGCGCGCTGAATGGAGCCATTTTCAAGCGGCGTGGAACTGGCCCACCAGATCACCTCGCCCTTGCCGCTCGTGTATTCGACTACGGCCGGCGAGCCAGCGCAGTTGTACTCGATGCGGTCGAGCGGCCGGTTCGCTCCCCATGCGGCTTCGGGAACCATCCACACTTGGCCCGATCCGGCCAACGGGTCGAGTCCCTGCGGAGTGAGCTGGCAAGCAGTCTCGAATCGCAGCGGCGGCACTGCGTTTCCGCCGGGAGCCAGGATCGCTCCCGACCATCCGGTCAACAGCACGCGCCCGCCCTGCGCAACAATGTCCTTCACGGCTTTGAGATCTTCGGGTGAGGTAGGGTTGGGCGCGGCGAAGATCACCACGGTTTGCGCGTCGGCCTGGGCCACGAGGTCGCTGAGTGGGCGCTCCCACCGCTCGATGTCGTAACCGTTGGCCTGGAGCAGTTCGTAAGCGGCGCGCGCGCCATGCTTGCCCGTGCGATAGGTGCTGGGCACAGGGTTGTTGTCCTGGTCTTCGTTGCGCGCGAAGATAGCAGTGACCGCTGCGAGTACGATCACCGCGCACATGCAGCCGATGAGCAGCTTGCGATCTTTGGCGTCGAGGGAGGCGAAGAGCTTCATTCCGATTTCACCTCGAGCCCCAGAGTGCGAACGTGCTCCAAAGCCGCGTTGAAGTCTGACGCCGCGGCATCGCCACCCCCATACCAAGTGCGCTCAAAACTGCGCGTTAGCGCGGTCAAGCCCACCTTACGCGGATCGTCTCCGGCCAGCAGTCCAAGATACTCGCGCGGCGTGCGCGCGCGGTCGGCCGGCCACAGACGCCTGGACTCCAGCAGCGAAATTGAGGCCCAGTAAAGAGAGTGGATGGCCTCTCGCCATTGACTCTTCGCGGCCATGTCGCCCGCTTCCTGGTACCACGACTGCCACTCGCGTGCTGAAGGTGCTCCCGGCCCGGACTCGACGTCTGGAATCAGGCGCACTCGCCCACTGCGCTCGAGGCGGATGAAAAACCAAACCAGCGCGATGCAGATTCCGCCCAGCAGTAAGCCCTCCAGCAACCGGGCAGCCCACGGCGCGCGCGCTCCCATTCCCGCGAGCTTCATCACGATTTTGTCGAGGAGGTTGCCAAGCCATTCCAGGAAGCGGTCCCTAACCGAGACCTTGGTCACGCCCTGGTATTCGCGCTGCGCCAGGATCGTATTGAGCGACCTTCGCTCGTCGGCATAAGCGAGATTGGTTTCAAGCGGGCTCTCGACCTGACGTTCATCCATCTGGAGGCGCTGGTGGGCGTCGTTGAGTAGATCGTTTGGGTCTGCCGGTTTGCTCTTGGCGCTTGCAGGCGCTCCTGCGGCAGGCTGCGAAGCGCTACCTTTACTCCCAGCGAGGGTGAGTACAGCTCGCAGCCAGTCGTAGCGAACCTCGCGCGGTTCGGATCCCGCAGCGCCTGGACTTTGCACGCGGTCGTTGGGGCCAACTCGATTGGGGTCGCACGCGTTGTTGCTGGCAGATGCTGGTTTCTTGAGCTTGAGCTGCGCCTGGCAATCGGCAACCACGCTGTCGAGGTCTTGGAGATGCTGGCGGTATTCGGCAAGATTCACATCGCGCCAGCCCCCGTTGGAGGGGGGTTGCTGGGCGTGCGCATGTGGCGCCGCTGCCTCCGGCACGAGCAATGCGGCGACAAGCAATAGCGAGGCGACGGGGGCTAGCCCCGCCGATCCTCCGCCGTTTCCCCCACGCGACCCGAACCGCATTGAATTCATCGCCCTTCCAAACTATCAGGCGGAGTAACTGGCCCGAAACCTCCTGCGGTGCCGCCCGGCGATCCTGCGGATGGGGGCTGCGCAAGCCCCGCGCGCTGCATCATCCACTCGATGTCAAAGCCTTCCTTGCGGATGCGCTGGTCGTAGTAGAACAGGACGGAAGCGATCATAATGATCGGCGCCAGCAACACCTGCGTAGCGAAATTCGCGATCGCTCTCACGATCTCGGCCACGATGAATGCCGGAGACGAAAACGCCGCGCCATTTCCCATGGAAGGGATGAAGGCAATCACGATCAGCATGGGAATGGACAAGGCCATCGAAACTGCAAATGCCAGCGCAATCACAAGCAGGTAGGTGACAAAGATACGGCCGCGGGTACCCTTGCTCAGTTGCCACGAGCGAACGAGCGACTCCCAGGCGGTTTTCTTCTCAACAATGCACGCGGCCATGCCCAGCATGAAACTAAATGTCAGCCAGAGCATGACTACGAAGACCGCAACCGCAACCAGGAACACCAGGAAACCAAGAGCAAAACGAGAAGCTATGTCTTCGCCGGAACGGGACATGAGAAAGATGAGCGGCGCGATGATGGCGACGGCGACGGCTGCGGGCACGAGCCCCGCCATGATCCCTTGCAGGAGCAAGTACCAGAGATAGGTCCAGAAGCGGGGCCGCACGCTTTTAAGGGTGGCGCGAATCGTGGGCTTCTCGCCGAGGTGTACGCTCACTGTGGCCTGCGTGACGCCGGCGTAGGAATACACGTACACGGCAAGGTAAACCGGCAGGAAGATGAGACAAAGTAGAACGATGGCAATGATCGTTGCGGGGGTGTTGTTCCAAACGCCGTGGTTTGCAATGCCGGGAATGACGAAGATGGCTCCGGCTGGAATGGCGAGGGCCAGGACGAAGAGCAAAGGCAACGCCGCCGTGCCGACAAATAGCCAGAAGTTGCGCCGGTAAAGCTGCGCCGTGCGATCAAGAATTTCGCCGAGATTCAAAGGCCGTAACTGGTTGTCCATACCACCCCTTGTGAGACCGGAACCTCAAGTGCGTTCCGAGCTTCTATTCCGGGAAAGGCGTTCGACGTGAGCAATGCCGGAAGAGATTTTTCCGGCCGCAATTCTGCACAAAGAATCAAGTCCGTGAACGCTTGCAGGGATCGTAGCATAGAGCGGGCCGGGGAGAGTTCGCACTTGGAGGCGCCGAGCAATTGAAAGAACGGGACCCGAAAATCCCTGGAGCCCAGTTGCGTCGTCCCTAGGGGCTAGTGGCCTTTTATTGTTCTTGAACCCCACGCTAAAGCGCGGGGCTAACTACCTCTGCGCCTCTGCCGCGACGGCGATCGGTGTCGGCTTGATCATTGAGTCCACCTCATATGATGACCTTGTTTGCCGGTGCGGCTTAACGTCTTAAAAAATTATTTGAGAAATTAGAAACTAATCGTTTAGTTGTTCGTCTATGGAAATGCAGGAATCATCCCGGTTGAGACAATAAGCAAGCAGAATCAAAAGGTTAGCGATGCCGCCGAGAAAATCCAACACGCTCACCGAGGCCGAGCTCAGGCTGATGAAGATCCTGTGGCGGAGGGGTGAGTCGGCCGTGACCGATCTGGTGTCCGCACTGCCCGAAGACGAGCCGCTGGCTTATAACTCGGTGCTGACCACCATCCGGATCCTCGAACAGAAGGGCTATGTGGAGCACCGCCAGGAGGGCCGCGCGTTCGTATACAGGCCGGCAATTGCCGAAGACGAGGCCAGCCGCTCCGAAGTGCGCAACGTGCTTGGCCGATTTTTCGGCAACTCGCGCGAACAACTGGTGTTATCACTTTTAGGCGATGAGGGGATCAGCACCGAAGATTTGCAGCGCCTGAAAGACGCAATTCGCAGTGCAAGGGCTGAAAACGGGAGCGAAAAATAAATGTTCCTGATGCTCATGACCGATGGAGCAAACGCGACGCTGGCAAGCACCGGCGGCTGGCTGGTCGCCTTGGCGCAGAGCATTGCGCCTGTAGCGGTTGCGGCCCTGTGGCAGGGCGC
>JBEKEP010000213.1:0-5807 GCA_050013775.1 Occallatibacter sp. | reverse complement strand
CGTGCGACGACAGGATAGACCAAAACTCTTCGTCGATTTTTTTGCCGTCCGTAGGAATGATGATGCAGTGCGATCCGCCCCACAGCTTTGTGAGAAACTCTATGACCCCAATGCAGTTGTGATACCAGTTTGGATCTTCTGTGTTCGTGAGCACGGCGATTCTGTGGGGTCGCACCCGCGTAATGAGGCTCTGAAACCGCTGTGTAGTCTGGCTCATTTATTTCATTTCTTGAGACGAATAGAGGATATACGAAAGGGCACGGGATCCGGCGCACCTGTGACGGATCTTTGGCGAGCTGTTTATTTCGGCGACATTCCCGGCCTGCTCGGCATCACGGCTTTGCGAATCGCTTCTGTGAGGTCACCTTGCGAGAAGCGGGCCGTCGATGCGCTCGCGTGGAACGTTGGCTAAACGCATGATCGGGATTCGCGGCGTGGGTTTGGGTGCGGCTTCGCCGCGGACTTGGTTTCCCGAGGGACACGTGGCGATTTTCGGCTTGGCTGACGCCAAGCCCTGATACAAAGCCAGAGACAAAAGCAAGTTCTCATTCAACTACGGTCATTGGCCGTTCGGCGTGAGGCTTGGACGCGCCGCCAAGATTGCGGCTAAGATGAGTGCACAAACTCAAACCGATCTGCCTTGTATCAGGGCGCGGCTTTCAGCCGCGCCGAAAGGCGTTTCTTTCAGGAGTTGGGGCTTTAGCCCCTGCTATGGCACGGCCCGTTCGCAATGCGCTCGAAGAAAACGCGCTGAGCTCCTCGCGCAGATTTTTCGCCACCACCAAGACCCACGCGGGCCGGGCCCTCCTCCAATCCGAACGAAGCGCGACGCTGTTGATCGAGGTTCTGCGTTCGTATATGGCCGCAGGAAAATTCAAAGTGCATGATTTCGTGATCATGCCGGATCACGTGCATCTGCTCTTGAGCGTTCGCGGCGGTACGACGATTGAAATGGCCATGCAACTGATCAAGGGCCGATTTTCGTATCGGCTGAAACACGAGTGCGGCTATTTGGGAGAGGTTTGGCAGGTTGGATTTTCGGAGTCGCGAGCCGATGATGCGGCGAGTTTCGAGCGGTATCAGCGCTATATTGCGCAGAATCCGGTGAGGGCGGGGTTAGCGGGGCGATCTGGTGAATATCCGTATTGCTACGGCTATTTGGCAGAGAAGAAACGCAGGGGCTGAAGCCCCGGTTTTTTCGTGGATGGTTGCGGCGCGGCTAAAAGCCGCGCCCTGATACTAAGCAGACTGGGTTCGTGCGATCCCACCCTAAACGCTTGAAGCGTGTTTAGGATGGGGCAACCCTTCTTTGCGGCCGACGCCTGGCTGAAAGCTCGTTTACGGGCTCGTTTTTGCGTGCAAAAACGCAGCAAAATACGCGCAAGAGCGCGCAAAAACATGTGTCTAAGGGCCGTTTAGACGCTCTTTTGGGAAATTCTCTGCGAACCTTTGCTCTTATTTTGGTCAATTTCGCGGTTGCATTCACCCTCCAAGTGGCCAATTTCGCGGTATTTGTCTCGAAGAATCGCAACCTCTCAAGCGAACATTTGCGGGGCAAATGACACCATTTAAGCGAACATTTGGCCGGGGTTACGCACCACTCAGACCAACATTTGTGATGATTCTGCGGGACTTAACGAAACGCCGCATCCTGAATAGAAAAAATGCAGGTTCCCATTCGACTCCGATCGTCCTTCACGAGGACGATCTTCGCTCCGGGCAGGCATTCGACTCATCCCGGCGCGCCGGACGGATCAGGGTAGTTTGGCCAGATCCTCCGGGAATGGCTGGGGCGTGTCTGTCGATACGGGTATCTGGTCGCCCTGGTAGCCCTCCTTACCGAAACGAAGCCGAATGGTTTCCGGTTTCGGCGGTGGCAAATGGAGATCGACCAATCCCTGCGCGTCGGTCAGTGCGCTGGTTTGGACTTTGTTGCCATCCATCACGTCGACCTCGACTCCGGGAATCGGAATTCTCGAGACGCGGTCTCTCACTTCGACCTGAAATTCCCACGGCGGCGGTGGCGGCGGGGGCGGGGGATGAGCGATATGCCACGCCTCCACGCCCAGCAATACTGCCGCAACAACGGCTATTGCCATCCACGCCCCACGGCGCTTGCTCGATGGCCAGCCAAGGATGGGCTTGAGCCGCGCGGCTACTTCCGCGGCCGAGGGGTTGGCGATGGCCTGGGCCTCGAGCATGGGCGGCAATTCCGTCTTGTCGAGCCGCCAGGGAAAGATCGGCTTGTGCAAGGCATCGGCCTGCATGTACTCGAAATTGACGTATTCGGAGTCGTGCGCGGGAGCTGACCAGCAAAGAACGAGGGAACGCGAACCCCGGATGGCCTGGCGCAAGCGCAGCCTCCAAGGCGAACTGGGGTCGATGGATTCCTCGTCGAAGAAGACACGATAGCCGAGACGGCGGAGTTCGTCGCGCAAGGGCGTCACGCGGTCAGAATCCGCGCGCGAGTAGCTGAGAAAAACGTCGTAGCGGGTGAACATTTCTATCGCGGGTCCACTTCGTTTGCGGCTTTCAATTCTGCGTCGGCTGAGGCGGTGTCACCCAAATCCTTGTGGGCGCGGGCCAGGTTACGCATCGTCATCGCCCAATAACCGGGCAGATCGGCTCTGGTGAAGACCTCAAGTGCACGCTCGTAGGCCTGCACTGCCTGATCGAGCAACGCAGCAGCCTTATCTCCACCCGCCCGCTCTCCCTCGGCCTTGAGCGCATTCCCAAGGTTGTTTTGCGTCCCGGCCCAGGCCTGGGGCAGGTCGGCCTTGGTGTAAACCTCGAGGGCATTGCGAAATGCCTGCACTGCCTGATCGAGCAACGCAGCAGCCTTATCTCCACTCGCCCGCTCTCCCTCGTTCCTGAGCGCATTCCCGAGGCTGCATTGCGTCCCGGCCCAGTCCTGAGGCAGATCGGCCTTGGTGCGGACCTCAAGCGCGTTACGATACGCCTGCACCGCCTGATCGAGAAGGACAACCGCCTTGTCTCCACCAGAGCGTACTCCCTCGTTATCGAGCGCAATCCCGAGATTGTCTTGCGTCGCGGCCCAGTCTTGGGGCAGGTCGGCTTTGGTGCGGACCTCGAGCGCATTGCGAAACGCCTGTACCGCCTGATCGAGCAGGGCGATTCCCTTGTCGCCGCCGACGCGCATTGCTTCGTCGTCGAGCGCATTCCCGAGATTGTTCTGCGCACTTGCCCAATCCTGGGGCAGATCGGCCTTGGTGTAGACCTCAAGCGCACTGCGATATGCCTGCACCGCTTGTTCGAGCAGGGCAACCGCCTTGTCTCCAACAGCGCTCTCTCCCTCGTCATCGAGCGCAGCCCCTAGATTGTCTTGCGTCTCGGCCCAGTCCTGGGGCAGATCGGCCTTAGTGAAGACCTCGAGGGCACTGCGATACGCCTGCACCGCCTGGTCGAGCAAGGCAACGGCCTTGTCTCCACCGGCGCGCTCGCCCTCGTCCTGCAATGCATTTCCGAGGTTGCCCTGCTCTTCTGCGGTCGCCTGGCGATCTCCCAGCACAGCGTAATCGTGCGCCAGCGATTCAAAAGCGTCTGCGGATTGAGCGAGCAGAGGAAGGCTCTGATCCGCGGGCGCGACTTTGCCCTCCTGCCACCGCGCATTGGCCGCAAACCAGAGCGCCTGGAGCCAAAGCTCGTGGAAGCCGATGTCGTCCTTATGTCTCCCGTATTCCGCGTTTGCCGTGGCGACGGCGCTTTCCAGCACTTGCGTGGCGTCGTGGTATTTCAGGCCCAACTGGTCCGCGCCGGCGGCAGCCTGGCACTGGTTGATGAGCTGGCGAAGATCATGCCGGGCCGCGTCCACATCATTCTCGCGAGCTTTCTCGTGCGCTGCCGCTGATGCTTCGTGCCCGTTGATCTGCTCACGCGTGGCGTCGGCGGCTTGCTTGTAGTCCGCGGCGGCGGCGGCGTAGTCCTTGAGCGCGAACGCGGCCAGGGCTCTTTGCTCAGCCGTCGTGGCCTGGGCGGCCTGGAGCCTGATGCTCTGCGCCCAGATCGCGACTTGCTGATCGACCTGGTCGTGGGAGAATCCCGTGGCCTGGGCAAAATCGGCCAGGGACGCGGTCAGGTATGGTTGCTGGCCTTGCCCCTGGGCAGCCGCGGCCTTTTGCGCACCGACCTGCTTCTGAAGGCTGTTGACCTGGAGAAGCAGCCGGTGAAGATAGGCCTGGATCTGCGCAGGTCCCAGCAGCGCCAGCGATCCCGTCGGGAGCAAAACGACCTTGATGGGAGATTTGAGGCCGGATAATTGCCCATCGGCAGGCTCGTAGATGACGAGATTGCTTGCGCCGGAGATGACAATGCGCAGGTCGCCATTCCTGGCCGCGCTCTGTGAGACGAGCAACTGCGCTTCGCCCCGGGGATTCGTGGGACCCTGGGCATCGACAGCGAGTTGCGCGCTAATGAGATGCGTGAGCGATACGTGAGCCGCTTTGACCGGCTGCGGCGGCTGGGTGATCGCGTTGGCCACGATCACCGTCACACTGACCGGTGAGGCCGAGTTTTGCGCATGCGCATGCGCGTGCAGCGCAAGGCAGGCTGCGCCCAACAGAATCAGGTGGTTGATTTGCCACGATCTCTTGCTCACCGCGACCTCGGGAAAGAATTAGTGCGAATGAATGAGGCAGAGGAAATCGGGCTTGATGTGTAGCGTAGCACACGGGCGGGTTGCGGCATGGCTTAAGACAGGCCCTCATCCGGAATGTGCGTAGAGGAACGGCCGCTGTTTGCTGCTTCTCCAGAAATAGACTAGGACGATGATGCTTGCGACGGCCGCATAGGCGCACCACACAGAGGTGAACGCGTACGCCTTGATGGCATCAACGACCAAAAGAATCACCAGGTTTACCGCCCCAAAGACCACCAGGATCCTGATCTTCGAGAAGAAAAGCGAACCGCAGGTAGCAATCACGTACAGGACGCCAACGACCAAGTTGCCCGTGGCGTGATTGGTGTAGACGATGCTGTTGGCCCGGACGTAGATGTCGGTTGGGTAGGCCGCCAATCCCCACAATACATAGAGCGTTGTTGCTCCGCCGATGATGACGAAGGGCAACATGCGTCTTCGACTCTTTCTGGTTGGTTCAAAGAGTACGACGCTGAGCGGCACCAGAAATGGGAGAATCCCCTGTGCATACAACATGAATGCCGCACCCATGTCGTGCGTCACGGTAGGCGAGAGAATCCCATCCAATCCGAGCCAAACGAATCCCTCGGTGAACTGGTGGATGGCAAAGAGCGTGGGCAACGACGCGAAAAGCAATTCACGCCGGTGTTTTACCTTCGTCAACGTGACCACGCCGACTGCGCCAAGAACTCCGCTGCCGACAAAATTTGCCGTAGCTGAAAAGCACATGCCTCGTCCTCTTCCTTTGAAAGATTTCGCCGCTCTTCTAACGCGGAACCCGTCGGTTCGAAGATGAATTGCAACCAGTAGGGCGGGGGAAGATCCAATCGCGCAAGTAATCTGAAGGATAACCGGCAAACCGGAAGTTACTACTTCGGCAACGACACGGAGCGGGCCAGGATCGTCTGGAAAAGATCAGTATCGACAGGCTGGCATGTGGGAGGTGGCCCGTCGACCCGTTCGCGTGGAACGCTGGCTGCGTCCCCGACGAGGATTCGCGGCGTGGGTTTGGGCGCGGCTGCGCCGCGGAGTTGGTTTCTCGAAAAATGGGCGGGCAGGTCCCGGCTTGGCCTAAGCCAAGCCCTGATACAAGGCGGGGCAAAGGCAAGAGCAACCGCAGGTCCTTCGACTGCGTGGGCCGCGCAAAGCGCGG
>JBEKEP010000212.1:0-5830 GCA_050013775.1 Occallatibacter sp. | reverse complement strand
ACTTGATTTCAATCACATCGGTCGCCGCTGCTGCCGATTTCTCCGCCTGCTCCATCACTTTCCCGGCAATCGCGTAGAACGCCGCCGCCTGCGGACTCTTCGGTCCGGCCAGCGCCACCGGCATTCCGCGGTCGCCGCCTTCGCGGATCGATGGGATCAACTCGATGGCTCCCAGAAACGGAACGCCAAACTGTTTCGCCGTGCGCTCCGCGCCGCCGCGAGAGAAGATGTCGATCTCCTCATGGCAATGCGGGCAGGTAAAGTGGCTCATGTTCTCCACGATTCCCAGCACGTCCACGTTTACCTGGGCGAACATCTCGAGAGCCTTGCGCGCGTCCTCCAGGCTCACGTCGCTCGGCGTCGACACCACCACCGCTCCGGTTAACGGCACGGTCTGCACCAGCGAGATGGCCACGTCGCCGGTGCCCGGCGGCAGATCCACCACCAGGTAATCCAGCTCGCCCCAGTCCACCTGCTGCAAAAACTGCCGGATGATCTGGTGCAGCATCGGTCCGCGCATCACCAGCGGCTTGTCGCCCGGCGAAATGTACCCGATCGAAATCGTCTTGATCCCGTGGGTCAGGTTGGGCTCGATCATATTGCCCGGCCCCACCTTTGGCGATTGCGACGAGCCCATCATCAGCGGCACATTCGGCCCGTAGACGTCGGCATCCATCAGGCCGACACGCTGCCCCAGTCTGCTCAATGCAATGGCCAGGTTCACGGCCACCGTGGTTTTGCCCACGCCGCCCTTGCCCGATCCCACGGCAACGATTTTTGAAACTCCCGGCAAAGCCACCGGCTGAGGCATCGCTTGTCC
Organism: Occallatibacter sp.; assembly: GCA_050013775.1. Taxonomy (GTDB): domain Bacteria; phylum Acidobacteriota; class Terriglobia; order Terriglobales; family Acidobacteriaceae; genus Telmatobacter. Next base: position 5,010 of record JBEKEP010000212.1, on the reverse strand, counting down.
ATGCGCCATCGTCAATCTCCTGATGCAATTTTACCGTGCGGCAATCCATGGCAGACTATTGCTGAAGAATTGATTGACGGGTGGCGACCACACGGGCACTCCCCGCGCGGACTGCTCTAGCGGCCTAATCGCCGAGGAGTCCGCGCCCACCATTCCGGCATCCGATACCCGATTAGCACTTGCCTGTCCGCTGTGTCTCGCATCATCGAAAGATGAGTGGCAATCTCGCTTTGAGCAAGCTCCATCAATCGGCGCGAACACATGCGCCAGTATTCACGGTTGCCATTCCACGAAACGACGCCGAATTCATATCTCAGCGTCTCTTCCTTGCCGCCACGCAGCCTTCGGAGAATCGTCTGCGGCGCTTCGGGGTCCCAGCGGTATTCCAGAGCCGACGACATATCCAGCTTCTTCGTGCCTTCGCTGAGCGTCAATATCCTTTTCGCAAATTCTTCAAGCTCATAGCGATTGGCGAATGCAAGGAACAGAGCGCGTAAATGTGGTCTAAGGATCAGAGCGCGTGGCTTCTCTGTAATTTTGTACAAAGCCCTGCCCACGAAGCCTTGAACCCCGGTCCGCTTCTGCATCGGAAGGGAAACACTCGCCACAGCGATCATCGCTGGGTCAGGCTTCGGAGCCTCGGGATAATCTCGGTTCACCTCATGCCGTCGCGCCCACGGGTGCGGATAACTATGACCGGCTCTCCAGAAATACTCCTGGTTCATCACATCACGTGGGTCCCGTTTTGCCGTGTCAATCAGTTTCCGTAACCGCGCGTAATCTCCCGCCGCGAGATACAGCACATCGAACCGCACTCGGTCGGCCCCGGATTCCCACCGGGCCACGCCGTACTCCAGCAACGCCGCGCAAACCTCAGTCTGAGTTTCGGACGGGTGCTGCACACGGACCATCTCCTGGATTTCCTCGGAAAGCGGAATTGCAGGACCATCAGCCATTGGAGAATAGGTTACCAGTGGGGTTGGCCGAGAGCCGAAGGGCAAGCAGTGAGTATTCTGTGGTTGGGTCTGGATTACCGCCCCCCGTCGGTTACTGTTCAGCAATCCACTCAATCGTTTGCTGAACTCGCTGGAGAGACTGGTAACGCCGGCTGGGCGCCCGTCACCCGCGCCAGAATCGCATGCATCTGCTGCACGCCCTCCGTCAGCGATGCAGGCCCCGGCTGCAGAATGATCGCGGATTTGATCTCGTACACATGCCCGTTGCGCACCGCGCTTATCTCCGCCCATCCCGAGCGCGCGGCAATCTGGCCCGCGTTCACTTTGCGGCCGCACCACGAGGCCAGAATCACCTCCGGATCGCGCGCCGCCACTTCCGCTGCGTTCACCACACGGTCTTGCGCTTTTCCGCATGCTCTCAGTTCAGGAAAGAGCGGAACTCCTCCGGCAATCTCGATCAGCTCCTCCACCCACGCGATCCCGCTGATCAACGGATCGTTCCATTCCTCGAAGTAGACTCGGGGCCGTCGCGGAAAGGCGCTCGCCACACGCGCAATCTCCTCCAGCCTGCGGGCGATGTTCTCTACCAGCGCTGCGCCCGCATCGGCCTTGTCCACAATCCGCGCCAGCACGCCAATCATTTCCAAAATCTCGCGGACGCTGCGCTGATTAAAGTTCAGCACCGTCACGCCGCGCCGCACCAGCTCGCGCGTAATCTCCGCCTGCACGTCGGAGAACGTCAGGACCAGATCTGGCTGCAAATCCAGAATCGCATCGAACCGCGCATTGCGGAACGCAGACACGCGCGGTTTGCGCCGCGCCTCCGGCGGTCGCGTCGTGTACCCTGAAACGCCCACAATCCGGTCCTGTTCGCCCAATAAATACAGGATTTCCGTGGTCTCGTCGGTGAGGCAAACGATGCGGCGCGGATACTCCGCGACCTGGTCCGACGTTGAAAGGGGAAGCGGCATGATTCGGATCGGCCAACTTTTCGCCGAAGTGCGCCTCTGCCGGTTCCGGCCGCGCCCTCGACTCCGGGGAACTGTGAAGTGAAAACTGTGAACTGCGGTTACGGTTCGATGGCGCCGGCATTCTTCAACGACGCGGTGACCAGCTTGGCCTCGTGCCGCCGCCGCGCGCCTTCCGACTCGCGATGCTGGCGCCGCCGCAGTGCGTCCTCATAGCGCCGGATCTCGTCCGGCGTTTCCGGCTTCAGTTGCGGAACCTTCTGCAGCCGCCCGTGCTCGTCCACGGCGACAAAGACCAGGTAGGCGCTGGCCACGTGCGACACGGCGCCCGTCCGCGTATTCTCGGCCCACACCTTTACGCCCACTTCCATGGAGCTGGTGAACGCCCGGTTCACGCTCGACTTCAGCGTTACCAGGTCGCCCAACCGCACCGGCTGGATGAAGTCGATGTGGTCCATCGCCGCCGTCACCACGTGGGTGCGCGCGTGCCGGTACGCCGCCATGGCGCCCGTCACGTCGATAAAGTGCATCAACCGCCCGCCCAGCAGGTTGCCCAGCATATTGGTGTCGTTGGGCAGGACGATCTCCGTCATCTCCGACTGCGTGCTCGCGACCGTCCGCACCATGGGATGGCTCTCCTGGCTGCTCATAAGGTCTTTGCTCCGTTCCTCTTCGCCTGCTCTTTTCGCAATTTTTATCTCCGGCCAGCTACAATGGTTCTATTGGCAGGGTTTGGTTGCCGGCTGCGTTGTCGCATCTAACTCCAGTTTCGGCAATCCCTGTCATTTACGCAAATCCCCCGCGGCGCGAACGAATACGGTCGAGCCGGATGCGAGCACGATGGATAAGATTGCTGGACTGAAGGAAATTCTGGTTCTGGACCCCAGAAACAGCTTTGCCCGGTATGGAATTGCCATGGAATTGGCAAACCGCGGCGATGTGGTGGCGTCGCTGGCCGAGTTTGATGCGCTTCTGGTCAACGATCCGGATTACACTGCAGGCTATTTCATGTCCGCGCAAACGCTGGCGGGTGCGGGCAGAAAATCCGAGGCTATCGAGCGATTGAAGGCCGGGATCAGTTGTGCCGCGCGCAGCGGTAACAGTCATGCCCTCAGCGAGATGCAGGCCACACTCGACGAACTTGAGCGCTAGCTACCGGGGTTTGGGCCCTCGCAGGCTGTTTTGGGGAAACGGGCAATTCGGGACTGGGCCCTCGCGTCGCCCTGTGATTTTTTTTTGAGACTGCCAAGTATCCACCGCGCAGTGAATTGGCGTCTAAAGGATCAATATGGCGAAATACTCGATTGTTGTGCCATTTCATAATGAGGAAGAAAACGTAACGATCTTATACGCGCGCCTGAAGCAGGTGATGGAGCAGGTGGGCGACTCTTTTGAGTTGGTCTTGGTGGACGACGGTTCGACGGATCGGACCTACAAGCTTCTCGAGGAGATTGCCGCAGTCGACAGCCGCGTACTGATCGTGAAGCTGCGCCGCAACTTCGGCCAGACGTCGGCCCTGGCTGCAGGCTTTGACCACTCCACGGGCGAGTACGTTCTGGCCATGGACGGCGACCTGCAACACGATCCCAACGACATCCCTGCGTTTCTTGAAAAGCTTGACGAGGGCTACGACGTCGTCTCCGGATGGCGCAAGGTTCGCATCGACAGTTTCTTCCTGCGCCGCATTCCCTCGGCCTGCGCCAACTGGAGCATGGCCCGGCTTTCCGGCGTGCCTATCCACGACTTCGGCACCACCTTCAAGGCCTATCGCCGCGAAGTCATCCAGAACATTCCGCTCTACGGCGAGATGCACCGCTTCATTCCCGCCCTCGCCAGCTGGTACGGCGCTTCCATCTGCGAAATTCCCATCCGCAACGTGAATCGCGAGCGCGGTCAGAGCCACTACGGCCTGGGGCGGACCTTCCGCGTCCTTTTTGACCTAATGACGATTCGCTTCCTGCTCCGCTACATGAGCCGGCCCCTGCATTTCTTCGGAGGCTTCGGCATCCTGGGCATGTTCACCGGAAGCGTCATGGCTCTCATCATTCTGGGCGAGAAGCTCTTCAATCCGCAGATGGACTTGATGCGCATCCATGGTCCGATGTTCGTCATCGCCTCGGTGCTTATTGTGGCTGGCGTCCAGTTGCTGGCCCTCGGTCTGCTGGGCGAATTGCAGGTGCGCCACTATTACAGCAGCCAGCGCCCCGCATCCTATTCAGTCGATCGCCTCGTCCGCCTGGTCTCCGTTGACGAGCAGAGCCTGCTCTCCGAACGCCCGGACGGGATGCTGTAAAGCAGGGAGCAAGGGAGCGAGGGAGCAAGCAAGCAGCGGGCGATGAACAGCAGACAGCGAACGGCGAAAGGCTAAAAGCTAAAAGCTAAGAGCCGAAGGTTAAGAGCCGAGAGCCAGAAGCTAAAAGCTTCAGGCCGAGAGATCGCTTCTCAGTCCCGCCTGCTTGCTCCCTCGCTCCCTTGCTCCCTTGCTCCCTTGCTCCCTATTTCCTTGCCCTACCCCACCCTCAAGGTTCATCCTTATCGGAGCCATGAAAGCCATCCAGTTTCATTCAACTGGCGGACCCGAAGTTCTGCAACTGGCCGATCTGCCCATCCCCGAACCGGGGCCGGGACAGATTCTGATGCGCATTGAAGCCATCGGCGTCAACTTCATCGAGATCTATTTCCGCAAAGGCGTTTACAAAGCCGCGTTGCCGATGATTCCCGGCAGCGAAGCCGCCGGCACGGTGGAGGAGCTCGGGCCCGGCGTCACGGGATTTGCCGCCGGCGATGCGGTCGTTTCCACCAGCGTCATAGGCAGCTATGCGGAGTACGCCCTGGTTCCCGCCGCGCAGCTGGTCAAAATTCCGGCGGGCCTTAGCATGGAGCACGCGGCTGCGGCCCTGTTACAAGGCATGACGGCGCATTATCTCGCCTTCTCTACTTATCCACTCACGGCCGGCGATACCGCTCTCGTGCATGCCGGAGCCGGCGGCGTGGGCCTGTTGCTCACGCAGATCGCCACGCGCATTGGAGCGCGCGTCATCACCACTGTTTCCACCAAGGCTAAGGCCGAGCTCTCGCGCGAGGCC
>JBEKEP010000211.1:0-5889 GCA_050013775.1 Occallatibacter sp. | reverse complement strand
CGGTCTGCCATCCGGCGAACGTCACGTTTGCTGACTTGAGCATGGCGTCGGTCGCCTCAAACAGCGCAACCAGGCCTTTTGTTTCCACCATTCCCAGCGCTTGTTTCATCGCTTCCTCTCTTCTTCTGTAGCGTTACTACCCTTTTGCGTACTACTTGAAAATCTCCACGTCCTTGGTCAAATGCAGACCGCAGGCGTTGGCTTCGTCCGTATCCATATGCACGTTCAACTTCGACGTCGGATCGATGCGCACGTGCACGTTGTTGAATGTCACTCCCGAAGGCCCGCCCACGCGCAACTTCATCATGTCGCCCTTCTTCACGCCAAAGTACGCGGCTTCTTTGGGACACATGTGCGCATGGATGGCGGCGCGGATCACGCCTTCTTTCAGCTCCACCACGCCCTTGGGCCCGACGATCACCGCGCCCGGCGTGCCCTTGATGTCGCCCGAAAGCCGTACCGGAAGATCGTTGAAGCCCAGCATGATCGCGTCTGTAAACGCCAGCTCCACCTGCGACTGCTTGCGCATGGGCCCCAGAATGCGCAGGTTCGAGATGATGCGGCTGCGCGGCCCCACGATCGTCACCATCTCCTTGGCCGCAAAGTTGCCTTCCTGAAACAGCGGCCGGTCGAAGGTCAACTCCGTGCCCGGACCGAACAGCACATCCATATCCTCGCGGCTCACGTGCATGTGGCGTGACGAGGCCTGCACCACCAGCTCGGGTGCCTCGCCACCGCTGTCGCGCCCCAGGTACTCGAGCGCCACCTGGCGCACGATGCGCTCCACCGTCGCCCTGTCGATTGCCGAATTCCCTGCGCTTGCCATAACTGTTCCTGTGTTGCCTTACGTTGTAATTGCCCCATCCCTTTTCGTCCGCCGCGGCGGAAAAAGGGCGGGAGGCCTCAATTTCAATGGGCCACTGCAACCTGTTGCTTGTTGCCCGCTGCCTGCTCCCTGCTCTTCTTTACAACCTGAACGGTCTCCCGGGCCAAAATCGATTCTTCATTGGCGGGAATCACCAATACCTTCACCATCGAGCGCATCGTTGAAATCTCGCCCTCACCCTTAATCTCCGCATTCTTCTCTTCATCCAGCTCGACGCCGAAGGGCACCAGCCCCTTGAGCACCGCCGCGCGAATCACCACACTGTTCTCGCCAATGCCGCCGGAGAACGTGATCACGTCCAGTCCGCCCATCTCCAGCAGAAACGCGCCCACGTAATGCCGGATCGCTCGCACAAAAACATCCAGCGCCAACTTCGCCCGCGCACTGCCCTTGGCCGCAGCCTCTTCCAGATCGCGCAAATCCCCGCTCGTTCCGCTGATTCCCGCCAGCCCCGACTGGCTGCCCAGCAGCTTCGCCATCTCATCCGGCCCCAGCCCCAGCTTCTTCATCATGTGCAGCACGGCAAACACGTCGATGTCGCCCACGCGGTTGTTCTGCGGCAGCCCCGACTGCGGCGACGCGCCCATGCTCACATCCACAGCCACACCCTTTTTGAAGGCCGCCACGCTCGAACTCCCGCCCAGGTGGCAGGAAATGTGCCGCAAATCCTTGCGTCCCAGGAGCGCCGTGGCCCGCTCATTTGCCGAGCGGTGGCTGGCCCCATGAAATCCATAACGCCGGATCCCATACTCGGTCCGCCACTCGTAAGGCACCGCGTAGGTCGTCGAAGCCTCGTCCATGAACCGGTAGGGGAACGGCTCCATCACCGCCACCAGCGGCACGCCCGGCAGTTCCCGCTCAAAAGCCTTCATCGCGGCGATATACGGAGGATTGTGCGCCGGGGCCATGAACGAGAACTCTTCCATGGCGGCAAGAAGCGCATCATCAATGATTTGCGGTGCATTGAACGGCCCTGTGTGCACTGCTTTAAATCCCACGGCTTCAATTTCGCCAAGGCTCGCCAGAGCCTTCCCCGGCCCGGCAATCTCGCTCAGGCACTTATGAATGGCCGCCTGACAATCGCCACATTCCCCGCCCGGCTGGCCGATCCGTTCCACCCGTCCCTGCGCCAGCACCGTCTCGCCCTGGGCAGGGTCTTCCGGCATCTCAACCAGCCGGTACTTGAACGAGGTGCTGCCGATATTTGGGATTAGAACCTTCATTTTTGACTGTTCTTGAATGAAAATGAATGATACGATACATTATTCATCAGAGTCAATCGCAATTATGGCGGATTTTGAGAGATAATCCAAACGATGACGCCACAAACGGGCACTTCCGGGCGAAATTTCGCCAACCTCACCTCTTCGCTTGACCGCATCGACGAGCTGGGCATCGTTGGCGCCGGCGGCGGCGGTTTTCCCACGGCCATCAAGTTCAAAACTCAGACCTCCCTCCTCATCGCCAACGCCGCCGAATGCGAGCCCCTCCTCCATAAAGACAAAGAACTCCTCCACCACCACGCCGAGCCCTTTCTGCGCGGCATGCAAATGGCCATGGAATTGGTCGGCGCGCGCGAGGGCGTGGTCGGCATCAAGGAGAAGTACCTCGACATCATCGCCGCGCTTGAGGCTGTTGCCCCCGCAGGCATCCGCGTGCAGCCGCTGCCCGACTGCTATCCCGCCGGCGACGAATTCATCCTCGTTCACATGGTCACGGGCCGCGTGATTCCGCCCGGTGGCCTGCCCAAGGACGTCGACTGCGCCGTCGCCAACGTGGAAACGCTGATGAACATCGGACTCGACCGTCCGGTGACGCACAAATACCTTACCGTCGCCGGAGCCGTCGCCACCCCCGTCACCCTCCGCGTTCCCGTCGGCATCACCATCGGTGAAGTCATCGACGCCGCTGGTGGCCCCACGGTCCCTGACTTCGGCGTTCTTCTCGGCGGCGTCATGATGGCCAAGCCCGCCCACGATCTCAACGTGCCCGTCACCAAGACCACCGGCGGCATCATCGCGCTGCCCGCCGAGCACGCGCTTATCCGCCGCCACAATGCGCCCTGGATGCACATCGCCAAGATCGGCCGCTCGGCCTGCGATCAATGCCGCTTCTGCACCGAGTTCTGTCCGCGGTATCTGCTCGGGCATCCGATTGAGCCCCATGCGGCCATGCGGTCATTGGGGTTTTCGCAGCCGGGCGACCTGACGGTGGCCACGCTCTACTGTTGCGAATGCAACCTGTGCACCATGTTCGCCTGCCCCGAGGATTTAGATCCCAAGAATGTTTGCGTGCAGGGCAAGCCGATCGCGCGCGAGCGCGGCCTCACCTGGAAAGGCACTCCCGATTCCATCCAGCCGCATCCCATGGCCGAATACCGCCGCGTGCCCATGCGCCGCCTCATGGCCAAGCTAGGCCTCGGCGAGTTTGTGAACGAAGGTCCGCTCACCGAGCACAGTTTTGCCCCGCGCAAAGTCACGCTGCCGCTCAAGCAACACGCGGGCGCTCCCGCAGTTGCAACGGTCAAGTCCGGCAGCACGGTGCGCGCGGGCGATTTGATCGCCGCGCCCGAAGCAGGTAAGCTCGGCGCGCGCATTCACGCCAGCATCGATGGCCGCGTCACCGTGGGCAGCGACGCGATCGTAATTGAAGCGTAAAGAGAAAGTGATCAGTGATCAGTTGTCAGTGGTCAGAAAAAGCCGGGTGCCCCCGGTCTCGATTTTGAGACCGGGGATAGCACGAACAAAAGTTCACCGGGTTTGTATCAGGGCACGGCTTTAGCCGCGCCGCACCAGGCACTAAGAAAGTTCGGGGCTTTAGTCCCTGCGCCAAGCACTTTGGGAACTGACCACTGACCACTGATCACTGACCACTAAAGAGGAATATCGAAATGCCGGAAATCAATTCCATCGGACTCATCGAGCTCTCCAGCATCGCCACAGGGTTCATGGTCGAAGACCTGATGCTGAAGGCGGGCACGGTCGAACTTCTCCTCGCGCGCAGCATCTGCTCGGGAAAATTCCTCATCGTCGTCGCCGGCGACGTCACCAGTGTGCAGGCCGCGCTCCTCGCTGGAGCCGCCGCGGCCGGCGCCTCGCTCATTGAGCGCCGCCAGATCGCCCGTGTGCACCCCACCGTGCTCCAGGCCATCTCGCAGACCGTCGACATTCCGCCCAGCCAGTTGCAGTCCCTCGGGGTCATTGAAACCTTCTCCGCGGCCAGCATCATTGAAGTGGCCGACGCGGCCGTCAAAACCGCCAACGTCACCCTCCTCAAAGTCCATCTCGCCATGGCCCTCGGCGGCAAAGGCTTCGTCGTCATGGCTGGAGACATCTCCAGCGTGCAGGCCGCCGTCGCCGCCGGATGCAAGGCCGCAGCTGAAGACGGCATGCTCGTAGGCAAAGGCGTCATCGCCAACCCCTCGCCCGAGCTCTTCAAGGAATACATCTAGTTCGCCCTTCTCACGCGCAGCCAGAACCTGTAGCGCCGGTCTCCAGACCCGGGGTCCCCAAGAAACGATTTTTGTTTCTTGGGGTGACAGACCGGGGTCCCCAAGAAACGATCTTTGTTTCTTGGGGTGGCAGACCGGCAGTAGCGGGGGTCTCCTGACCCCCGCCGGCCCGCGCAACTTTGTGCTTGACTCGCCGCAAACACGCTTGCGATGGTGAGTACAAACCTTCCCCGAGGAGGTCAAAACCGTGCGCAGGTCGATGGCAGTTCGCTTGACAAGTAGGTCGGTGTGTGCGGCAGTCGTTTCGCTCCTGGCGGCGCTGAGCGCGCGGCCGGCGGCGGCGCAGAACCTTTGGGCGGCCGTGGCCGTTTCTCCTTCCTCAGAGAACAACGGCGGAGGGCATGCGGAGTCGTCGCAGGCCGCAGCCGACCGTATCGCCCTGCAGCAGTGCCAAAAAAGCGGCGCCAGGGACTGCAAGATTGTCGCTTCGATCTCTCGCGGGTGTGTGGTGCTGGCAACACCGTCGGTTCCGGTCCCGAATCATTTTGGCTTTGGCAGCAATCCATCGCGCGAACTGGCGGCCTCGAACGCGCTGGCCCAGTGCACAAATGGTGGCGGCAAAGATTGCGGCGTGCGCATAGCGCAGTGCTCTTTCGACGACCCGCGCTGGGCGTCGCCGCTGCCGCTGCCGCCGGTCGTTCTGCCAGGAACGGTCGATCCTGCCCTTGTGGGCCTTTGGAAGCTCAATGCCAGCAACGGCATCTGGGTCTGGCAAATCACGGCCAACGGCACTTATTCATTCCACAGTGCGGCTCCGGCTTCCCCCGGCAACCAGCCGATGCACAACGGTACGTTCACGACGAGCAACGGCAAGTACACGATGCACGCTATCAACGTTGTCTTCGACACCCAGGGAACCTACACGATTGAAGGCTCTTCGAAGGGAACGCTGCAGATGAACGGGAGCTCCGGGTCAAGCACGTGGTATCGGACCAGGTTGGACCCTGATCCGTAATCCGATCCGCAAATGGGCGCGCAATAGGGCCTGCGCCGGAGCGCCTTATCCTGGCGCAACTTCATGCTTGACACGCGATGCGTAGCTCTGGGAACGTGTAGGCAAGGATTCCCCCGAAAATCCCCCCATCCGAATTCCCCCAGGAGGATAAAAATCATGCAGAGGTCGACGGCAATTCGCTGGGCGGGCGGGTCGGTGCGTGCGGCGGTGATTCTGCTCTCGGCGGCGCTCGGAACGCGGCCGGCAGCGGCGCAGGGGTTCGGGTATGTGGCCATCGCCGTTTCTCCCTCGACGCTGAAGGCCCACGCAGTACATGGGACGACGACGGAGGCCAGTGTCGACAGCGCCGCGCTCCAGGGTTGCCAGCAGCAAAGCGGCGCCAACGACTGCAGGGTCTATTCGGCGGTGGACTCCTGCATGGCGCTGGCAGTAACGGGGGGCACGGCCCCGAAACATTATGGCTGCGCGGCGGCTGCGACGCGGGATGGAGCCGCGACACAAGCGCTGGCGGCCTGCGCGAAGGCAGGCGGCACAAAC
>JBEKEP010000210.1:0-5905 GCA_050013775.1 Occallatibacter sp. | reverse complement strand
AACGAGCCGGGCAAGGGCTACGAGTTCATCAACGAGATCAAGGGCGGCGTGGTGCCCAAGGAATACATCAAGCCTATCGACATGGGTGTGCGCGGCGCCTCTTCGTAGCGCGCAAACTGCATTGAATACGATGCCCGGCCCTGCGTGGACGAGCGAATCTCGTTCACGTAGCCGAACATTTCCTTCAGCGGCACAATCGCCTTGATCACCTGCGAACCAGCCAGGTGCTCCATGCCCTCAATCCGTCCACGGCGCGAATTGATGTCGCCGATAATCACGCCCATGTACTCCTCGGGCACCGTCACTTCGACCGCCATTACCGGTTCAAGCAGCACCGGCTTGGCCTTGTGCGCCGCTTCCTTGAACGCGATAGAGCCTGCAATCTTAAAGGCGTTTTCATTGGAGTCCACTTCGTGATAGCTGCCGTCAATCAGCGCCACCTTCACATCGACCATCGGGAAACCGGCCAGAATGCCGCCCTCCATCGCGCCCCGCACGCCCATGTCGATGGGCTTGATGTACTCCTTGGGCACCACGCCGCCCTTGATCTCGTTGATGAACTCGTAGCCTTTGCCCGGCTCGTTCGGCTCGATGCGCAGCTCGCAGTGGCCGTAGTTGCCGGAGCCGCCGGTCTGCCGAATGTACTTGCCTTCGGCCTCGGCCGCCTTGCGGACGGTCTCCCGGAAGGCAATCCGCAACTCCCCGAAATCGACCGCTGCGGCTTCGAGAATTCTCTGCGAAATCGCTTCAAGCTCCAACTCATCGTCGCCGCCGAGGACGAGTTGGCCCTCGCCTTGTTCGAGCCTGACCCTGATTGATGAGTCATCTCCAAGAATGCGCGCGATCTCCCGCTCTACGTGTTGGTGGTTTTCGCCGTCATGCAGAATGACTGCAACTGTGAGAATCGAACTTAATCGATGACTGCTCATTCTGACTCCCAGGCAAAAAGCCTACGACTACTTTGCGCCCATCAGCCCCTCCACCAGCGCCTCCCACTCCGCCGCCAGCGAGGGCCGATGAAACTTGCGCCCCGCGCGGCCGTACCAGTAATCGGCATTCCACTCCACGCCCTCTTTGCGATGCAGGTAAGCATGCACAGCCATCGCGTCGCGCGTCGAAAGATCGTCGACCATGCCGTGGGCGCGTGCCCAGTCGCCCTTGGCGTCCCACCAGAGCGCGGCAAACGGAGCGGGAAACTCGGGCGGAGGCTCGGCCAACGCCAGCGAGGCGCGGAAATCCTCAACTGTCATGCTTCGCTTGTACCATCCCTCCCAATGCTCGGCAAACTCCCGAATTATCTCCATCCTTGTGTGATTTAGATCACTTTCAGCAGAAAAAACCACTGCTACAACTAACTCATCGTTCCGATGAAGTCAGCAGAGGGTCCGCCAGGGGGCTAGGGAAGGCTGGGGGATTCCCAGCCAAAAATCCCCTTCCCAATTTCCCTTTCCTCGAGGTCAACCCATGGGACTGCTCGATACGATGATCCCCGAAAACCACGATTGCAGCCCAAGGCATCTTCGCCGTATACTGAAATCCGACCAATATGGTCGCATTTTCAAATTGCTGCCCTTCCAGCGGCGGCATACGGGAGTCCAGCACGTGAGTGCGCTGAGCGAATTGAAGGTGGGAGAACGCGGTATTCTGGTGGCTCTTGACCTCCCCGAATCCGTCCAGAACCATCTGATGCATATGGGCTTTGTGCCCGACGCATGCGTCCACGCCCTGCGCCGCGCCCCCGCTGGCGACCCCACCGTTTACTGTATCGATGGCATGGAAATCGCACTGCGCCATGAGACCGCAGCTGCCATTCGCGTACGCCCTTGCACCGGCGCAGCGGCCGGCTCAACATCCGCCGAAGCAGCTCCCGAACTGGCTGAGGCCGCGCGATGAACGCCTGTTGCGAGACGCCGGCTTTTAAGCCTCCCGCCCCTTTGCCTGGGAGCACCCTCAAAACGGTGCTTCTCATCGGCCCTCCCAACTCCGGCAAGTCCACGCTCTTCAATAAGCTCACCGGTCTGCGGCAGAAAGTCGCCAACTACCCCGGTGTCACCGTGGAGCAGCGCAAGGGAGTGATGGCCGGCGTCGGCCGCGAAGACCTCACTCTCATCGACCTGCCCGGCATCTACTCGCTGACTCCATACTCTGAAGACGCGCGCGTCGCCGTGGACGTGTTGCGCGGCCGCATGCCCGGCACGCCCAAGCCCGACGCGGTATTGCTGGTTTTGGACTCGCTTCATCTCACCCGCCAACTCATGCTCGCCCAGCCGGTGCTTGCCGTGGGCCTTCCCACGCTGGTGCTACTCAACATGTCAGACCTGATGGAAAAACGCGGCGGCCACATCGACGCGCTCCAGTTGGCGCGCGAGCTCGATGCGCCGGTAGCGCAGATCAGCGCCGTTCACGGCACCGGGCTCGATGCCGTCCCGCTCTTTCTCAATCAGCAGAACGGTAACGCCCAGGCCCATCGCGTCGAACTGCCCGTCATCGGCAACGCGGCCAGTACGCACAACTGGGCCGCGCAAGTCAGCCGCCGCACCGGCTACCAGGCTCCGCTGTCGGCTGCCAACACGCGCAGGATCGACAATGTTCTGCTGCATCGCATCTGGGGCCCATTACTTTTTCTACTGGTCGTGGTAGGCGTCTTTGAAGTGGTCTTTGCCCTGGGCCAGCCGCTCTCCGACGGCTTTGGCGACCTGCTCGCACGCGCTGCCGATTTTGTCCGCCCGTTGCTGCCGGCCGGCTGGCTGCAATCGCTTCTCCTCGACGGAATATGGAAAGGCATCTCGTCGGTGCTGGTTTTCCTCCCCCAGATCCTTCTCCTCTTTCTCTTCATCGGCATTCTCGAGGACACCGGCTACCTGGCTCGCGCTGCGCTCATCGCCGACCGCGTCATGCGCACCATCGGCCTCAACGGCAAAGCATTTATCCCGTTGCTCTCCGCTTACGCCTGCGCCATTCCCGCCATTTTGGCCACGCGCACCATCGATAACACGCGCGACCGCCTCGCCACCTTTCTTGTGGCGCCTTTCATGACCTGCTCGGCGCGCCTGCCCGTGTACCTGCTCCTCATCGCCGCTTTCATTCCCAACATCTTTTTCCTCCACGGAGTTCTCGGCCTGCGCACTCTCGTCATGCTCGGCCTTTATCTCGCCGGCTTCGTCGCCGCCTTCACCACCGCGCGCCTCCTCAAGAGCTCCATCCTCAAATCCAGCGACACGCCTTTCATCCTGGAGCTGCCGCAGTACCGCATGCCCACGCTTTACTCGCTCGGCCTGCGCCTGCTCGATCGCGCCCGCATCTTCATGAAGAACGCAGGCACCATCATCGTCACCGTATCGCTTGCGCTTTGGGTGCTTGCGCAGATTCCGCCCATCCACCTCCTCGGCGGTTCCTACGCGCCTCCGCAACTCGCCAACAGCGTCATCGGCCACATCGGCCACTTCATTGAGCCGGCCATCGCGCCGCTCGGCTTCAACTGGAAGATCGGCATCGGCCTCATCTGCAGCATCTTTGCGCGCGAGGTTATGGTCAGCACCATGGGAACGCTCTACGGCGCCGATCCCGGCACCCAGGCCTTCAGCCTGCAGAACGCCCTTCACCACGACATGACCATTGGCGGCGCGCTCGCCCTCATGATCTTCTTCGCCTTCGCCATGCAGTGCACCTCGACCATCGCCGTAGTCAAGCGCGAAACCAACAGCTGGATGTGGCCCGCAGTCCAGTTTCTTTACATGCTCGTCCTCGCCTATGGCGCAGCCTTCGCCGTCAACCACATCACGATGATGTTCCTCCACTGATTTCTTTCTCGAGAATTCCGCAACATTTTTGACCTGTCATCCTGTGCGAGTCCGCCGTGGCGGACGAGTCGAAGGACCTGCATTTGTTTCCCCGTCCCTCAGCCCCTGGTCCCGCAGTCCCGTAGCCCCGAAGCCCCGCCGCCTGCTATCGTTTTCGCATGCACGCCGCCGAACTCATCGCTCCTCTCAACTTCCGGCTTACCGAGATGCCCATCGAGGATCCCGGACCGGGCGAAGTGCAGTGCCGTGTTGAATCCGTCGGCGTCTGCGGCTCCGATCTCCATGCCTACACCGAGGGCCAGATCGGCGGCATGCCCAATGCGTATCCCATGGTGCTCGGGCACGAGCCCGCGGGCGTCATCGTAAAAACCGGCGCAGGCGTTACCGGGCTCGCCGTGGGCGACCGCGGAGCGCTCGAGCCTGCGCTCTACTGCTACCACTGCGAGTTCTGCCTGAGCGGCCACCATAACGTCTGCGCCAACATCCGCTTCCTCTCGAACGCCAACTACCCCGGCTTCTTCCGCGAATTCGTCAACCTGCCCGTCTCAAACTTCGCGCCCATCCCCGCGGAAGTGTCGTTCGATGCAGCCGCCCTCAGCGAACCGCTTGCCATCGCGCTCCATTCCGTGCGGCTCGTTTCCATCGCCGCGGGTGAAACCGTCGCCGTCATCGGCGCGGGACCCATCGGCTTGCTGACCATCGCCGCATTGCGCACCGCCAAAGCTAGCCGCATCTGGGCCATCGAGCCGCTGGCGCACCGCCGCGAGCTGGCGCGCACTATGGGCGCTGATGTGGTGCTCGAGCCCGGCGAAGCTGTAGAGGAAATCCTCCGCGCCACGGGGCGACGCGGCGTCGACTGCGCCATGGACTGCGCCGCGGGAGCCGACACCGTGCCGCAAGCCATCCAGCTCACGCGCAACGCCGGCCGCGTCGCACTCACCGGAATTCACTCCACGCCCACTTTCACGGTGGACGCGTCGGGCATGCGGCGCAAGGAGCTCACGCTCTTCAATGTGCGCCGCTCCAACCACGAAACCGAACAGGCTCTCGAACTGCTCATCGCGCATCCCGAGTGGTTTGCGCCGCTGGTCACGCACACGCGTTCCCTCGACCGCATCGGCGAGGCCTTCGACCTCACCAGCCACTATCGCGATGGCGTCGGCAAAATGGTCATTCGGCCGTAGAAGCTGGCTGCATAAACCGGTCGTAGAAGCTGGTTGCATGGACCGACCGTAGAGGCTCGTTGCATAAACCGGCCGTAGAGGCTGGCTGCATAAATGGCGCCGTGAAAGGGCACGACTTCAGTCGTGCCGCAATGGGCGCGCAAGACTTGGGGCTTTAGCCCCTGAGGGACGTTTCCCAATCGGCGTCGAGCGTTTATGCAACCAGCCCTGGCGCCAGAAGTCGCAGAATCCGAAGCATTAAGACACTGCCTCGCAGATGCGCGCATTTTCCTCTGACATCCTTTCCGACTACAACCTCATCACAGTTTGGAGCGGGCAGGAAAGCATCGCGATTCGGTCCCGAGCCTCCGCACGAGAGAGAGCCCGCGAGGCAATTCTCACGATTGGTCCTGTTCGATGCATCGCTTGCAGCACTCGCCTCGGTTTTTTGAAAATCGGTGCTGCGCGGTTGCGCTTTGGCGACCTTCACGGCTTAGGTGGTCTTCGGCTCATAGCCAATCAACAAGGAGGGATGATGAAAAACTTTAGGTATTTTGCTCTTGCGGCAATAGCCGGAATCTGTCTTTTGGCAACGTCCGCGAAAACTCAGGCGCAGATCAGCGTCGGCGTCAATATCGGGCCGGAACCGGCTTGCCCCTACGGCTATTACGATTATGCTCCGTACGCCTGCGCTCCCTACGGCTATTACGGTCCGGAATGGTTTACAGGCGGCATCTTCATCGGCGCGGGACCATGGTTTCATGGGCCGGCCAACTTCCGCGGCCATGTGAATAACCACTACGATGTTGCGAAGGGCTATCGCGGCCCGGCGCCCAACGCCGGCGACAAACCCGATCAGGCACACCCTGTCGATCACGTTGCGCATTTCAAAGGCAATGAGGTGCGGGACGGGCGCGGTCATGTAGGCAAGAAATAGGGAAA
>JBEKEP010000209.1:0-5983 GCA_050013775.1 Occallatibacter sp. | reverse complement strand
CGAGTTGGATGCCTTCGCCAAACTCGTCGATCTTTTTTGAACGCCATTTTCCAATTCGCTTTCCCCTGCCAGCCTGCGTTTTTCTGCCTTGACTCGCTCTCTTTGGGCCGATATCATCTGCTAGTTTTTCGCGCTACATCCCCGTTTCTCAAGTCACCGGCCGATTTCGGATTCATCGATCTCACTTGAAGGAGTTTTGCCTGTGTCAACTCCGCGCCTCCCTGTCTGCCTTTGCCTGCTTGCTTCGGCCGCGCTTCTGCATGCGCAAACGCCGCCCACCGCCTACGTCATCACCCAGTCAGTCGGGACGACTGGAGGCACATCCACCACTTATCGCAGTGGCTCGAAGGTCCTCGTCGACTTCAAGCAACCGGCGCAGGGCGGCACGCCCGCCTCGCATTCGCTCAGCTTTTATGACCTTACCGCCGGAACCAACACCACCTGGAATCCCGATGCGAACCCCGTCCAGTGCAGCGTGGGCACCTTCTCCGGCGACTGGGGCGACCCCTTCGGGTCCACTGCAGAGTTGGAAGGCGATATCAACAAGGGCGACCTGAAGCCGGCGGGCAGCGAGACCATCCACGGAATTGCGACGCAGGTGTACGCCGGCACCACAGATGGCGCGAATGTGAAGGCGTGGATTGATACGAAGGATGATGACCTCGTGATGCGGGTTGAAATAAGTTCGCCCGGAGCGAACCTGATGGTTATGGCGGATGTGACCAAGGTTTCGTTCGCAACACCACCCGCTTCGGTTTTCGCATTGCCGGCGGCGTGCGCAGGCCTTAAGCCGCCACCAACCGCGGCTCAACTCATTGCCGATGAGACCGGCGACGATCCAGCCAATTACGTGAGCAACGCCGGACCGGGCTCGAAGAACAGCTGCTCCGTGGTGCTGCGGGTTGTGAGTGCGAAAACGATGACGCCGATTACACACATTCAGGTGGTCATCGACACTGCCGTTTTCCCTGACAACGCGCCGCCGGCCTACACCATGGGCGTAGCCGATGATGGCACCACATCATACTCCGGAGGCCACGTTATGGAGATCACCAACAGGGCGCACAACGGAATGGTGCGGCTCGGGCTTCCGCCGGATCACTTTATGCTCGGCGTCAACATTCCCCTGCCGCACCATGGCGGCGGCATTGGACTGGTGTATCGGCAGTGCTTTGCGCCAACCACGGTGCTGCTCGACGTAGTCAAGGACTACGGGAAGGATGACCAATCCCAGGACCTTTTGTGGGTCAAGGGCGGCAAGTACGCGACGGTTCCGTCGCAATGATTTCTGGGATGAAATTTGGAGGCGTCGCAAATCAGAGGCCGGTACTTCATCGCCCGATTCGCCAGTGCAATACTCCCGCGACGCCGACGGGATGAGCGCCATAAAGAGGCAGGAGCCGCGGCGGCGTCTCATAGAACGTCGCCTGCGCGCCTAATTCGAGCGCGCTCCAATCGGTGCTGAAGATGCGGTGCGCATAGCCGCCGGTATAGGCCTGCACGCGGCCCACGACGCTTTCCTCAGGCGGTGCCTGCGCGCCCAGCAGGTCCGTGGTCCGGTCGTCGTTTTCGATGCGCGTCCACAGCGCTTGCTTCGCCCGCAAGCGCGCTTCGGCCTCCAGCAGGTAGCCGTTGGCGTTCACGTCCGTGCCGATGGTGTGGTTGCGGCCCCAGATTGCCATGGCATTGAGTTCAACGGCCGTCCACGCGTGATGCATGCCGATCGACGCCGTTTGCCGCAAAACATCTTCCTGCGGGTGCAACATCTCTGGCGAATGCAAATGCCCCACTGAGTACTGCGCGATCCAGTCGCGCGCCGGAGCGGCCGTAAACCGCGTCGACCACGAGTCGATCGCGCCGGCTGCAATCGTCCAGCGATTCTCGCCGGGCTCGCGTCCGTGGAATCCTGAAGCCTCAACCCGCATGGGCCCAAGCATCAGGCCGCCCGTGACGACGTCGTAGGCGATGTGCGTTGAATCCTGCAGATGATGCGCCAGCGGTGCCAACGGATTGCTCTCCGCACTCATGCGATGCGGGAATGCAACCGGCCCTAATCCCGGATCGCCCACCGGAGCCACGTAAAGCGACGCCAGGCCATGCTTGCCAAGGTTCAGGTCGTACATCGCAGCCAGTTCCATGAAGAAATCGTGCGGATGCTGGCCATCGACGATGGCCTTGCCGAAGGCGGTTTCGCCCTGCTGGAAAAGCTCCGGGTAAAAGCGCCCAGTGATGGTCGCCGGCTCCAGGCTGAGCATGCTCACGAAGGTCAATTGACCGTGCGCGGTGGGCCGCTGTGCCATCGGCATCACCCAATTCACGCTGAAGAGCTTGTCGCGGCCGCGCGGGCCAGATTGCTGCTGCTCGGCCACATTTACCTCGCCGTGCAGCATCTCCATCCATTTCCCGCTCATGCGCATCAGCATTGGAGGCGCGCTCGAGGCCGGTTCCAAGCTCGTGCCCGAAGCGGTGTGGCGCAGCACGTTTTCCTTCAGGGATGCGACAGAGCCGCCCATATTCATCGTCATTTGGGCACACGCGGGCGACGACAAAATCACCGTCAAGACAATCGGGAAACAACGCAACACAGACCCCTTCAGGGCATTATAGGCAGAGATTGCCGCGTTCATGAGAAACTGGAAGAGCAGAAGTTCTCCGGGCGCTGCTTGCGTCGGCATCCCGAAACCTCGCCTCAACCTTAACTTTCATCCGGTCCGCGCGGCCCACGCCGCTTTGCGGGCCACACACGGCAACCTTAAACACTCTTAGGAAATCGCAAAGAATGATCAGCGTCAGCAATGTATCCATGCGCTACGGCTCGAAGATTCTCTTCGAGGACGTGAGCACTGCTTTTACGCCGGGGCGTCGCTACGGACTGACCGGCCCGAACGGTTCCGGCAAGTCCACCTTTATGAAGATCCTGACCGGCGAACTGGAGCCGCAGAAGGGTACGGTGGTGCGCCCCCGCAAACTGGGCGTGCTGCGCCAGGATCAGTTTGCGTTCGACGCCTATCGCGTCATCGACACCGTGATCATGGGCAACAAGCCGTTGTGGGCCGCTCTTGAAGAGCGCGACCGCATCTATGCCAAGCCCGAAATGACCAACGAAGATGGTATGCGGCTGGGCGAACTCGAAGGCATCATCGGCGACGAGGACGGCTACACGGCCGAGAGCGACGCCGCGGTGCTGCTGGATGGCCTCGACATTTCCGAAGCCTTGCACGAGCGCAAAATGGGCGAGTTGCAGGGCGGACAAAAGGTGCGTGTGTTGCTGGCCCAGGCGCTCTTCGGCAAGCCGGAGGCGCTGCTGCTCGACGAGCCGACCAACTATCTCGATCTCGACTCGATCCACTGGTTGCAGGATGTTTTGACGAACTACGACGGCACGCTGATCGCCATCTCGCACGATCGGCATTTCTTGAACTCGGTGACCACGCATACCGCCGACATCGATTACGAGACCATCATCACCTACACCGGCGGCTACGACGATATGGTGATGGCGAAGACGCAGATTCGCTCCACGCTGGAGGCGCAGATCGCGCAGCGCGAGAAAAAGATTTCGCAGTTGAACGATTTCATTGCGCGGTTCGCGGCGGGCACGCGGTCAAGCCAGGTGACGAGCCGGCGCAAAGAAGTGGAGCGACTGCAAACCAATGATCTGGCGCGGTCCAATATCCAGCGGCCCTACATTCGTCTCGACCAGGTGCGGCCCAGCGGCAAGCACGTTCTGGAGTTCAAGCACCTGATCAAGCAATACGGGGATGTCGCAGTCATTGATGGCTTTACCGCCAACGTGTTGCGCGGCGAAAAGATCTGCCTGATGGGACGCAACGGCGCGGGCAAAACCACGCTGCTCAAGAGCCTGCTGGCGAATTATCCCGGGCTTGCCGAGAAGAATTTCACGCTCGATTCAGGCACGGTTTTCTGGGGCCACGAGGCGCAGGTGGGCTACTTCCCGCAAGACGTGGGTGCGACCATTGAGCCCGGGCTGACTGTTTCGGACTGGCTGCACCAGTGGAATCCGGCGGCGCACGTTGAAGAGATTCGCGGGATTCTGGGACAGATGCTGTTCAGCGGCGAAGAAGGCAACAAGCCGACAAAGGCGCTCTCCGGCGGCGAACAGGCGCGCCTCGCATTCTGCAAGCTGATCCTGACCAAGCCCAACATTCTGATCTTTGACGAACCGACCAACCATCTCGACCTGGAATCGATCAACGCGCTGAACATTGCCTTGCAGCGGTACGAGGGTACGGTGCTGCTGGTAACGCACGACCACGACCTGATCGATGAAGTCGCCACGCGCATGTGGATCTTCCACGACAAGGGGATCGAGGACTTCCAGGGACCCTATGTGGAGTGGAAGGGCAAGCACAATTAGCCGCTTGCGGCTGAATCGGGGGCCGCATACAGGTTCAACGCAGTAAGGCCTTCAGTTCGCGGAACCCGCCGCTCGCGGCACTGCGGTGTTCCGGAACTTAGGCCGTCTCTTAACGCGTGCGCAGGAATAGAGCGCTACCCCTCCATAAAATCCCGCGAGACTCGATCTACTGCTTCGTTGCTTCGAAGCTGGTAGTCCGGTTCTGCAGCTTGTCTTCAAAGCTGAGTTTGGCTGTTTTCCCGTCGTCAGAGACAGTCATCCTGAAGACTCCAATCACCTTCCCGTCGCGCTTGTCCGTCTCTTCCAGCGTGGCTTTGCCGATCATCTTTACTGACACGCTGGTGGTGCCCGGATCGCCCATCATCGGCGCGTCGGTCCCATCCAGCTTAGCGGTGTAAGTCTGGCCGGTCGGACTGCTCATGGTGATCTCGTCCGCATTCAATTTGTACGAAAACGAGGTGGCATTGTCCGACAGGCCTTCAATCTTCGTGGTCCGCCATGAGCCCGAAATCGCATGCGATCCCGCCGGTCCTTTCGCCACGCAAACCGCTTCGCCGCGGCCAGTTACGGGCGGGCCCCCGTTAGTGTTGCTGCTGTCGCTGAACTCGAACTTGGCAGTTTCTCCGTCCGGCGAAATAATCGTGGTCGAGGTCGTCACGACCTTGCCGCCCTTCTTATCCGTCTCTTCGATTTCGTGGTCGTTCACAATCTTGATTGCCACACTGTCAAAGTACGGGTGGCCGCTCACTGGCTGGTCCGTCCCGTCTGCTTTCACGGTGTAGGCTGGCACGCACGTCTTGCACTCGTACATGCCGTTTTGCAGCAAGTAAACATCCGGCTTCTTCGAAAAATCGACTCTATTCATGTCGATCTTCCAGGTACCATCGAAGGCGCTCTGAGCTGCCGCCATCATCGGTATCAGCAAGCCCACGAGCCCTGTAAGAAAAAGCGATTTCTTCATCTCAAAACCTCCGGGACATTGAACTACTGGCGCAGACTACCACCGAATCGCCGCAGGGAATCTGAAATTTATGCACAACTTTGTTTGTTCCAGGTGAGTTCGCGATTCGAATCGTTTACGGCGCGTGTACAGCTTCCGGCACCCCTGGCGGCGAATCCGGGTATCCCAGTGTCTGCTCAACCCCGCAATCCGAACACCTCGATCCCCTACTTCGCGCTCGCCGGCGGCACAATCCCGTTCATCCGCAGGTATTCGACCATCTGGCCGTAGTGATCCCAGCAATGCGAAATGCCAAACGAGGCCAGCGTGGCGCGCGTCTGAAAGCCTGGCTCCGGCGATTTGATCACTTCAAATGCGTTGGCCGGCGTCAGCGTCTTAATGGCCTTGTGGGCAAAATCAAACGAGCCCGCCAATGCGGCCACAACGTCGTCCTTCTTGGTCAGCTTCAGGATCGCCTGTGGATCCACATCCGGCTTCAATCCGCTGATGATGCCGTAGAAGAAGTAGTTCGCCTCCGCCACATGGGTCGCCTGCTGCGCAAATGTCCTCACCGTGGCGAACTCGGTCTTCTGCCCCGGCACAAAGATCGCCTGGCTGGGAGCGAAGTCGTACTTATCTGCGGGCATCGCCTTCACCGCGCTCAT
>JBEKEP010000208.1:0-6046 GCA_050013775.1 Occallatibacter sp. | reverse complement strand
CGACGGCGAATCCAGCGGCAATGAACCAATGAAACAAGATGAATTCCTCCTGACAGATGACTTACAGGATATTACGCAGCCGAGGCAGCCATGGTTTCAATGCGTGCCGCGCTACACTGAGAATCAGAATGGTCTTCGTTCTTGACAACTACGATTCCTTCACCTACAACCTGGTCCAGTATTTAGGCGAGCTGGGCGCGGAGGTGGTGGTGCGCCGCAACGACGAGGTGACACCCGAGGAAGTGGAGGCCATGAAGCCCGAGCGGATTTTGCTCTCGCCGGGGCCATGCACGCCGGGCGAGGCCGGCATCCTGGTGCCCCTCATCCGCCACATGGCGGGGAAAGCGCCGATTCTTGGCGTCTGCCTCGGACACCAGGCCATTGGCGAAGCCTTTGGAGGCAAAGTTGTCCGCGCGAAAACCCTGATGCACGGCAAGACAAGCGCGGTGGATCACGATGGAGCGGGCATTTTCAGCGGCCTGCCCACGCCGCTCACCTGCACGCGCTATCACTCGCTCATCGTGGAGCAGAAGTCGCTGCCTGCCGAGTTGACGGTGACGGCGCGGACCACGGAAGGGAACGGGGCAGTCATCATGGGACTGCGGCATCGCACGCTTCCCATCGAGGGCGTACAGTTCCACCCCGAGAGTGTGCTCACCGAGGGCGGCCACCAGATGATCCGCAATTTTCTGGAAATGTAAGCCATGCACGATGCGCTAAAGGCCACAACCCGCTACGTTGGTCTATTGCGCGCGGGGGTTGTCGTGTTTGCATGGAGATCGATCTGCTTTCTTGGCCTGTGCGCGGTTTTTGCAGCGAGCCACAACGCATGGGCGCAGACTCCGCCGGCGGCAAATCCCGCGAGCGCTCCGGAGAACGCTCCGGCGGCGCAAAATCCGTCGCAACAGGCCGCGCCGCCTGACGAAGCGCCCAGATTCAGTACGCCTCCCGTCGCCATCGTTCCGCTGGACAAGTCGATTCCCGGCGCGGCGCTCACGGTGGAAGGAGCCATGCAGGCGTGGAACGGCCGCGCATATTTGACTGGCAGCGGCGGCATTACTGCTGGCACGGCGACGGCTGAGGTGACGCTGCCGTACCGGGGGACGCTGCATGTGTGCGCCTCGAGCAACGTAAAGCTTGCGGCCGATGCCAGCGCGCCGACCGGCGAAGTGCCGGGGTTGCTCATTGCGCTCGATCACGGCGCGGTAGAGATGAGTTTTGCCGCGAGCACTGCGCGCGAGAAAAATGCCGACACGCTTCTGACGCCGTTCTTCCGCATCCTCATCGGCGGACCCAACGCGGCCGATGTGAAGGTGCGGCTGGGCGAACACGGCGACACCTGCGTAGACAACGTCGGTGCGAATGCACCTTATGTGGTGGTTACCAGCGTGTTCGAGGGCGGCCTCTATCGCGTGCAGCCCGGACAGCGCGTAATGTTCGAGCATGGCAGCCTGCAATCGGTTGTGGACCAGGAAAAGGAACCCTGCGGATGTCCGCCGCCGCCAAAATCCGAGGGCAATGAGTTTCCACTGGCGCAGAGCGAGGGTCTTACGCCGCGAACTTCGCAGGCTCCTGTAGTGACTGCTCCGCCGACGGCCGCAGGCGCAACCACCTCGCTCTCCTATAACGGCACGGATCACGCTGCGCCAACCTCGGCTGCTGGTACTGTTGCGCCGGCTGCGCCGGCCGCAAGCACGAGGCCCGCGCCGCAAGCTCCCTCAACACAAAAGAAGCCGGGGTTTTTCGGCAAGGTCGGGCGGTTTTTCCGGAAGGTTTTCGGGGCGGAGTGAGTCCGCGCCGGTCCTAAGGAATTAGCCTTTGCACGTCGCAGGGGACGCGCCGAATCACATCTCCGGGCCGCTGCAACTGGTACATGAAGCTGCACTGCAATGCCGAATTCCCCGTCGTAGCCCCTTGATACACGTACACGGTGTTTGTCCTTGGCTGGTACACGAGCAGGGAACTCGCCGGCCCCACATTTGTCAGCTGAAATTCCACATCGCCTGCACTCGATTCGGCGCTTGATGCTTTCACTGTGCGACCCGCGCCGAGCCAAAAGCCCAGCGCCAACACTCCCACCAAGGCCAACCCGTTTCTTGTCCATTCCCAACCAGCCTTCATTTCTCCCTCCGGCAATGCCGATTTTTCCAATAGACGTAGAGGGTTTGGCTGTCGCTCGCCGGGATCTGGATTTCGATACGGAGTGAGGTGGGTTACATCTCCCGCGCTCGCTCGATGGCGCGGATCACGGCCTGGGCTTTGTTGATGGATTCCTGGTGCTCCAACTCGGGGACGGAGTCGGCCACGATCCCGGCGCCGGCCTGCACATAGCCTTTGCCGCCGATCGAGAGCATGGAGCGGATGGCAATGCAGGAGTCGAGGTTGCCGGAGAAATCGGCGTAGAGGACCGCGCCGCCGTAGGTGCCGCGCCGCGCGGGCTCGAGTTCCTCAATGATTTCCATGGCGCGGACCTTGGGTGCGCCGGAAAGCGTGCCGGCAGGGAAGCAGGCGCGGAGTGCGTCGACTGCAGTGAGGTCCGGCCGCAGTTTTCCTTCGATGGAGCTCACGATGTGCATCACGTGCGAATAGCGCTCGACGAACATGAGCTTGTCGACCTTGACGCTGCCGAAGCTGCTGACGCGGCCCACATCGTTGCGGCCCAGGTCAACGAGCATCACGTGCTCGGCGCGCTCTTTCTCGTCATGAAGCATCTCTTCGGCGAGCGCGTCGTCTTGAGTCTCGCTAGCGCCGCGCGGACGAGTGCCCGCGATGGGCCGGTACTCGACCTTGCCCTGATGAACGCGGACCAGCAGTTCGGGAGAAGAGCCAGCGAGCTGGATCTCCGATCCTTTTGATCTCTTGGACGAAGGGCGTGCGGGGCCCAGCGGTCCCTCTGGATCGAAGCGCAGGAAGAACATGTAAGGGCTGGGATTGACAGTGCGCAGCGCGCGATAGACCTGGAAGGCGTCGACACCGGGCTCGACATCGAAGCGCTGGGACAGGACGACCTGGAATGCATCACCGGCGCGGATGTATTCCTTGGTGCGTTCGACTCCGGCCAGAAAGTCAATCTTTGTGCTGCGATATTTGACTTTGAGCTTGCCGGGTATTTTCACTGCTTTCGGACGAGGCAGAGGCAGTGCAAGAGTCTTTTCCAGCTTGTTGAGGCGCTTGACGGCGCGATCGTAGGCGGCCGAGGCGTTGCCGCGCGAGACGTCGGCGGTCACGATGAGCCAGATTTCTTTGCGTACATGGTCGAAGGCCAGCACCTCGTCGAAGAAGAGCAGACAGGCATCAGGAATGCCGAGCTCGTCTTTGGCGCGCTCAGGCAGGCGCTCGATCTGGCGGACGGCATCATAGGCAAAGAAGCCGACTGCACCGGCGGTAAACGGGGGCAGGCCCGGCAGCCGCGCGGGCTTGTGGCCGCCGAGCGCGTCTCGCAGCACATCGAAGACGTCGCCCTGCATGCGGGTGGTTTTCCGACCTTCGGTGATGGCGATTTCGCGACCGCGCGAGACAATGCGCTTGAAGGGTGTAAAGCCGATAAACGTGTAACGGCCCACCCGCTCGCCGCCCTCGACGGATTCCAGGAGAAAGCACTCGCGCTCCGGCCACGCCGCGCGCAGGAAGGCCGAAACCGGGGTTTCGAGGTCGGCCATGAGCGAGCGGCAAACGGGCACGAGCGTGTGCGTCCGGGCCAAAGCCAGGAACTCCTTGCGTGAAGGGTGGGCTGAGTGGGAAGAGGCTTTCACAGCTCCAGTGTAACTGCTCGCAGGATTCCGTTGCTGCGGGGACGTTCCTGCTTCAGGCCCTAAATCGGACCCCATTCGGACAATATGTAAAGCAACGGGAACTGGCTGTAGAAGCGTTTCCTGATAAGGTTCGGCGCGGCTTGACGCGGACCGGCTACCGGCCTAGACTCACTGAGGTTTGGGTTTCCGGGCGGTTTTACGGCAAAACCAGAGAATGTGTGCCCTGTTTGGTTTTGGTGCAGGGTCGGCGCGCCCTGGGGGTTGCGCCGACTTGAGTGCCGCGGCTTCGGGACGCAGCATCTCTGGTTTTGCGATGGCCTGCCCCAACGCGCCGCCGCGCTGAATGGCGGAATGACGCGGGAAGCGGCCTCGAACGCAGAAATTCTGACAGATTGGCCGCCGCACCGATAAGCTGGATGAACTGGATAGCATTCCGGCTCCGGAAAAATCGGAAGCGCGGCAGGAGATGGAGAAGCTTATGGGAACTGGATCCCCCAATGTGACGCTTGACCAGGAGATTAATCCCTGGGAAGCACAAAATACACGCTTCGATTTTGCCGCGCGCAAATTGAACCTGGACGAAGGGCTATGGAAGGTGCTGCGCTCGCCGCAGCGCGAAGTTATTGTGCACTTTCCGGTGACGCTCGATAACGGCATGATCGATATGTTCACGGGGTTTCGCGTGCAGCACTCGATGGCGCGCGGTCCGTGCAAGGGCGGCATCCGCTACGCGCCGGATGTGACGCTGGACGAAGTGCGCGCGCTGGCCAGTTGGATGACCTGGAAGTGCGCGGTGGTGAACATTCCCTTCGGTGGCGCCAAGGGCGGAGTCATCTGCGATCCCAAGGCGATGAGCCGCGGCGAGCTGGAGCGCATGACGCGGCGCTACACGTCCGAAATCATCGAGTTCATCGGGCCGGAAAAGGATGTGCCCGCGCCCGACGTGAATACCAACGAGCAAACCATGGCGTGGATCATGGACACCTACTCGATGCATATGCGTCAGACCGTGACCGCCGTGGTGACGGGTAAGCCAGTGACCATGGGGGGCTCGCAGGGGCGGATTGAGGCCACGGGGCGCGGCGTGAAAGTGGTGTGCGACGAGAGTCTGCGGTATCTGAATATGCCGGTTGAGGGCTGCCGCGTCATCATCCAGGGATTTGGCAACGTGGGATCGAACGCTGCACGGCTGATGCAGGAACGCGGCTACTCCATCGTGGGCATTGCCGAGCGCGATGGCGGACTCTATAACCCCACGGGCATCGATATCCATCAGTTGCTCGAGTACAGGTACCGCAACAACACCATCCTCGGCTTCCGCGGAGCCGAAGCCACGCCCAGCGAGGAGTTGCTGGTCTCGGACTGCGAGATCCTGATCCCGGCGGCGACGGAGAACGTGATCACCAGCCGCAACGCCGACAAGATCAAGGCGCGCATCGTGGTGGAGGGCGCCAATGGGCCCACCACTGCCGTGGCCGACGAGATTCTGGCGGAGAAGCGCATCTTCATCGTGCCCGACATTCTGGCTAATTCAGGCGGTGTGACAGCCAGCTACTTTGAATGGGTGCAGGACCGCCAGGGATACTTCTGGAAAGAATCCGTGGTCAACGAGCAGTTGGAGGAGATTCTGCGCAACAGTTTCGACGACGTGGTGCGCTATGCCGAGGCCCATGGCGTGAACAACCGCATCGCGGCGTATATGCTGGCCATCGATCGCGTGGCGTTCGCCATCAAGCAACGCGGAATTTACGCTTAGTTCAACCAGCAACGGCGGCAAACGTGGCGGGGGAAGCGAAAGCTTCTTCCGCCATTTGTTTGCCGACGCCGGCTGCTGGAGGGTCACTTGCGGTGCAATAATGGAGTCACGCCACCAGAGATCAGATCGCGTGGCTCGTGCGCATGAACCTGCCTAATTCCATCACCATGACGCGGATCATCATGATCCCGCTCTTCCTGTGGGTGCTGTCGCCCCACTTTCCATGGCAGGGGTCGCACGGCGAGCAGGAGATCACAGCGTCGCTGTTGTTCGTACTGGCCTCGATTACCGACGGCCTGGACGGCTATCTGGCGCGCAAGCGCGGCCAGATAACGACCATGGGCATGCTGCTCGATCCGCTGGCCGACAAGATCATGGTGACCGCCGCGTTTGTTGCGCTGGTGGCCTACAACCCCGAAGTGGTGAAGGTCTGGATCGTGGTCGTCATCATCGGCCGCGAATTTCTCATCTCCGGATTGCGGTCGATTGCGGCATCTGAAGGATTCACGATCACGGCCAGCGAACTGGGCAAATTGAA
>JBEKEP010000207.1:0-6128 GCA_050013775.1 Occallatibacter sp. | reverse complement strand
CACCGGGCGCCTCTTTGCGCGCAAGTTGGAAGGCCCGGATCAGGTTCGGGAAATCCTTGGCAGGAACCATGCGCCCCGCACTCAGCCACACGAAGCCGGAACCAGCGCCCATTTCCTCTCGTGTCGCCGCGCGGCGCTTGGCGCTCGGCGCAAACTCGGCAGTATCAATTCCGTTCATGCGCACAAGGCACTTGTGCCTGGGAATTGCCTTCAGCCGTGTAAACCGCTCTGCGGCCGCCTCGCTCACCGTCACGGTGCGTCGGCTCAACCCATCCGTCAGCCGGTACGCCATCATGCGCATCCAGCCGCCTTCGTATACGTTGTGCACCGTGGAAACAACCGCCGCGCGCGGTACGCCGACGGCGAGCAACCGCGCCAGCACGTTGGCGTGAAAACTGTGACTGTGGACGACGTCCGGCAGGAACGCGCGCAAGAATTTTCGCCCGCGCTGGAATCCCGCCGCGACACTCGCCGGATTCTTGTGGATGTCGAGAGATACCACCGGCAGCCCGGTTGGCCATTCTTCCGGCAAACGCGGTCGGAGCACCATGAGCGCAACCGCGTGGCCGCGTTCGGCCATGCGCTCTGCCACGGCAAGTGCTTGTCTCTCCGCTCCGCCCACGCCGAGCGAAGTGAGAACGGTCACGATGCGCATCGAGCCCACACCTTGCTGAAAAGTAAAGTGCAACGATCATACCGCGGCCGCGGCGGTCCGTCTTTTCCGTCAGCCAGCAACCTGCTGCGACGACCGAATCCTCATCAACGCGAATTCGGAACCTCCATTCTTTTGCGCGATATCGCAACCCCACCCGCTCCAAACCGGCAGGCAGCGGCGCGAGAAAACCGGTTTTCTTATTAAGCTGATTTATTTCAAAAGAATCCTTGCGAAATATTGCGAATTGGGCTGTACAATTCCCCCCAAGGAGACCTATGGCCGGAGACATGCAAATTACGTGCAGCGACTGCGGGCAGGAATTTACCTTCACCGCTGCTGATCAGACGTTCTTTCAGGAACGTGGTTATTCGACCCCAAAGCGTTGCAAGCCTTGCCGCATGGCAAAGAAAAACGATCAGGGGGGATCCGGCTACCGTTCGGCTCCTTCACAGGGAACTCCTGTGATTTGTTCGGGTTGCGGTCAGCCCACTACCGTTCCTTTTGAGCCGCGAGGCGATCGTCCGGTTTACTGCCGCGATTGCTACACGGCACGCAAGGGAAGTGGCGGCGGTTCGAGGGATCGCGGCCGCTAATAGAGCAATTGCCCGGCTCGGAAATCTTCTCCGCAGCCGGGCCGCAACAGTTCAGATCTCGTAGGGCAAGGCTTCGCGGCGGTCGTGGTTTGGCCGCGTATTCCGCAAGGGGTCTGTCGACAGGGTGAGTTTGCGCATCGCTCCTGACAGTCACGTTTGCAACGCCCTTCCGGGAATCTAATTACACTCTCACTCAAATCCGTACGGACGCGGCACCCAGCATCCCGATAAACCCTAGATAGACAGAAGCGGTCCCGCACCGATACACTGTCGCCACGGACCCCTCCCCGAAAAGGAAGTTTCCCAACCGAATGGCCTCCCAACTCTCGTTCACGGGGTTCGCGTGGAAGAATCTCTGGCGCAGGCGACTCAGGACATTCTTGACGCTGGTCGGAATCACCATGGGCATCGGCGCCTTCGTAGCCCTGGTGGGTTTTTCGCGCGCCTTCGAGCACGAGTGGCTGCGAATGTATACGAGCTCCGGCATCGACATTGCCGTCGTCCAGAGTAACCTTCTTTCCAGCTCGATCGACGAGTCTCTTTCCGCCAAAATCAGCGCCGTTCCCGATGTCGCTCAGGTAGCGCCCATGATCTTCAATCTCATGGATCTGACGCCAGAAGTGAATGCCCTGGTTTACGGTTGGCGCGCCAACTCCTTCGAGTTCGATTCCCTCACCCTGCTCTCCGGCCGCCGCTTTCACGATGGAGCGCCGGAGATCCTCCTGGGCGATTTACTCGCCAGTAATCTTGGGAAAAAGCCCGGAGATACGATTTCCATACTGGGCACTAACTTCACGGTGGTGGGCACCTACCGCGGAGGTTCAGCGCTCGAATCCGGCGCCGTCATCATGCCGCTCGACCAAATGCAGAACGTCGCCGGCATGGAAGGAAAAGTCACCGCGTTTCACGTCAAGCTGCGGCCCCCGCCCGTCGGCGAAACACAGGACGCCTACGTCAAACAGGCTTCAGCGGCTATCGAAGCCGTGTTACCGGATATTAAGGCCGTTCCTGCGGCCGAGCGCGCCGCCAACAACCAGCTCGTCGATCTGGCTCACGCCGTGGCATGGGGTACGTCGGCGATCGCTCTCCTCATCGGCATTCTTGGCATCGCCAACACCATGGCCATGTCGGTCTTCGAGCGCACCCGCGAAATTGGCATCCTCCGCGCGCTGGGTTGGAAGGGCCGGCATGTGATTTTGCTCATCCTTGCGGAGGCAACCGCTCTGGGGTTTGCCGGCGGCTTGCTCGGCATCGGTATTGGGTGGGGCGCATTGCGCCTGCTCTCCTCATTGCCGCAAACCGCCAGCGTGGTCTCGGCGTCGGTTTCGCCGATGCATCTCTTCGAATCGCTCATCATCGCCATCGCCTCCGGCCTTCTCGCCGGAGCGTATCCCGCCTGGCGCGGCGCGCGGCTTTCGCCCGTAGAGGCGTTGCGATATGAGTAGCCCACTTAGCGCCCGCGTCCCTATTCTTGAGGCGCGCGGCCTGGTCAAGAGCTATGACGAAGGCCGCGTGGAAGCTCTACGCGGCGTCGACGTGCAGATTGACGCGGGAGAGTACGTCGCCATCAGCGGCCCCAGCGGCAGCGGCAAATCCACGCTTCTTCACCTGCTGGGCGGCCTCGATGTGGCTACGCAAGGTCAGGTTTTCTTCAAGGGATCCGAGTTGGGCAAGGCCGTCGATCTCGACTCTTACCGTTCGCGCCGCGTGGGATTCATCTTCCAGGCTTTTTACCTGTTGCCCACGTTACGCGCCATCGAAAATGTTCAGGTGGCCATGCTGGCTCTGCATGAGAATGCCAATCATCGCGTCGAGCGTGCCGCAACTCTGCTTGAAGAGATGGGTCTTAGCCATCGCATGCGCCATTTCCCCAACCAGCTCTCTGCCGGCGAGCGGCAACGCGTGGCCATAGCGCGTGCGTTGGCCAACGATCCCACTATTCTGCTGGCCGACGAACCTACCGGCAACCTCGACAGCGTGAATTCGGCGCGCACCATGGAAATCTTGAGCGGCATTCGCGAGCAGCGCGGAATGACCATGATCATCGTGACCCATGAAAACGACATCGCACACGCCGCGCCGCGCCACATTCGCATTCGCGATGGCAGGATCGAATTATGACGCGCGTCGTGAAGGTGCTGCGGACCGCGTGCATCGCCGCGCTGGCGCCGCTTTTGTGTGCGCAGACGCTGAATTTGAGCGATCTGCTTTCATCGATACGCAAGCGAATCGAAACCGCCGACTTTCGCGCCACAGGGCATCTGATCTTGGTGCAACCAAGCGGCGCGCGCCTCAGCTATCCCATCACCATCAAGGCGCATTGGTTTCCCGGCGTACTGCGCGAATTTGTGGAGATGGGCGCGGCGCCCAAAACACCGGGGAACGCGCCTCCCGATGGCAGCCTGGTGACACATGCCCTTCTTGAAATGCGCTCCAACGGCCAAAGCTCGATTTCGATCGCGCATCCAGGTGACAAATCCCCCACCGCTTTGCCCATTGAAAAATGGAGCGAGGGCCCGCTCGGCCCGGGTTTTGGTTATGAAGATCTCCTCGAGCAGCAATACTTTTGGGCGGGGCAAGCCTCCGAAGGCAATGCAAAATTCGGCCAGCGCGATTGTGAAATCGTCAAAAGCACGCCGGGCGCATCCGATCGCACGCACTACGCACAGGTGAAGACCTGGCTCGACCCCAGCATTGGGTTCCCTGTCTACGTCGAAAAAACTGTGAAAGAATCCGGCGCGGTGAAAGAGTTCACCTACTATGGAATTCGTCATGAGGAAGGCGTCTGGTCGGCGCACCAGGTCGAAGTGAAAGTCCGCGGCCAATCCGGTTCCACGCTGCTCGTTCTCGACCGCGGCAGCGCCAAGGCAAATCTCACTGCCGGGGACTTCAGCCCCGCACAACTCACGCACTTCTAGGATTTCGATGCAGGTAGCATTTTGGATTCTCGCGTCCGTTGCGCTTCTGGTTCTCGCCGGAACCGTCTATCAACACCTCGGTAGCCTTCGCGACCGCCGCATTCACACCGGTCAAGGCCGCTGGGTAAGCATCGGCCGCAAATGCAGCGTTTACTTCTTTGAGCAGGGCGAAGGCGAACCGACGGTTCTATTCGAATCTGGAATCGGCGCCACGCACCTTAACTGGCGCGGCATCCAGGACCCAATTTCGCCACTCGCCCACACCATCGCCTACGACCGTGCGGGCCTGGGCTGGAGCAGCCCCTGCCGCACGCCGCGCACACCCGGCAACATTGCCACAGAGTTGCACCAGATGCTCGCCATCGCAGGCTTCCAGCCGCCGTATGTTCTGGTGGGCCACTCTTTCGGTGGATTGGTCATGCGCCGCTTCGCGTTGCTCTATCCCGAAGAAGTCACGGGCTTGGTCCTCGTCGACCCCATGCGCTGCGAGGAATGGCCACCTCTCAACCCCACCCGGCAATCGCAACTAGATCTTGGCGATCACCTCATCCGTTATGCGCTGCCGGTGGTCCGCTGCGGGCTGGCGCGTCTGCTGGTCACCTGGCTCTTCGGTCGCCCGGGCAAACTCTCCGAGCACATTGCCGGCGCTGCAGGAGCGCATCCGCGCCACGTGCTGTGCCGCATCAAAACCGAAGTGCGAAAGATGCCGCGCAAGGTGTGGCCCGCAGTTGCGGCGCACTGGTCGCGACCGGGTTTTTACGCCGGACTCCGCAGCCACATTGGCTCCATCCCCGATACCGTGCGAGAAATGCATGGGTCCACGCCCATTTTCGGCATTCCCATCACCGTGCTCACGCCAGGAAACTCCGCTCCCCTCTCGCAAAATCAACTTGACCAAATCGGCGATTCTGTCCGGCAGACCATTGCTGCGAAGAGCGAACACTGGATTCATCTCGATGAGCCCGATCTCGTGATAAACGCCATTCGGGCCATGATTGGCGCGCCGCCAGCTCCCCCTATCGAGCTGGACGAACGCGAAACAACCCTCGTGCCCGAACCCGCGCTCACCGAAAGCGCTGCCTTCCTCACCATTCCGCGGCCCGCACGCTGAAGCGATCTTCGCTATTCTGTATGCAGGCTTCCCCGCCACTTTGAGAGGTCTAAGGCGAGGGCTCCAATGGAAGTGAAAGTTTCGCACGTCGACGGCGTCAGGTTTGCCATTCAGGCGCGTTCGCACGTCGTAGCCTGCGATCAACCGCTGGAATGCGGCGGAGAAGACACTGGCATGACACCGCCAGAGTTCTTGCTGGCATCGCTCGGCTCCTGTGCCGCTTATTATGCCGTCGAGTATCTACGCACCCGCAATCTCGCGCAAACCGGCGTGGAAGTTTCCGTAACCGCCGAAAAACTTCTGAAGCCCGCGCGCCTGGGCAACTTCCGCGTCCATGTAGTCAGCCCTGTGCAACTGACACCAGAACACAACGATGGACTGGTCCGCGCCATCGAGCGTTGCCTTGTACACAACACGCTCCAATCGCCTCCCGAGATCAAAATCGATCTGACCACGGTCGGCACGCAGTAATTTTCTTTGCCTCAGGTGTTGGTCTTGATGCGCTATCGGTGGGACAGTTAGCTGGAACGTGATACGTGTTTCGTGCTGCGTGAGTCGCGAACCGCGTCCTGACCTCGAATCAGTGTGCACGGCTCACGGTCCACGAACTACGACTCACGAAATCTTCACGCTCTTGCCGCGCGAAAGCACAGAGGCCTTGCGGCGGTCTTTTGACGCGTGGTCGATCTTCCTCCAGAAGCCGATGAAGTAGTCGACAGCCGAAATCACGGCAATCAGTGCCGCGAAGTAGATGGCGGCAATCGCGTACCACTTCACCGGAATCGCGATGAGGCCGATCTGCCAGTGATCCCCGCGGTGCGCCAGAACAGCCGAGACCACGGCGACAATCT
>JBEKEP010000206.1:0-6264 GCA_050013775.1 Occallatibacter sp. | reverse complement strand
ACGGTTGTTTTGGGGGCCGACGGCCAGCCGATTGAGATCTTCATAACCATGTCGAAAATAGGCTCTATGCTGACTGGCATGATGACCGCCTATGCGGGGGTCGTCTCAATCGCGCTGCGGTACGGGGCTCCGCTGAAGGATATCTGCTCGGCTGGATTTCTCATGAGATTTGAGCCGGATGGTCCCACGGGAGACGAGGATATCCCTCACGCGTTCTCGATTGTCGATTACATCTGCCGATGGCTGAAACTCCGGTTTGTGGACGAACAGCCGACGCTAAATATTTCAGCGTCAACCTTGGGAAAGAGGTAGGTCGCTGCCGTGCATCCTCAGCGATTGCAAGAAGAGCAGCGGTCCAGGGATTTCTTAACACAAGAAATTCTGCGGATTCAGAAGTGGATGGTCAGCCGTTCCAAAGAATGGCTCAATCCCTGCGAACTGAAGAATGACGACGACGTTTTGTCCGTCGCGAGCTACCTCAGTGAGAAATGGGAGATCGATTGTGCGGTTTTGGAGGCTCTGGAGGCCGCCGATGAATCGGTCTCGCTTCTGTCCGAGCTAAAGCAACTGGACGAAGAACTCGAGAATGCAAAACCCGATGAGGAGAAGCGATTCGAGAAGGAGCACACCGCGTTAGCGGAGAAAATTCGAGCCAATGAGCACGCGATCATTCGGCGTCAGAGGAAGATCGAGAAATGCCGGTCCAACCTGAGACAAAAGGTTGAGTCCTGCAGCCGAGCCATGGATCTCGCCGGAATCGCTCCCGACGATCCGATTCGATCAGACGTGCCAGCCTCGATCGTATGCTGGCTCGATTCCGAGCTCGACGGTGTGGATGGACGGGTTCGTCTATGGTCCTACAAACTCAAATCGCGTCCCTGTGCTCCTGCGGATCAGGCCAATGTATCCCTTCTGCTGACCTACTTCGATCAAATTTCAGAAGAGGTTCACTACGCACGATTGGTGCAAAGATTAACCGATGATATCGACAAAGCGGTTATTTGGGTCCGGGATGCCGGAGCCTACGAGTTCTTCAATATTCCGGAATTCCAGAGCCTCCCATTCTTTCGCAAATTGAAGGAAGAGAAAGAGGCGGAGCAGGCGGCAGCCAAGCTTCCGAGTGCGGTATTCGACTCCTCGGTGAATCAGATGCTGTCTGAACGCCACCTGCTCTCACAGAAAATTGCTGGTATCCGTCAATGGATCGGCCTTCACTCGTCTTCCATTCTGGGGGCCATGGACTGTTTGGGAGTGCCGACCACCGACATTCTCAGGAGAAATCTTCATCCGGCCCGGATCATTGCCGAAAAGGCACTGGATACCGTGCAGGGCGAAAGACCTCTGCGGTCTACCGTTCAGAGTGAACGTGCGCAGGCTGAGGAGCGCTTCAAGTCGTTTGCTGGTCATTGGTGGAGCAAGACCATGGCCGCCCATGGACCGTGCGGAAAGAAAATCTGCAGTGATGACGACTTGCTACGCATGGGACGGGAATTCGACGCCCAAGGCTTCGCTCCATCTGACCACTACTTCAAGAAATTCAAAACATGGAAACAGATCAGATACCACAACCAGTCGCATCAGAGAAGCACAATTCAAACCTACCCTGAGCTGGCTGCGTTCCTGACCAGGAAAGGAAGCCCTGGCGACCGGAAGACAGATCGGGGCGAAATGCGGCGCGAGTTCGGCAAACTCCTGTCCAGACTCGCAAATCCCCGCCCAAAAACAAGAACGTAAAATGCTGATTTCGGTGATTACGGCGATCTCAAGGTTAGGAAGCCGGGCATTCCAATCGGAATCCTGCCACCGATTCAGCGGATTGCTTGCGCTCAGGCGCCGTTGTCGCGTAGGACGCGGCAGATATTCGTTCCGTACTTCGCCACGGTGCTGGACCCGATTCCCGGGACGGCGAGCAACGCCTCGGTTGTTGCCGGGTGGCTGGTGGCCAGAGCCTTCAGGGTGCGGTCGGTTAAGATTCGGAACGCGGGCACGCCATGCCGCCGCGCCTCGGCCAGACGCCAGTCGCGCAGCGCTGCTTCGATGCGAGTATTCATCTCGGTTGTAGGCCCCTTCGCCTTTGACGATGGCCCCGGTCCCGCTGCGGTTTCATTCCTCGATGGCCGCTTCCGCCCCGCAGAAACAGTAGGCTTCTTCTTCCTTTTGCGCTTGCCAGACGGGGGCGCCGTGTCCTTCATGACGAACTTGATCGGCGTCCTTTCGTCCACGGTATAGCCGGTGCGCGTGAGACTGGCTTTGCGGTACGGGATCTGTTTGCCGTCTTTCTGGAAGGCCGCGTCCGAGAGTTGCAAGAGTCCCGCACGCGCCGTGGCGCCGAGCACTTCTTCGAATGCGTCGCGGCTCATCTCGTTGTTGGGACACAGTTCAGCGCACAGCTTGCCGGTTGATTTCGCGCCACCCGAGCGCAACGTGGCTACCACTCGTAGGAGCATCTTGTGCTCCGCCTCCGTGGCGGTACGGAACCGTTGCGCGGCGCATTGCCCCGGAGCGCAGAAATCGCAAATCCCGCACGGCTTCTCTCCGTCGGCAAGATCGCCAAAGTGGCGCACCAAGGTGGCCATGCGGCACTGATTGCTCTCCGCGTAACGCATCATCTGATCGATCTGCGCCCGCTTTTGCTCACCCTGCGCGACATAGGATTCGCGCCAGTGGTCCTGGCCCCGACTCACGTTTTCGGCGAAGTCCACCACGGCGCCGCCATGGATCCAGAGCTTCTCGAGGGCCTTGTCAAACACCTCTTCCTCCATCCGGAGCTTCGGCATCAGGAACGCCTTGTCATGTGGCTCGGCCTGGAGCTTGGTATAGATCGACTGCAGCACAGCCACGTCCGGATAATCACGCTCGAAGAAGAATTCGTGGGTGTAGCGGTCGGCGTAGGAGTGCATCAGGATCGCGCGACTGGGAGCACCGTCTCGCCCGGCGCGCCCGATCTCCTGGTAGTAGGCTTCCAGGCTGCCCGGCAGGGCGGTGTGGATCACGGTGCGGACGTCAGCCTTGTCGATCCCCATGCCGAAGGCAATCGTCGCAACCATCACCTGGATCCGGCCCTCTTGGAACTGCTCCTGGACTTGCTGGCGGCGCCCGGCATCAATTCCAGCGTGATATGCAGCCGCAGGAAAGTGGGCGGCAAGTTCGGCTGCCAGGCTTTCGGCTTGCTTGCGCGTGGGTGTGTAGACGATTGCCGGTCTGCGTTCGGCCTCTTGCAATAGTTGGCCGGTGAGATCGGCCCGTTGAGAAGGCGCGATCTCAACAACCTCAATTGCGAGGTTGTTGCGGCGAAAACCGTGAACGAAGCGGTTCGACTGCGCCAGCCCCAACTGCTCGACAATGTCATTTTGAACGACTGGTGTCGCAGTAGCGGTCAGCGCTATGACCGGCGCAGGACGAAAGCGGGGCAGGTCTTGGCCCAGCATGCGGTACTCCGGCCGGAAATCGTGTCCCCATTGCGAGATGCAGTGCGCCTCGTCAATGGCGATGAGGGAGAGCGGTCGTTTGGCCAGCATCTCCGGGAAGCCGGCCACCCGCAGCCGCTCCGGCGCGATGAAAAGGAACTGCGTCTTCCCGCTGAGGTAATCCACACAAGCCTGCCGCGACTCGGTACGCGGACGGCCAGAGTGAATGCGGTCGACGGCAAGGCCTTGCGCCTTAAGCTTGGCAACCTGATCCTCCATTAAGGCAATCAGCGGGCTGATCACCAGCGTCGTGCCGCCGCGGGCGATACCAGGCAGTTGATAGCATAGCGACTTGCCGGCTCCGGTCGGCATGACCAGCAACACGTCCTTACCTTCGATGACCGCCCGGCAGACGGCTTCCTGGTTCGATCGGAAAGAGGAGAAACCAAACGCGCTATGCAGGAGAGCGTTTAGGTCGTCGGTTGGCAACGGCCCGCGAATGGTCGCCTCTAGAGAGCCGTGAAGGCTTGGTGGATTTCGGGCCACAACTTCCACCGGTGGCGTGGCGGCGGGCGGTGCCTGTTCGACCTTGCCCACCACTCCCGTTACGTAATCCTCAATGCCTTTCAGGAATGGCCCCAGTTGAGCCTCCCCGCGTTGGATCCGCTTGAGATACGCTTCCCACTGACCGGTCATGGCGGGGCTCTTCACCTCAGGGTGGACCACCTCAATCAACCGGATGCCTTTGTCCGTGGCTTCGAGGGTCTTCCCCTGCCGCACAATATAGCCGCGCTTGAGTAGAACCTCGATCATGGCCGCCCGAGTCGCAGGCGTTCCCAGACCGGTTTCCTTCATGGCCTTTGCCAGTTCCTCTTCATCGAGGGTCTTGCCCGCCGTCTCCATGGCCGTGAGCAGGGTGCCATCCGTGTACCGCTTGGGAGCTCGGGTCTTTTTCTTCAAGGCTTCGACGCCGATCACCTCCTGCGGCTGGCTCTTGGCCAAACCCGGCGGCAGAACCTGCTCCCCGCGCTCTTCGTCTCCGCCTGTCTGGCCCCGCTTCGCCTTCTTCTCGACGACGATATCCAGTACCTTCCAACCCGCCTGTTGCACAGCGGTTCCGGACGCATGATAGCGGTCGATGATGTTGCCGTTCGCAATCGCGGTGATCACGGTTGTAACCGACCAGATGTGATCGTCCTGCCAGGCGCTGAGCAGGCGCCGGCAGATCAGGTCGTAGATCTTCCGCTCGTCGTCCGACAGGCGGGACTTCCCAAGAGATATTGCGGTGGGAATGATGGCGTGGTGATCTGTCACCTTGGAATCGTCAATGAACCGTCGCCCCAAGGCGCGCTCGCCCGTGCCGGGCGCCAGATGGTCACGATAAGGACCTTCGATGTTCTTGACGATTCCCGGAAGCGTCGACACCACATCCTGTGAGAGGTGCCGGCTGTCCGTGCGTGGATAGCTGATGAGCTTGTAGGTTTCATACAGCGCCTGCGCGACATCCAGCGTTTTCTGCGCGCTGAAGCCATATAGGCGGTTGGCGTGCCGCTGCAGTTCTGTAAGATCGTAAAACAGTGGGGGAACCATGCGCTGCGTTTCCGATTGGACCGATTCGATGGAGGCCAGACCGGCGTGCGCGCGCTCGATGATGAGCTTCGCTTCTTTTCCATCGCTGGGCAGCCGCATCGCCTTCTGCAGCGATTCCTTGTCGGTCCCCTCTCCCGACCGCGCACGGAACCATGTACCCCGATAGATATTCTGCTGAGTCCTGCCCGTGGGATGCTCGCCACTTGGCCGAAAATCGGCAACGATTTCAAGGTAATCTTCGGGCACGAAGCTGCGTATGGCAAGTTCGCGCTCGACCACCATAGCCAGCGTGGGTGTCTGGACGCGCCCGACGGAAAGCTCTTCGTCGTAGCCAAGGGTATAGGCGCGCGAAAGATTCATGCCTACCAGCCAATCTGCCCGGCTGCGGCCACGCGCAGCATCCGCCAGCGAGTCGTAGTCGGCACCCGGCCGCAGGGCCGCAAACCCTTTGCGGATGGCCTCCGGCGTGAGTGAAGAGATCCAAAGTCGGCTGAACGGCTTTCGGCACTGCGCCGACTCGTAGATATAGCGAAAGATCAATTCCCCTTCGCGGCCGGCATCAGTCGCACAAACGACGCGCGATACCTTCGACGAGTTAAGAATTCGCTTTACGATCTCAAATTGGTTCTGTGTTTTTTCGTAGACGACAAGCGGCCATTGCTTCGGCAGCATGGGGAGTAGGGCGCGCCGCCAGGTGCGCCATTCAGGGTTGATTTCGTGTGGCTGGGCAAGGCTTACGAGATGCCCCACCGCCCACGTCACGACGTAGCGGTTGCCGTGCAGGTATCCGTCGCCTCGGCTGGTCGCGCCCAACTCGCGGGCGATATCACGCGCTACCGAAGGTTTCTCCGCCAGCACCGCGATGGTCCCGGACTCCAGATCCGCCATAACCCATAATAGTGCTTCTCTTGAAAAGGTGGAGGTGCGTTGGTAGCACCTCCCAAGGTGTTCCGCTATGTCTTGGTGCTTCCCGGACTGACGATGTTGAGGTGGGAACAGATCAACGAAGGCCAAGCGAAACGCCCGGTGTTCTAAGCGCCCCCAAGCTCAAATCGGCGACATATCTGGGGTGTCAACGAAGAAGGGGTGGCTGCCTCCGCTGATCAATCGAGTCACGTCTATGGAAACTTTGGCCTACCTGATCTACGCCTCGGTTCCGGTAACGCAGTCGCAGGCTAGCACACAACCACCGCGCCGGAGCCCGGAACCGACAGATTACTTGAGCCTGCGGCGTATCGTTACTCAATAAGGCCGTGAGGCCAAATCG
>JBEKEP010000205.1:0-6536 GCA_050013775.1 Occallatibacter sp. | reverse complement strand
GGGGCAGCCAACAGCCAATAGCCAATAGGGGGGGAGGGGGCGGCGGAGCCGCCAACTTTTGGCTACTGGCTACTGGCTTCTAGCTATTGGCTGATGTTTTTATTCTGCGCCGGGAGGGCGTAATGATATGCAAAGCGCGGGAGGTTTATTTTCGGCCTAATACGCCATTCGCTAAGTCCTGGGCGCGGTGTTCTGTCGCCCGCTCAAGCGGGCTTCAATGCCGGCCTCTGCGACCTCGCTCCCGGAACTCGGGAAAGCGCAAAATTCCCGCCGCCGCGAGCCCGCGACGCGGGCGAAATACGCTAGCCCCAGTCGTAAGACTGGGGATATCGGACCGGCCGCGAGTCTCAGCCCGCTTCAGCGGGCGTAAGAATTATTGCCAGATATACCGCTCGTCGAATTCCACGCCGTGGCTCTTGAGCAGCTTCAGGAATTCCTCCTGAAACGAAATGCGCCGGTGATGCTGTTCCTGGTCCTGAATGTAACGAATCACGGCGCCGCGTTTTGATTCGCTCACGCTGAATGCTCCGTATCCGCGTTGCCATGCGAACGCACGCCGTTCGGGCCATCGCTCTTTCGCCCATCGCGAGGAATTTGTCTTCACCACGCGCAAACATTCGGCCACTGCAAGATCGGCCGGCAGGCACGCCAGCAGATGCACATGGTCGGCGGTCCCGCCGACGACGATGGGAACGGCCTCGAGCCGGCGAAGAATTCCGCCAAGATATGCATGCATTTCGGGACGTATGGTGTCGTTGATCAGTGGCGAGCGGCCGGAAGTGGAGAATACAGCGTGCACGAGGATGCTAGTGAAGGTGTGCGCCATGGCTTGCTTCCTTGCGGATTGCGATTCCGGACCCCAACCCTTATACGCCGATTCCCGGGTTTTCGCCGTGACGTTCTGCCGCCCGCTCACGCGGGCTACGGGCGATTTAGGGGTCCGCAGAGTCCCCAGTCTTACGACTGGGGCTACCATATGTCGCCCGCTCGCGGGCTAAAAGGCGAAGAACAAAAGCTGCAAGCTGACGCTGGAAAGCGCTTTCTGGCGTGCAAAACACGCGAAATAGGTCGCAAAAAACACCCTTTT
The DNA here is from genome assembly GCA_050013775.1 of Occallatibacter sp. Lineage (GTDB taxonomy): Bacteria > Acidobacteriota > Terriglobia > Terriglobales > Acidobacteriaceae > Telmatobacter. The sequence continues at coordinate 5,449 of JBEKEP010000205.1, read as the reverse complement.
TAGCGTGTCTATCGCCTGTTTGACCACTCTTTTGGGTAATTCTCTGCAACCGTTTGCTCGAAAATGGTCAATTTCCCGGTTACAGTTGCCCCTCAAATGGCCAATTTCGCGGTATTTGTCTCAAAGAATCGCAACCTCTCAAGCGAACATTTGCGGGGCAAACGACACCTTTTAAGCGAACATTTGAGGAGGTCAACGCACCGCTGAAACCAACATTTGCGGTGATTCCATGGGACTTGCAAGGGCACGTCCCTTTGAAAACAAAAAATCAGATTTTAGGGGTGGGACGTCGCGTTGCGACCGTGACCTGAGTCACGGCTTTCGGCGCGCCGCTCGATGTATCCCTTCAAGAGAAAGACTGCGAAGGGGACGAATCAGATGCTTCTCGAGTTGACAGTGCAGACCAAGGACAGAGGGCGGCATGCGGGCGACGCGGCTGCGGACCTGGACAAGATCATTGACGCCAGCGGGCTCTATCACCAGGCGAAGAACAAGGGCACTGTGCTTGAAGGCAACTGGGATCAGTTGATGGCCGTAGCCAAAAAGTGCCACGACGCAGTGCTCAAATCGCACGAGAAGATTGTGACGGTGATGCGCGCGGTGGACGGCGAAGAAGTGAATCCCTGCCGGCACGCGCCCGGCGACTGCGCCGCCATGAAGGAACTGCTCGAAGACGACGGCGACTGGATGATCATGTAGAAGCAGCCAGTAGCCTGTAGCCAGTAGCCAATAGCCGCAACTTTGGCACGACCAAAGTCATGCTCTTGCAAAGCCGAGCGTTGTATCGCGGAATCGAAGGAGCTACCCAAAAAGAAAAAGCGGGGCGACATGCGCTCCGCTTTTTCTGTCCCTCAATAGCTGAAGGGCTCAATACCGGACAGCTGCAGATCTCAATACAAACAGCTGCAGATCTCAATACAAATGGAAATCGACCTCGACGGTAATCTGCACCGGAACGGGCGTCTTGCCGTCTTTCATCGCCGGTTTGAATTTGTATTTGCGCACCGCTTCCATGGCCTTCTCGTCCAGTCCCATGCCCAGAGTGCGGATGACGTGCACGTTCTGCGGATTGCCTTGCGCATCGACGATCATCTCAACGATGCAAACGCCCTGGTACTTGGCGCGCCGCGCTTCGTCGGAGAATTCGGCTTCAGGTTGAACGACGAGGATGGGTTGGGAGATTCTGCCGCCCACCTGGTACACCCCGCCGCCAGCATTGCCGCCGGAACCGGGCCCATATCCGTTGCCGTAGCCGGAGCCAAGGCCGCCGCCGCTACCCGATCCCATGCCCGCGCCGTTGCCGCCGCCAGCCGAGGCCATGGTCACGTTGGTTGAGTTGTGCAGGCCGATCATCGGCATGTTGTTATCGGGCAGTTGAATATCTTTCTGCACATTAATGGCCGGGGGCTCGGGCAGCTTGGGGTGCTCGATGGTCACAGGCGTCGGAGGCGTTGTGGGATCCGGCGACCTCGTCGGCAACTTGCCCTTGTTGGCCTCGATGATGCTGCGATCGCCGCCGCCGCCGCCGCCGCCCGCTTTGACGGGATTCTTGGGCGCGTTGTAGTCGCTGATATCGATGTTGGTGTCAAGGAGCGAGGGCTTGATTGCCTCGACGACCTTCTTGCCCACAACAAACAGGATGATGCAAAGAATGAGGGCGTTGATGGTGGTCGAGATGCCGACGGCCCATGGATTGGTCTTGACGGCCATCCGGTCGGGCACAGGAATCGGCGTCGAGGTCAACTGCAACGGCGGCAGCTTGACCGGGAAAAACACGTCGCGGACGCTCTCCCAGAGATCGACCCAGAGGGGCTTCTCCTCGAAAGCTTTTCCGAGAAAGGCATCCAGCTCATGGCCGTGCATTGGCTCAGCGCCTCCCTGGTCGTTGTTTTCTTCCGGTGTCATGTCCGTTGGTTGTCTGCCCTTATCTTGACCCGTGGGGCTTCCATTACCCGTTCGGACGCGAGCGCGCCCGTAACAGGGCTGTCCGATCCATTATGCTTTACCGCGCCGGTACTTGTCTCGGCCCGATAAGCAACCTTTGACGTCCTACGGCCTCCGCACTGCCCTATCCGTTTGCTTCCAAGCTCCTACAAATAATAGACGCTTTGGGCAGCTGATTTGTTACCGGGAAAATCTTTACGCCGCCATTTACACTGGAGATTGAACAGTTTCGAACCCCTGAACGGAGTCCCATGTCCTCTGCGCCGGAGTTGAAGGCGACCCTGACCCTGCCCCAGACCGCCTTCCCGATGAAAGCCAATCTGCCCCAGAATGAGCCGCTTCGGCTGGCGCGCTGGGCCTCGCTCCGGCTCTACGAAGAGCTGCGTAAAGCCTGCCTGGGCCGGCCGGTGTACCTGCTGCACGATGGGCCGCCGTATGCCAACGGACCCATTCACCTGGGCCACGCGCTCAATAAGGGCCTCAAGGACTTCGTGGTCAAATCCAAGACCATGGCGGGGTACGACGCCCCGTTCGTCCCCGGCTACGACTGCCATGGACTGCCTATCGAGATCAAGGTCGACGAAAAACTGGGCCGTAAGAAGCTGACCATGCCGGTGCCGGAGGTGCTGGACGCCTGCCGCGCCTACGCCCAGAAGTACGTGGACATGCAGACCGAGCAGTTCGAGCGGATTGGCTGCTTCGGGCGCTGGCAGACGCCTTACAAGACCATGGCGCGCAGCTATGAAGCGAAGACTTTGGAGGCGTTTTACGGCTTCCTGGAAAAAGGTTTCGTTTACCGCGGCCTGAAGCCGGTTTACTGGTGCATCCACGACCGCACCGCCCTGGCCGAAGCGGAAGTGGAATACGACAACCACACCAGCCCGTCGATCTACGTGCGCTACCGGCTCACCTCCGATCCGGCGGCCATCGCGCCCGCGCTCGCCGGCCGCGACGTTTCGACGATCATCTGGACCACCACGCCCTGGACGCTTCCCGCGTCAATGGCTGTGGCCTTCCATCCCGATTTCGAGTACGTGGCGCTGGAAACTACCGATGGCCCCGTGTACATTGTTGCTGCCGAACTGGCTGCGCAGGTGGCCGAAGCCTGCAAGCTCGGACCCACCAAAGAGCTCGCTCGCTTCAAAGGCGCCGTGCTCGACCGCGTCACCTTCCAGCATCCGTTCCTGGAGCGGTCCGTCCTGGGCGTTCTGGCCACCTACGTCACCGCCGACACCGGCACCGGGGCGGTGCATACCGCGCCCTCGCACGGCGCAGACGACTTTTATACCGGACAGAAGTACGGCATCGACCCCACCAGCCGCGTGGATGCCGCCGGGCACATTCATGTCGATCCCGCGGTTTGGCCGCATGCCAACCCGCCGGCCTTCGAGGGAATGAAGGTCTTTGCCGCGAACCCTGTCATCGTCGCCATGCTCGAGGAACGCGGCGCGCTGATGGGCGGCGCTCAGCTTGAGCACTCTTATCCGCATTGCTGGCGCTGCCATCATCCCGTTATCTTTCGTGCTACTGAGCAGTGGTTTATTTCGCTTGAAACACCCGTGAAGCGCGCCGACGGATCGGAAACAACATATCGGCAGCTTGCGATCGAGGAGATCGACAAGGTGGTGTGGGATCCGGCGTGGGGCAAAGAGCGCATCACCAATATGATTGCCACGCGCCCCGACTGGTGCATCAGCCGCCAGCGCATCTGGGGCGTGCCCATCGCGGTGTTTTTGTGCGAAGGCTGCAGCCAGCCCATCATCGATTCCGGCCTCAATCACAGGATTGTTGATCTCTTTGAGCGCGAAGGCGTCGAGGCCTGGCACACTACGGCCCTCGAAGCGCTGCTACCGGCCGGCACAAAGTGCAGTGATTGTGGTGGCACGGCGTTTCGCAAAGAGACCGATATTCTCGATGTCTGGTTCGATTCCGGCGTAAGCTGGCTCGCCGTCTGCGAATCGGACCCGGAGTTGAGCGCTGCCTACAAGGGATTTGAGGCCGGGGGCGGCGGAAACGGCGCGCGAGAAGTTTTGTATTTGGAGGGCGGCGACCAGCACCGCGGCTGGTTCCACTCTTCGCTGCTCACCTCGGTGGCGCTGCGCGGGCGCGCTCCTTATTCGCACGTGGCCACGGCCGGCTGGACGCTCGACGAGCAGGGCCGCGCCATGTCGAAATCGCTCGGCAACGGCGTCGATCCCGTCGATATCGCCAACAGAATGGGCGGCGAAATCGTGCGTTTGTGGGTTGCGTCGGTGGATTTCCGCGAAGATATGGCGGCCAGCGAGAACCTGATGCAGCGCTGCGCCGAACTCTACCGAAAGCTGCGCAACACTTTCCGATTCCTGCTCGGCAACCTGAACGGCTTCGACCCCGCGCGCGACCGCGTACCCGAGAGTGAGTTGATGCCGCTCGACCGTTACATGCTGGCCCGCACGCGCGAACTCACCGAAAAAATCATTGGTCGGGATGGGAAGACGGGCTGGTACGGAGCCTTCGAGTTCCATCGCGTCTACCAGGCCGTGAACGAATTCGCCATCGTGGACCTGAGCGCGTTTTATCTCGACGTGCTCAAGGACCGCATGTACACTTTCGCGCCTTCGAGCCCCGCTCGCCGCTCGGCGCAGACCGTGCTGTGGCGGATCACCGAGGCGCTGGTGCGGCTGGTGGCGCCCATCCTCACCTTTACGGCCGACGAGGTGTGGGAGTTGTTGCCGCCAGTCGAAGGCCGCGAGATCAGCGTGCATCTGGCGCGGTTTCCGAAGCCGGAGGAGATCTTCTCGGAGGACCCGGCCGCGCTCATCGGGGAGTGGAAGCAACTTTTCGCCGTGCGCGATGAGGTCCTCGCCAGGATCGAGACCGAGCGCAAAGCAGGCAAGATCGGCAAGGGGTTGGAAGCGGAGCTCGAGATCGCCGCTTCGGCCCAGCTCTTCCAGCTCCTGGACAATTACAAGCCGCACCTCGAAGAAATCTTCAATGTCTCAAGCGTTCAGCTCTCCGAGAAAGAAGACTCGTTCCTCACAGCGCTGGAGAGTAGCTTCTCGGTTCAGGGGCTGAACGGATACGGCTCCGTAATCGCACAGCAGGCTAAAGGCATCAAGTGCAACCGCTGCTGGCGCTACACCGAGGACACCGCCGACTACGGCATCTGGCACGACGTCTGCGGCCGCTGCCGGAACGCCTTGCATGAAATGGGCATCGCGCCCCCGGAGCCGGAGGTCGCCCAGTGAGCTGGTTTTCCAATTGGCCTCGGCCACGCCGCCTGCACTGGCTGCTGCTCATCTCGGCTCTCGTCGTCGTCGCCGACCGGTTGTCGAAGACATGGGTGGTGCGGCACATTCGCCTGGGCGGCGCTATCCCTGTCATCGATCGCGTTCTTCGCATCACGCACTGGACCAACGAGGGCGCGGCCTTTTCCATGTTTGCCGACACGGCTTCGCCGAACGTCGTGCGCTGGGGTCTGATCGCGTTCACCCTGCTCGCCGCGCTGTGCGTCTTGATCGCCCTG
>JBEKEP010000204.1:0-6541 GCA_050013775.1 Occallatibacter sp. | reverse complement strand
GGGTAATGCGTGGCGCCTCCATAGGAAAATCCCTGCGTGAGAAGATAGCCCGCTACCATGCCGCCGAGCCCCGCAATGGAGCCGACGGAGAGATCGATGCCGCCGGTCAGAATGACAAAGGTCATCCCCACTGCCAGGAGTGCCGTGATCGCCACATGCTTGGTGAGGATGGAAAGATTGTTGGCCGTGAGAAATTCCGGTGCGAGCGCAGAGAACAAGACGAGGAGCAGCAACAACACCAGAATGGCGCGAGCCCGCAGAAGGAGCAGAATCATGCGGGCCGAGGCCAATGCGAAACGATTTGCGCGCGGTCGGGTTGGCGTCACAGAGCTCATGCCGTACCTCCTGCTGACCACGCCGTGGCCGCGCTGACCTTGGCGGCAACCGAGGGGCTGGCAGCGGCAAACAAGCCTTCGTCGCTCAGCTGATCGCGCGAGAACTCAGCGGAGATCCGTCCCTGGCAGAGCACGAGCACGCGTGCCGCGAGCATTTGCGTCTCCTCGATCTCCGATGACGTGAACACAATGCTCAATCCTTTCGCCGCAAGCTCGCGCAGGATGCTGTAAATCTCGGCCTTTGCGCCCACATCGACGCCGCGCGTCGGCTCATCCATCAACAGAACCGACGGCGAGCACATGAGACAGCGCGCCAGCAGCACCTTCTGCTGATTGCCTCCCGAAAGCGTAGTCACGGGAAGCTCCATGTCTTTCGCGGCGATATGCAATTCCGCGGTAAGTTTGTGCACGCGTTTCGTCTCTTCGTCGCGCGAAAGAAGGAGGCCGCTCTTCGCCGCCATCACGACATTCTTGCGGATCGAAAGCTCTGGAAACAGTCCGTCGCGTTGCCGGTCTTCTGGCATCAGGACCATCCCGGCTTGCAAAGCGTCACGCACGCTGCCAGCGCGAATTTTCTGTCCGCGAACTGCGACAACTCCCGACGCGATCGGTCGCAATCCGGCCAGCGCTTCCACCAATTCGGTTCGTCCCGCCCCCAGCAGTCCGTAAACTCCGAGAATTTCGCCTTCGCCGACAGAGAAGCTGACATCGTATACCGGCGCTTGTGCGGCTTCATCGCCGACCGATCCAGGCAGAGTGATGCCGCCGACCGTCAGAACCGCGGGACGAGACGCCGAACTTCCAGTCGACGTGTCGTGGGCGCCCTCTTTTCGGCCCGACATGCGCTCCACGATCCACGCGCGCGTCGCATCGGCGCGTGTCGCCTCGCCCACCACGCGTCCCGAGCGCAACACGGTGAATCGATCCCCGAGATAGAGCAGTTCGTGCAGCCGGTGCGAGATATAAATGATCGTCACGCCGGCGCGCTTCAAATCCGCAATGACCTCGAAGAGCGACTCCGCCTCCGATGCCGACAGCGCGGAAGTCGGCTCATCGAGAATCAGAATCCGCGTCCCTTGATCGAGAGCGCGGGCGATCTCAACAACCTGCCTGCAGCCCAGCGACAATCTCCCCGTTTCGGTGGCCACATCCATTGGCTTGCGCAGACGACGGAGCGCCGCGGCAGCGCGCTGATCTTGGGCCGCTTGATCCACAAGCACCGCCGCGCGACAAAGTTCCCGGCCGGCAAAAATGTTTTCGCTGATCTTCAGATTGGTAAGAGCCAACAGTTCCTGATGAACGATCGAAATTCCATGCGCTGCAGCGTCGCGAGGCGTGCGCAGCGCCAGTGGCCTACCCTCAAGAAGCAGCGTGCCTTCATCTGCCTTCTCCGCGCCCGCTAAAATGCGCATCAGTGTGGACTTGCCCGCACCGTTCTCCCCGATGAGCACATTCACTTGCCCGCGGTACGCGCGGAACGTGACGCAATCGAGCGCGACATTGCCGGGATAGCGCTTGGTGATGTTGCGCGCTTCCAGAATGACGTCCGCACCGGACTGATTCACCTGATTCATGCGACACGCTCCGCGGTCAGTCGAGCGCGTTCGACGGCGAGCCGCCACGCGCCGCGCAAACGCTCGCGTTCGTTGTGCGATTTCTTTGGCTCGAAGGGCTGCACAGACTTGGGCAGCGCGGCAAGCTCATCGAGCGAGCTCCACCATCCAAGTGCGAGACATCCCAGCAACGCCGCGCCGCGCGCCGAGAGATCTTCCTGCGTCGAGCGATGCACCGGCCGCCCAAGAACGTCCGCCTGCATTTGCATCAGCGCATCGTTGCGCGTGGCGCCGCCGTCCGCAAGCAGAACCGGCAATGTCACACGCGCTGCAGCCTCCATAGCTTCCAAAACATCGGCGACCTGGAAAGCGATCGCGTCGACGGCAGCGCGAGCCAGATGCGCGGCTGTGTGCGAGCGTTCAACATTGGTCACGAGGCCCCGCGCAGCTGAGTCCCAGTAAGGTGCGCCGAGCCCAACCATCGCGGGCACCAGGATCAATCCGGCTGCATCGGGCACCGTTGCGGCCAGCGCCGCAGCATCTTCAATAGGATGCGCGAGGCCGAGAAACTCGCCCACCCATTGCATGGCCGCGCCGCTCATGGCGATGTTGCCCTCGAGCGCAAAGTGCGCGCCGCTCGCAGCCGACCACGCGACAGTGCGCGCCAAATGTTTCGCTTCCGTCACGAGCTCCGGCGTGAGCATCATCAGCGAAGAGCCGGTGCCGTAAGTAGCCTTCACCGTTCCCGGCTGGTAACGGCCATGGCCCACGAGCGCGGCGTGTGAGTCGCCGATCATGGCCACGATGGGAATGCCGGCGAATTCGGGAATCGCGGCGCAGGTTCCGAAGTTTCCACTCGATGGCAACACAGTCGGCAGAGCAGCGCGCGGAATCTCGAAAAGATCGCATAGCGCCGGGTCCCACTCGAGCGTCTCCAGGTTCAGCAGCGCAGTGCGCGAGGCATTCGTATGATCGGTAGCGTACACATTGCCCGCAGTCAGGTTGTAAAGCAGCCATGCATCCACCGTGCCCAAATGCAATTCGCCGCTTTCCGCCTGTGTCCGCAACTCGGGATGCTGATCGAAAAGCCACGCCCACTTGGTCGCGCTCAGCAGCGGGTCGAGCGGGAGCCCGGCGATGGATTGAATCGTTCCAGCGTGTGCGTGAAGGCGTTCGCAAACGGGTGAGGACCGCCGGCATTGCCAGGTGATGGCATTGCCCACGGGCTCGCCCGCGGTGGAGCTCCCCACGCCTGCCCGCCGCCATGCCACGGCGGTCTCGCGTTGATTGCTGATCGCGATTCCAACAATCGCGGCGCGCTCCGATTCTGCATAGCGCACGCAAGCCTGGATGACCTGAACCACCGACTGCCAAAGCACCAGCGGATCCTGCTCCACGAAGCCGGGCCGCGGCTGCATGATTTCCATTGGCGTCGCGGCTCGATAGGCAATGCGGCCCTCGCGATCCACCAAAACCGCCTTGGTGTTCGTCGTGCCCTGGTCGATCGCGAGAATCCATTCGCCCGTCATCTATGCCTCGCGCCGCAACAGATCCAGAGCCGCGCGTTCAACTCCCGCCGCGGTCAGCCCAAAGTGCTCGAGCAGAAACTCGGCCGTGCCCGTCGGCGCGAAGACGTCGGGCACTCCCAGGATGCGCATCGGCGCGGGATGCTCAAGTGCAAGCACCTCTGCGACGGCCCCGCCCAATCCGCCGGCCGCCAATGCTTCTTCAGCTGTCACGATTCCGCGCGTGGTCCGGGCCGCGTCCAGAATCGCCTCGCGATCGAGCGGCTTCACCGTGCTCATGTTCAGCACGCGTGCCGAAATGCCCTGCGCCTCGAGTACGTTGGCTGCATCCAGGGCGCGGCTCACCATCAGGCCGTTGGCAATCAGCGTCACATCGGATCCCTCGCGCAGCCGCACCGCCTTGCCCAAATGGAATTCGTAATCTTCGCCATGCACGCGCGGCACGGGCACGCGCGCAATGCGCAGGAACATCGGCCCTTCGTACGCGAGCGAGTAGCGCATCACAGCCGCGGTCTCCACAGGATCGGCGGGAACAATCACGGTGAGGTTCGGCAGTACGCGCATCCAGGCGAGATCCTCAATGGAGTGATGCGTGGGCCCAAGCTGGCCGTAGGCCATGCCGGGTGACATGGCGCAGAGCTTCACGTTCGCCTTCGTGTACGCGAGATCGACTTTGATCTGCTCCATGGCGCGCGCGGTAAGGAAGCACGACGCACCGCAGACGTAAGGAACCATGCCGCCATTGGCCAATCCCGCACCCACGCCCACCATGTTCTGCTCGGCAATTCCTACATTCACGAAGCGATCAGGGAATTTCTCTTTGAAATTCTTGAGCTTCGCCGAAGAAAGCGAGTCATTCGCGACGGCGCACACGCGCGCATCGGCAGCAGCCATCTCTTCCAGGGCGCTCATATAGGCGTCGCGGCAGTCAAAAAGCCGCTGGCCGGCAGTGGAGGACGGTGCGTCGCTCACCACGCCACCTCCACGTCAAGTTCCTTCGCGGCCGTGGTGAGCTGCTCCTTGGTCGGCACGCCATGATGCCACGCGGGTTGATTCTCTGCAAAGGAAACGCCCTTGCCCTTGATCGTGTTTGCGATGAGGCACGTGGGCTTACCCTTTTCCAACGGCAAATGCGAAAAACGGTCGAGCAGCGCAGCCGCGGAGTGGCCTTCGATCTCCTCAACCGCGAATCCAAATGCGGCAAAGCGCGCGGCCAGCGGCTCCATGCGAATCGTATTCTCGGTAAAATCGCCCTGCTGGATGCGATTGCGATCCACAATCACCGTGAGGTGGTCGAGACCATAGTGCTGCGCGGTCATCGCGGCCTCCCAGTTGGAACCTTCCTGCAACTCGCCGTCGCCGGTAAGCACAAAAACGCGCCAGGGCTCCTTTCTCATGCGTGCGGCCAGCACCGCGCCCACCGCGATAGGCAGGCCGTGACCCAGCGGGCCGGTGTTGGCCTCCACGCCCGGCACCTTGTTGCGGTCGGGATGACCGTTGAGCATCGAGAGCGGGTCCATGTACGTCTTGAGTTGCTCAATCGGTATAAAACCGCGCGCGGCAAGCGTGGAGTAATACGCTGCGGCGCCATGCCCCTTGGAAAGAATGAAGCGGTCGCGCTCTGCCCAACGGGGCCGCGCGGGATCAACCTGCAAGATGCCTCCGAGGAAGAGCACGGCCAGGATGTCGGCCGAGGACAGGTCGCCGCCGGTGTGGCCCAGTTTCGCGTGATGGTTCATGGTCATGGCGCTGAGCCGGATCCAGTTGGCTTTATGCTTCAACCAAGCGGCGCGCTCCGGCCCTGTGGGCGGCATTTCCATTACGATCGTTTCTCCCATCAGTTCCAAGCGAATCGTATTTGCCTCGGCTGCATCGGTCAACAGCAAACGTTAACTTAGCGCGGAGATCGTTGCAGCGTATTGCTTTACGGCCTTGTCGTTTCATGTTTCCGCATTGCGCTTCCGGCTCTCGAGTCAGGCATCTCCGCCGGGTTTGCCGCGCGCACTTCGTATTTCCCTGAGCCGACCGTCATCGCAAAGCGATCGCCGTCGATGGGTCTCAAGACAGCACCTGCGGCATGGGCCGGCGGAACGCCGTTCACAGTTACCATCCCCGCAGCCGCCGAATCAATTTGGATCGTTGCCGTTGCGTTCGCCGGAATGGTGAAGCTGTAGACCGTCTCCGCCGTTCCGCGATGCCATTCACTCTCGATTTCGCCGAGAGCCGATCGATAATGAGCGCGGGTCCACTGGATGTTTCCCACAACAACGGGATGCAAGATCACCCGCAGCGAACCCTTCTGCGAAAGATCCACGCTGATGCCGCCCAGCCCGCGATAGAGCCACTCTTCCGCGCTGCCCAGCATAAAGTGGTCCTGCGAGTGGCCGCCGTCCCACGCCTCTGTCAGCGCGGTTGCGCCCTGCGACAAAATATAGCCGTAACTCGGCGCGTCGGTGCGTTCCAGCATGTCGAGCAGAACATCGGAGCGCCCGCCCTGGAGAAGTGCGTCGATCTCATAATGAAAACCTACTTCGCCCGATGTCGTGTGATTCTGATGCGCGCGAATGTCAGCAACGAGTGCGTCGAGCACCGCCGCTCGCTGATCCTCGGGAACCATGCCCAGTGCAAGCGGCATCGCCTGTGCTGTCTGGCTGCCTTTGTCGTAGTGGTGCTGTGCAGCGTCAAAAAAGCGCGCATTAAAAATTTCGCGAACCCGCGCCGCTTGCTCCGCGTAAGCCTGGCTGTCCTCGCTCTTGCCCAGCGCCGCTGCGGTCTGTTCGAGAACCTTCAAATCCTGGTAGTAGGTCGCAGTTCCCGTAACGCCCGCCGTCGTCAGCTTTGAAAGTCCTGCATCTCCCGGGCCGATGTCGAACCAGTCGCCAAGGCCGTAATCGACAATGCCGTCGTGCGCCCGCGAGCCAAGATACTTTGCATACGCGCGCATCACGCCATATTGCGCCGCCAGGAAGGCGCGATCGCCGGTGCGCTCGAAGGTGTACCACGGCGCTAGCACAGCCGCGCTGCCCCACTCGGGCGAATCGTTGAAAATAGCGAACTTCGGCTCGAAAACAACGTATTGCGGCGCAGTGGTCGGCACCATGCCGGCGTCGGGCCCATCGCTGCGTTG